>NZ_JAMYSJ010000030.1:0-70553 GCF_040321855.1 Mesorhizobium sp. M0227 | reverse complement strand
CGCGGGAATCGGTGACGTTGAACATCACCAGCCTGCCATGACCGCCCTCTCTCAGCGAATTTGCAGAACTCTCAGCACACTACCTGACAACGGCAAACTGCCGACGTTTTCAGGCGTCAAAGGTTCGAGTAGGAGTGCGCGGCAGCGTTCCCTCCCCCTTGTGGGGAGGGTTAGGGTGGGGGTCCTTCTTCGCAAGTATCCATATGCGATTGCCCTCCCTCTTGTGGGCGGGGTTAGGGGTGGGGGTCCGTGCCGGGCAAAGGCCGGCAATAGTGGCTCAAGCGGCTCCCTGCCGGTTGTCGATCATGGCGCGGCGTGCCGAGCGGCGCCACTCGACGGCGCCGGCAAGGCCGTGCAGCACCGTCTCGGTGGTCGCCCAGTCGATGCAGCCATCGGTGATGCTCTGGCCATAGACCAGCGGCTTGCCCGGCACCACGTCCTGCCGGCCGGCGACGAGATTGCTCTCGATCATCAGGCCGATGATGCGCTCGTCGCCTGCCGCGACCTGGCCGGCGACATCGGCCGCGACCTTGGGCTGGTTCTCGGGCTTCTTGGCCGAATTGGCGTGGCTGACATCGATCATCAGCCTGGGCGCAACGCCGATACGAGCGAGTTCCACAGCGGCGGCTTCGACGCTCGCCGTATCATAGTTGGGCTGAACGCCGCCGCGCAGGATGACGTGGCAGTCCTCATTGCCCGTGGTCGTGGCGATGCCGCTGCGCCCGCCCTTGGTCACCGCCATGAAATGATGCGGCTGGGCGGCGGATTTCACCGCCTCGGCGGCTATGCGAAGATTGCCGTCGGTGCCGTTCTTGAAGCCGACCGGGCAGGAGAGGCCCGAGGCGAGTTCGCGGTGGATCTGGCTCTCGGTCGTGCGCGCGCCGATCGCGCCCCAGGCGACGAGGTCGGCAATGTATTGCGGGGTCGTCATGTCGAGGAACTCGGTCGCTGCCGGCAGGCCGAGATTGTTGACGGCCGACAGCACGTTGCGTGCCATCCGCAGCCCCTTGTCGATGTTGAAGCTGCCGTCGAGGTCGGGATCGTTGATCAGGCCTTTCCAGCCGACCGTCGTGCGCGGTTTCTCGAAATAGACCCGCATCACGATCTCCAGCCGGTCCGACAGGCTCTCGCGCAGCGCTGCCAGGCGGCTGGCATAGTCGACGGCCGCGACCGGATCGTGGATCGAACACGGGCCGACAATGACGAGCAGCCGGTCGTCGGTGCCGTTCAAGATGGCATGGGTTGCGTTGCGCGATGCGCTGACGGTGCGCGTCGCGGTCAAAGTGCGCGGGATCTCCCGCATCACCTCGTCCGGCGTACTCAGTTCTCGGATTTCCTTGACCCGAAGGTCGTCTGTGGTGGTCAACACGGCTTTCTGCTCCTGTCGAGAGCATGATGCCGAAAAGTGTGAAGCGGTTTTCGGACGACATCATGCTCCTCTTTGATTTAGAGGGAACCTGCCGGCTGAAAACAAAAAAGCCGCCAGGTATGGCGGCTGTTCGGATCTTGTTGCTGCAATCTTCAGATCGAGCGCAATCCTCCCGCCGCCAGCGAGCTCCTAAAGTACCAATATGTGGCGGTCAGGTTGATCATGAGGCTCATATAGTCGATGCGGAGGCGCTTGTCACGTGGGTGATGCGGAGACAATTCGGGATGGCCGAAGCACCCAAACTTCGTCATCCCTGGGCGGAGCAGGAGCGAAGCTCCGTCGCGGAGACCCTGGGATCCATGCCGTGACCTCAGCCGTGGAGTGCATCGGAGCAGAATTTCGCACCGCAGCAACGCTCAGAAGTCGCGGCATGGATCCTCGGGTCTGCGCCGCGTCGCTACGCTCCTTGCTCCGCCCGTGGATGACGAAATTATGGGCGTTTCCGCTAGACTCGCCGATCCTATTCCGGCGAAGCCCCCGCAATGCTCTGGTCATAGTCGACCAGCGATCCGGTCATGACGCCCGACTGCGGGCTGACCATGTAGCTGATCAACCGTGCTAGCTGGTCCGGCTTCACCAACTGGCCCATCGGCTGCGCCGCTTCGGCCTTTGCCAGCCAGTCGTCCGGCGCATCGTGCCATTTCTTCTGCACGATGTCCTCGCCCTCTGTGTCCATCCAGCCGGGCAGCACCGCGTTGCAGCGGATGCGGTTGTGGCGATAGGCATTGGCGACGTTCTTGGTCAGCGTCATCAGCGCCCCCTTGCTGGTCGAATAGGGCGTCAGGAACGACTGGCCGGTATGCGCAGACATCGACAGCACATTGACCATCGAGCCGGGTGCCTTTTTCTCCAAGAGATGCGCCACCACGCCCTGCATCAGGAAGAACGGGCCGCGCACATTGGTGTCGAAGATGGTGTCGAACAGCTCTTCGCTGGTTTCGACCAGCGAACCGCGCGCCGATGTCGCGGCGGCGTTGACCAGCGCGTTGATGGTGCCGAAATGCGAGATCGCGTTGGCAACGGCGCGCTTGCAGTCGGCCACTTTAGAGACGTCGGCGCTGATGAAGATCGCGTCGACGCCCGCTTTCTTGAAATGGGCGACGGCCTTGTCGCCCTTCTCCTGCGAGCGGCCGATGAGCGCCAGTGCCCGGCAGCCCTCGTCGGCCAGCGCTTCGGCAACGGCAAAGCCGATCCCCTGGGCGCCACCGGTGACGATGGCGCGTGTCTGTGAATTGCGACCGGCTGTTCCGCTCATCGCTCTGCTCCTGTGGTTCTTTCCAAGGGTTCTTACTTGTCGAGACGGACGGTCTTGCCGGTCGTTGCTGATTTCAGCGCCGCATCGGCCAGCTTCAGCGCCACCAGCCCATCCGCGCCGCTCGGCGACGCTTTCTTGCCCGAGGTCGCGGCTGTGATGAACGCGGCGATCTCAATGGCGTAGGCGTCGAGGTAGCGGGTCATGAAGAAGTCGTGCAGCGGCGGGCGCGTATAACCCTTCTCGTTCGCCAGTTCGATCGACACCGGCCGCTGGTTCTCGGCGGCAACCATGCCTTTCGAGCCATGCACCTCGATGCGCTGGTCGTAGCCATAGGTGGCGCGGCGCGAGTTGGAGATGACGGCCTGCTTGCCGGAAGCGGTTTCCAGGATGACGCTGACGCTATCGAAATCGCCGGCAGCACCGATCTTCTTGTCGACCAGCACCGAGGCATGGGCGCTGACCGCCACGACCTCTTCGCCGAGCAGGAAGCGCGCCATGTCGAAATCATGGATGGTCATGTCGCGAAAAATGCCGCCCGAGCGCTTGATGTAGTCGATCGGCGGCGCGCCGGGGTCGCGCGAGGTGATGGTGACCATCTCGACGGTGCCGATGGCGCCGTCGTCGATCGCCTTGCGCACGGCGGCGAAATGCGGATCGAAGCGCCTGTTGAAGCCGACCATCAGCGTCGCCTTGGTCTTCTCGACCACGGCCAGGCACTTCTCGACGCGCTTGACGTTGAGGTCGATCGGCTTCTCGCAGAAGATCGCCTTGCCAGCCTTGGCGAAGCGCTCGATCAGATCGGCATGGGTGTCGGTCGGCGTGCAGATGACGACGGCGTCGATATCCCCGGCTTTTTCGATATCCTCGATGCTGCGCACCTCGGCGCCATAGGCGCTCGCCAGCTCTTTGGCGGCCTTCTCGAACGCATCGGCAACGGCAACCAGTTTGGCCTGCGGATTGGAGCCGACGGCGCGGGCGTGGACCTTGCCGATGCGGCCGGCACCGAGGAGAGCGAAGCGAACGGTCATGGGTATTTCCTCTGGGGGGATGGGTTAGAGAGAGTTGTGTCCGCACCTTCTCTGAGGAAGGGGCAAGATTGCTTCAAGCACGCATATCGTCCTTAAAACAGGGTGATCGTCCTGTTTTAGGCTGCGAGTTCCGCCTCCCCGGTCTTGGCGCCGGTGATGTAGGAGACGATATCGTTTCCGTCGGTGTTCTCCTTGCGCAGATTGGCGACGATGCGGCCGCGCCGGAACACGACGATACGGTCGCAGAGATCGAACACCTGGCGCATATTGTGGCTGATCAGGATCAGCGGCTCGCCATTGTCCTTGAGCGTACGGACGATGTTTTCGACCTGCGCGGTCTCCTGCACGCCAAGGGCAGCCGTTGGCTCGTCCATGATGATCAGCTTGGAGGCGAAGGTCGCCGTCCGGGCGATCGCCACGCACTGGCGCTGGCCGCCCGACATGTGGCGGATGGTGTTGGACAGATTGGGGATCTTCACCGCCGTGCGGACGAGCGCCGCCTCGGTCGCCTTGCGCATGTATTTGCGGTCGAGGATCGAGAACGGGCCGAGGTTGAACAGCACCTTCTCGCGGCCGAGGAACAGGTTCGATGGCACGTCGAGATCGTCGGCCAGCGCCAGGTTCTGGAACACGGTCTCAATGCCGGCCGTGCGAGCCTCGATCGGCCCGGCAAAATTCACTTCCATGCCGTCGAACCAGATCTGGCCGCTTGTGCGCTGCTCGACGCCGGTGATCTGGCGCACGAAGGTCGATTTGCCGGCGCCGTTGTCGCCCATGATGGCGACATGCTCGCCCTTGCGCAGCTCGAAATTCGCGCCTTCCAGCGCATGCACGCCGCCATAGCGCTTGGTCAGGTTTTCGGTCTTCAGGACGATGTCTGACATGGTCATGCCCTCATTGCCCGCAGGCGTTGGCGCCACTGGTCGAGAACCACCGCACCGACGATGATCACGCCCTTGACCATCTCCTGGTAGTAGGCGTCGAGGCGCAGGAAGGTGAAGCCGGAGATGATGACGCCGAAGATCAGCGAGCCGATAACCGTGCCGATGATCGAGCCGCGCCCGCCCGACAGGGAGACGCCGCCGATGACCGCCATGGCGATGGCGTCGAGCTCGTACATCACGCCCATGCCGGACTGCGCGGTCAGGTTCTTGGAGCTCAGCACCACGGCGGCGAGCGCTGCGAGAATGCCGGCGATGACGTAGACCAGGATCTTGTGGTTGGCGATCTTGATGCCGGACATGCGCGCGGCATCTTCGTTGGAGCCGATCGCATAACAGTGCTTGCCGTACCTGGTGTAGGTCATGATCAGCTGGAACAGGATGGCCAGCGACAGGAAGATGACGACGGGCATCAGGCCTTTGCCGATGCCGGCGAAACTCTCGGTGGGAAACGAGATCGGCTGGCCCTTGGACCACCATTTGGCGATGCCGCGCGCGGTCACCATCATGCCGAGCGTGGCGATGAACGGCGGAATGCGCGTGTAGGCGATCAGCGCGCCATTGACCAGGCCGGCAAACAGGCCGCAGGCGATCGCCACCAGCAGCGGCACGATGACAGGCAGGTCCGTCCAGCCTTGCGCCAAAAACATCGCCTTGGGATTGGGGTTGCCGTTGACCGTCGCCACCTGGGCGAAGCTCATGGCGATCATGGCGGTCGCGCCGACGATCGAGCCCGAGGACAGGTCGATGCCGCCGGTGATGATCACTTGCGTCACGCCGATGGCGATGATGCCGACGATCGACACCTGCAGGATGATGATCTGCAGGCGCGCTTCGTTGAAGATGCCGCCGACGTCGCTGCGTGTGTTGAACAGGAAGCTGTCGCCGAGAAAGACGCGGCCGATCAGTTCGAAGATGACGACGAGAATGACCAATGCCAGGAAAACATTGAACTCGGCCGGCCATGTGCGCTTCCTCGCATCATAGCCGACGCCGCCGACGCCATGAGATGTCTGTGCCACGTATCCTGTCCTCCATCAGCCGCGGTCGCCCTCGCGCCGTGCCGGCGCCGAGGGAGAGAGGGGAGCGGCGCTGTCGCGATCGAGAGCGCCGCTCCGTATCGAACCGTTGGCGGCTCAGTTCTTCTTCAGGAACTTGTCGATGTTGGCCGGCGTCACCAACTGGAAGGGCACGTAGACCTTGTGCTCGACCTTCTCGCCCTTGGAGAGCTTGAGCGCCGCATCGAGAGCGCCGGCGCCCTGGCCGGCCGCGTCCTGGAACACGGTTACGTCGAGGTCGCCCGCCTGCATTGCCGCCAGCGCGTCCTGGGTGGCATCGACGCCGCCGACGACAACCGCCTTCATGTCGATGTTGCCGGCCTTCATCGCCTGGATGGCGCCGATGGCGCTTTCGTCATTGTTGGCGATGACGCCGTCGAACGGCTTGCCGGTCGACAGCCAGTTGGTCATCAGGTTCTGCGCCTCGTCGCGGTTCCAGTTCGACGTCTGCTTGTCGATGATCTTGATGAAGCTGCAATCCGGCGTCGCGATCACATCGTCGATGTCCTTGGTGCGCTGCACGGCGGCCTGGTTGGAAAGCTCGCCCATGATCACATAGACATTGGCTTCCTTCTTGCCGGCTTCCTTGAACAGGCGGCAGACTTCCTTGGTCTCGAGCGTGCCGGAATCGGCTTCGTTCGAGGCGACGAAGGCCTGGTTGTCGGGCAGCGTGTCGACATTGACCGGCTCGCGGTTGACATAGACCAGCGGGATCTTGGCGGCCGCCGCGGCATCCGACATCGCCTGCGTGGCCGAAGTGTCGACCGGGTTGACGATGATGGCATCGACGCCCGAGGCGGCGAAGTTCTTGATCTGGTCGAGCTGCTTGGCAACGTCGTTCTGCGCGTCCTCGACCTGCAGCTCCACGCCGCTCATGCCCTTGGCCTGCTCGATCATGCCGTTGCGCAGCACGGTCAGGAAGTTGTCGTCGAACTTGGCCATCGACACGCCAACCTTGGCGGCCAAGGCGGATGAGCTCATCAGCGCCGCGAAGGCGACGCCCAAAATCAATTTCTTCATTGTGTTTCTCCTCCACATATTGGTGTCCGGTTTCACCGATTTATCCGGAATCCCCGATCTCCCCGGGGAATCTCTCCCTGGTATCTTTTCTATTCCGGATGACGCTTGCCTCCTGGCTGGAACGTCAAGCCCTCTGTTTGAAACAGATGTTCCGGAACGAAAGAACCAAAATACACAGATGATGAAATATTTATTCCATTTCACATCGGGGCGTCAAGGGCGATTCCGCGGCCTGCGGGCCGATTTACGCATCGCTCTGATGGATTCTATCATTTGCCTCGGCGGCCTTGCGCGGCGGCGGGCTAGATGTTTTCCGGCAGGTAGATGTCAAAGGGCAGGAAGGTCTGGCCCGGAGCGTTGGCGGCGCCGGTTTCGATGGCATGCGCCATCAGGTCGACAAGCTCACGGCACAAAGCGGCGAGCGGGGTCGAGATCACCATGGTGAGGATGTTGTCGGCGAGTGCCGCGCGCGATTCGGCGTTGATCTCGTTGCAGACGACCACCGGCATGGTCGCGGGTTTCGCTGCCCGCAGTGCCGAGACCGCGCCTTCCATGCCGCCGCCGGCGACGTAGCAGCCGGCAAGATCCGGATAACGCGCCAGAAGATCGATCATCGCGTCATGGGTCACCTGGTTGGCTTCCAGATTGACCAGCGTTTCAAGCACGCTGAACTCCGGCGCATGCTCGCGGAAGAAGGAGCGAAAGCCGATCTCACGCAGCTCATGGCCGTGGAAGCGGTGGCTGCCGACGAAGAGGGCGACCTTGCCGGGCCGCTTGGCTGCTTTGGAGATCATCCATGCGGCGGTGCGCCCGACCTTGCGGTTGTCGAGGCCGATATAGCCCTCCCGGATGCCGGCGGCAAAGTCGGACAGCACCGAAAAGACCGGCTGCCCTCTCGCCTTCAAGGTTTCCACGACCGCTGTCAGGGTCGGATGGTCCGGACCGACAACGGCGATTGCCCTCGATTTCGCCGCCAGCCTGCGCATCTGGGAGGCGATTTCGTCGGGAGCCAGGGAACTGGCGAAATCGATGGTCGCAACGCCGCGGAAGCGTTGCGATTGCGAGATGGCCAGTTCAAGTTCCCGCGCGAAGTCGCCGTAGAAGGCATCATTGCCCCGCAGCAGCAGGAAGCCCAGCCGGTACTCCGGCAATTCCTGGCGCATGCGCTGCTTGATGAGGCCGGCGGCGTGGTAGCCGATATCGGTAGCGGTCTCGTAGACGCGGCGCGCTGTCTCTTCGCGCACCGGCAGCCGGTTGTTCAGCACGCGGTCGACGGTGGCGACACTGACGCCCGAGATGCGCGCCAGATCTGATATTGTCGGCCGCTTCACCATGCTTGCCTCGTCGGATTTGCTTGAGCCTTCGTACATCATCCTGATGGGAAATGATAGAAACTATCTTTGTGATGTTGAGTCTATCATCGGTCGGCGTTACTTTGATGCTCGAAACCAAGGGATTTCACGGCATCGCTCTGGCGGATGCCTTTGCCGAGGGAGGCAAATCATGTCCACTGCGCCGTCCCGGCGTGACTACAGCCTGATCGGCCGCGACGCCAGGCTCGCCGTCGAGACCGGCCTGTCGGCCGCCGAGTGGTATCACACCGACGTACCGCGCAAGCAGATGAAGGAGCTGATGCAGCGCTCCGACGGGCCGGCGATCCGCGATACGGCAATCTGGTTCGCCGCGCTGATCGTCAGCGGCGCCGGCGGCGCCTGGTTCTGGGGCACATGGTGGTGCGTGCCGTTCTTCTTCGTCTATGGCGTCCTCTACGGTTCGTCGACGGATTCACGCTGGCACGAATGTGGGCACGGCACCGCCTTCCGGACGCAGTGGATGAATGATGTGGTCTATCAGATCGCCTGCTTCATGATCATGCGCAATCCGGTGACCTGGCGCTGGAGCCACACGCGCCACCACACCGACACCGTCATCGTCGGCCGCGACCCGGAAATCTCGGTCATGCGGCCGCCGGACCTGGTTCGCGCCGTCCTGGGCTTCGTCGGCGTGCTCGACGCCTGGCATGCGATGAGCGATATGCTGCGCAACGCCGCCGGCAACATCAGCGCGGCGGAAAAGACCTTCATTCCCGAGCAGGAACAGCCCAAGGCGATCCGGATCGCCCGCATCTGGACGGCGATCTATGCCGCCACCATCGCGCTGGCGTTCTACACCGGTTCGTTTCTGCCGCTGATGCTGGTTGGCCTGCCCAGGCTCTATGGCGCCTGGCATCACGTCATGGTCGGGCTGCTGCAGCATGGCGGCCTGGCCGATAACGTCACCGACCACAGGCTGAACAGCCGCACCGTCTACATGAACCCGATCAGCCGCTTCATCTACTGGAACATGAACTACCATGTCGAGCATCACATGTTCCCGATGGTGCCCTATCATGCGCTGCCGAGGCTGCACGAACTGATCAAGCACGATCTGCCGGAACCGACACCGTCGATCCTGGCCGGCTATCGCGAGATGATCCCGGTCTTCCTGCGCCAGCTGCGCAACGAGGACTATTTCCTCAAACGCGAGCTGCCGCCGACCGCACGGCCATATCGCGAAGAATTCCACAACGACACTATCGTCGCCGCGGCGGAATGATCGTGCTTCCATCCGATCTGGACTGTTTATTTTAACGCAATTCCGGGCGGAAAACCGCTGCGCACTTTTTCTGGATTGCTTTTAGGGAGGACTTGAATGAGCGACTGGGTCGAGGCCTGCGCCACCGGCGACATAGACGAGGAGGATGTGATGCGCTTCGACCATGGCGGCCGCACCTTCGCCATCTATCGCAGCCCCGACGACGAGTTCTTCGCCACCGACGGCCTTTGTACGCATGAAAAGGTGCACCTGGCCGACGGGCTGGTGATGGATGACATCATCGAATGCCCCAAGCACAATGGCCGCTTCAACTACAAGACGGGTGACGCCCGCGGCGCCCCGGTCTGCGTCAATCTCAAGACCTATCCGGTCAAGGTCGATGCCGGCAAAGTCCTGATCCAGATCGGATGACTGACATGGCGGGGGGGATGCTCATCATCGGCGCCGGCGAATGCGGCGGGCGGGCGGCATTGGCGCTGCGCGACCTCGATTATCGGGGGCCGGTGACGCTGGTCGGCGACGAGCCGCATCTGCCCTACGAGCGCCCGCCTCTGTCCAAGGAGGCGATGGCCAGCGATGCGCCCGAGATCAAGGCGATCGCCAGCGACGCCATTCTGGCCGAGAAATCGATCCGGCATATCCATTCCGTCCAGGCCGTGGCGATCGATCGCGCGGCGCATGCGGTGCGCCTGTCGGACGGATCGGTCCTGCCTTACGACAAGCTCCTGCTGGCAACCGGTTCGACCCCGCGCAAGCTGCCGATGCCGGGGCTGGGTCCGCGCTGCGTCTATCTCAGAACCTTCACTGACGCGCTCGCCATTCGCGCGCATCTCAACCGTGGTAACCGTATCGCCATCATCGGCGGCGGTTTCATCGGTCTCGAACTCGCGGCCGCGGCCCGCAAGCTAGGCGCTGCGGTCACCGTTATCGAGGCGCAGCCGCGCATCCTGATGCGCGGCGTGCCGGCCGAGATCGCCGAAATTATCCACGATGCACACATCGCCGAGGGCGTTGATATTCTGTGCGGGGACGGCATCGCGTCCATCGCCGACGACGGCAACAAGGTGCGCATAGCGCTTGCCGGCGGCCGGGAAATCGTCGCCGACCTCGCGATCATCGGCATCGGCGCCGTGCCGGTGACCGGGCTTGCGGCCGAAGCTGGGCTGGCGATCGACAACGGCATTGCCGTCGATGCCGAGCTGCGCAGCAGCGATCCCGACATCTTTGCCGCCGGCGATTGCTGCTCGTTTCCGCTCGCCGTCTATGGCGGCCGCCGCGTACGGCTGGAAGCCTGGCGCAACGCCCAGGAGCAGGGCGCGCTGGCGGCGAGGAATATGCTGGGTGCCGGCGAGGCGCATGCGGCGGTGCCATGGTTCTGGTCGGATCAATATGGTCTGTCCCTGCAGATTGCCGGGCTGTCCGACGAAGGCAGCAGCACCGTGCGCCGCGACCTCGGCGACGGCGCTTTCATCCTCTTCCATCTGGCCCAGGACGGCAGGCTGGTGGCGGCCAGCGGCATCGGCCCCGGCAACGCGGTCGCCCGCGACATCAGGCTGGCTGAAATGCTGATCGGCAAGCGCGCGAAGCCGGCGCCGGAAGCACTGGGATCGCAGGACGTCAAGCTGAAGTCGCTGCTGGCGGCTTGAGCCTGCTCTGCCCCTTGTGGGAAGGGTAATCGCATATGGAATTCCTGAGATGTCTGCCCGGCACCGACCCCCACCCCTAACCCCTCCCCACAAGGGGAAGGGAGACTTCCGTCGGCGCCGACCTAGGCTAGTCGCCTGACTTTTCGGCGCCAAAGAAGAATAAAAGGCACGCGACAGCGTTCCCTCCCCCTTGTGGGGAGGGTTAGGGTGGGGGTCCTTCTTCGCAAGAGTCCATATGCGATACCCTCCCCACAAGCGGGAGGTAGAGGCCTGAGCTCAAACCCGCTAAAACAGCGCCTTCAGCTCCGCCAATTTGTCATTCACCAGCCAGCCATAGTAATTCTCTTCCGGCAGCTTTTCCGGCTCGCCGGCGGCGCGGCGCCTGTCGTTCTCAGCTTTCAAGGCATCGGCGCGCTGCTCCGGATTGCCGACATTGTAGAGCGTGGCGGTCAGCCCGGGATTGCCCGAAATGTCGAAGCCGGCAATGCTTTTGTAGGCATCGATCGATTTCCGGATCGTCGCGGCGACGTAGGGCAGCGTCAGGTCGGGATCCATGATGGTCTTGTAGACCGAATTGGGATCGCCGACGTCGAGCCTGGGCAGGCCGGAAACCTTGTGCACCAGATCGCTCATCTGTAGGGCGGTCAGCGGATTGAGCTGACCCAGGCCGAAGGTCTGGCCGGCATAATAGGGCTGGAAGAAGGTGGCGCCGAAACGGTCGTCGGGAAAGTTCGTCCCGCCGACGCTCTTGCCGCGAAACGAACGGTTCCACACCTGTTCGCGGCATTCCCACAGATCGTAGCTGTCGGACATCCCTGCGCATTTCTTGAATTCCGGCCGCTGCACGAAATCGGTGATGTCCTCGCCGTCATAGGCGAAGGACAGCTTGCTGGAGAGATAGGAGATCGCCTTGACGTAGTAGGTCTGCAGCCGGTCATAGGCATCGACATTGTAGGTGTGCTCGCCGACGATGGCGCCGACGATGTGCAAGGGATCGATGCCGTAGGTGGCGGCTGCCTTCTTGATCTTGCCGCGCAGATCGGCGTCGTTCTGCAGCAGGGCGTAGACCTTGCGGTACTTCGCCTGGAAGCTGGTGTTGGTCGCTTGCGTGCGCCGGCTGGACGCGCCCGGAATATCGGGCTGCACGGCATTGCGATTTCCCGGCGGCACCAATGTCGCTGCCTCGGCGGCGAACAGCGTCGCCGCCAGCGTCAAGCCGAGAATAACCAGGATCAGTTTTTTCATGCACCCGCCGCCCAAGCAATTCCAGGAAAAGTGTGAAACGGTTTTCCGGAATTGCGTCAAACCAAGAGATCGAGAATTGCCGCGCAAACTAGGTAAAGCTCTTGGTCGAGTCGAGAGCGCCCCTTCACCCGGCACTACGAAAGCTGGCCAGATGATACCATCTGGCCACACATGATTTTGCTGGCCGGAAAATGTTGCCTGGACCGGCGCCGGAACGTTCCGGCGCCGTCGTTCAAAGGATGAACCGCGACAGGTCGGTATTCCTGGACAGGTCGCCGACATGCTTTTCCACATAGGCGGCGTCGATGGTGACGCTGGTTCCGTTGCGGTCGGGCGCGTCGTAGGAGATTTCGTCCAGCACCCGTTCCATCACTGTCTGCAGTCGTCTTGCGCCGATGTTCTCGACGCTGGCGTTGAGGTCGACGGCAATGCCGGCCAGCGAATCGATCGCGTCGTCGGTGAAGGTCAGGTCGACGCCCTCGGTCTTCATCAGAGCGATATACTGCTTGATCAGGCTGGCCTCTGTCTCGGTCAGGATACGGACGAAATCGTCCTTCTCCAGCGCCCGCAGCTCGACCCGGATCGGCAGGCGGCCCTGCAATTCCGGCAACAGGTCTGACGGCTTGGACACGTGGAACGCACCCGAGGCGATGAACAGGATGTGGTCGGTCTTCAGAGGTCCGTATTTGGTCGCCACCGTGGTGCCTTCGATCAGCGGCAGCAGGTCGCGCTGCACGCCTTCGCGGGAAACGCCGGCGCCCATGCCGCCTTCACGCGACGCGATCTTGTCGATCTCGTCGAGGAAGACGATGCCGTCATTCTCCGTCGCATCGAGCGCCCGGCGCACCACCTCGTCCTGGTCGAGCAGCTTGTCGGACTCGTCGTTGACCAGCAGGTCGTAGGATTCCTTCACCGTCGTCTTGCGCATCTTGGTCTTCTTGCCGCCCATCGCCTTCGACAGCATGTCGTTGATGTTCAGCACGCCGATATTGGCGCCCGGCATACCGGGGATTTCGAAGCCGGGCATGCCGCCAGCGCCGGTGTCGGCGACCTCGACCTCGATCTCCTTGTCGTCGAGTTCGCCGTCGCGCAGCTTCTTGCGGAAACTATCGCGGGTGGCCGGGCTCGCCGTCTTGCCGACCAGCGCTTCCAGCACGCGTTCCTCGGCGTTGACGTGGGCGCGCGCCTTGACGTCCTCGCGCATCTTCTCGCGCACCAGGCCGATGGCGATCTCGACCAGGTCTCGGATGATCTGCTCGACGTCGCGGCCGACATAGCCGACCTCGGTGAACTTGGTCGCCTCGACCTTGACGAAAGGCGCACCGGCGAGCCGCGCCAGGCGGCGCGAAATTTCCGTCTTGCCGACGCCGGTCGGCCCGATCATCAGGATGTTCTTCGGCATCACCTCTTCGCGCATCTGGCCCTCCAGCTGCTGGCGGCGCCAGCGGTTGCGCAAGGCGATGGCCACGGCGCGCTTGGCGTCTTTCTGGCCAATGATGAAACGGTCGAGTTCCGAAACGATTTCGCGGGGAGAAAATGTGCTCATATCACTAAATTCCACTTTGCCACTGCTTGATGGCCTCGAACGGATGCAGCAGCATGATCACGTTGAGTGTCAGATTGTCCCGGATGAGATAGCCGGTACCGAGTTCGAAGATGATGGCAAGGCTGACGATCACCCATATAGGTAGCCTTCGCGCCATCACAAATCCCAGCACCATGGCCAGTGTGTCGGACACCGAATTGATGATGCTGTCGCCGTAATAGTCGAGCGAGATGGTGCCGGCGCGGTAGCGCTCGATGATGAACGGGCTGTTTTCGAGCAGCTCCCAGCCGCCTTCGATGAAGACGGCGAACGCCAGCCTCAGTCCGATCGGCGAACGCGGGAACAGGAATTTGGCCAGCGCATAGAACAGGAAGCCGTGGATGATGTGCGAGAACGTATACCAGTCCGAAATGTGCTGGGAATTCTCCGAACTGTTCACCACGCCGTGCCAGAGTTTCACATAGCCGCAGGTGCAGATCGGCGCTCGCCCCATGCCGTAGAGCGCCCCAGCCTGGAAGATGACCAGGGCAAGCACCAGCAGAAGCCCCATCCGCCAGCTGTCTTCATAGGCCGAATAGCTGCTCTCCGTGGCCGGTGTCGTCATCGGTTCATTCCCCCTCGTTTCGCGTCGCCGTGTCGATCATCACAAAGCCTTGTCACGCCTTCAGCGGCGGTAGCCGGCGGATCACGGCAGCCGGCAAGGTGGGTTTGACCACAATCCGCCGGATACGCTGCCAGCCAGCCCCGAACAGAATAATCAGCGCGCCAACAACGACCAGGATCAAGGCAAAAGGCGGGATACCCGTCGAATCGGAGGCGGAATTCACCAGATAGTAGATGCCCAGCGAGCCGAAGTAAGCCAATGTCGGAACCAGAAGCGAACGGCGGTCGATGGCAAGCGCGACATAGAGGAAGCCAAGGATCAGAATCGTCAGCATGATGGTTGCATTGGCATCCGGCGCGATATGTCCGAATACGACGTTCTGGCCGGTTGCCATGATAAACAGCGGATGCACCAGCATGGGCGCCGAGACGACATGCAGCCAGAAAGCGCAATCAGACCAGATCTTGCGTCGATCCCTGTCGTAAATGTCAAAAGCTACACCCGTTGCGAACACGATCAGGCCGCAGATCAGCGGCATGTAAAGTGCCGCGCGGAGCAATTCGGGAACATCCTCAATACGCGGCGGCGCAATCGCACCCGCTGTCACGCTGTCATACAGGATTATCGCCGTTTGCAGGAAGGCAAGCAGTGTAAAGGCGATGGCGATAGCCCCGGCAATGATGGGGACGCGAAAACGCCAGAAATAGATCGCCGCCGCAATTATTCCTCCGCCCAGGAACAGATATCCGGCCTGGGACGCCGTCTGGCGCAACGCCAATAGCTGCCAGATGGTCTCCGGCTTGCGTATGCCGAAGCTGGCCTCCACTTGTAGCGCCAGAGCGGCCAGAATGGCGGCCATGAAAATCAGGGCAAGCACGGACGACGATAATTTCATCCGGTGCTGACGCGTGACAATTTCGGCGAGCCCCCAGGCGAAAACCGCGAGGATGCCGGCGATCCAGAATGTCTGGCCTGGAAGCAAGGTGGTGAGGACAAAGAAGAAGCCGGCGCTGAGCAGAACGGTTCCAACGGTGACGAACAGATCGTTGCCGCCGCCGACCAGCCGCAGGTTTTCCTCGTCACCCTCGTCATCGGCGCGCCTGACCTCGGGGGCGAGAGCGACCGCGCGTTCCATGGCCTCCAACTGATCGCGCAGGGTCTGCGAGATCAAACCTTTCGCGACTGCCTTGTCGAGTGTTTCGGCGCTGATCAATTGGGCTCCTGCGTCGCGTCGCGCGCCATCATCAAGGCAGGCCCGTACTCCGATGTTCTGGTGTCAAAGGCAACAAAGCCAGCCTTTTCATAGGCGCGGATGGCCCTGACATTGGCGGGATCAGGATCGATGATGACGCGCGGCACGCCTTCGTCGAAAAGCTGTTCGACGAACTGGCGCACGATTGCCGAGCCATGGCCGAGCCCGACCAGCTCCGGCCGGCCGATCGACAGGTCGATGCCGAGCGTGCCGAACGGCTGGTCGGCATAGGGATGGCCGTCCTCCAGATGCGGATCATAGGTCTGCAGATAACCGATCGGCTTGCCGTCGAGTTCGATAATCAGCGGCTCGACGGAAATCGAGTCGATGTGCTCGCGGATCTGCGCGATCTCGATCTCGGGATCGTCCCACCACTCGGCGACATGCGGTTCGGCGAGCCAGCCGGCGATCATCGGCAGGTCTTTCTCGGTCACCGGCCGAAAATCATAGCTATCTTCTTGTTGGACCATGATCTCTGGACGAACGGAACCGTTCGTCCGAGAAAACCGGTTTCCACGTTTCGGGATCATGGTCGGCCCGCTCAGCCGACATCGAGCGTTTCGACGACGAAGCTGTTGTTGGTGTAGACGCAGATGTCGGATGCGATCTGCATCGCCTTGCGGGCGATCTCCTCGGCATCCTTGTCGCTGTCCATCAGCGCGCGTGCCGCCGCCAGCGCGTAATTGCCGCCCGAACCGATGGCCATGACACCAAATTCGGGTTCGAGCACGTCGCCGGTGCCGGTCAGCGCCAGCGACACCGACTTGTCGGCCACCAACATCATCGCTTCCAGCCGGCGCAGATAGCGGTCGGTTCGCCAGTCCTTGGCGAGCTCGACGCAGGCGCGCGTCAGCTGGTCTGGATATTGTTCGAGCTTGGCCTCGAGCCGTTCCAGCAGCGTGAAGGCGTCGGCGGTGGCGCCGGCGAAGCCGGCGATCACATTGCCGCCCTTGCCGATGCGGCGCACCTTTTTGGCGTTGCCCTTCATGATGGTCTGGCCAAGGCTGACCTGGCCGTCGCCGGCGATCACCACCTTGTTGCCCTTGCGCACCGTCACGATGGTCGTGGCGTGCATGGTCAGTTCATTGGACATTTACTGGCTCCGAGCAGCGCCATCCCGATAAGGCGATTGGCGCGGTACGAGTAACTTTGATTGGCCATATGTATGCATGGGGCCGGTGATTGCAAATCGCTCTCTGGCAAGGCCGATACCGCTGTCAGAGGCAACTGGCAATCGCCGGATCATGCTGCTAGAAGGCTTTCGTTTTCAAGCCTGCGAGCGCTTGAAGCCTCTGAGCCGGTCACGATGTGAACCTCTGGGACAAGGATAGAGTGATGCCGCCCCGTTCCGCCGAAGCAAGCCGCAAGACCAAGGAAACCGACATCTCCGTGGCGGTCCATGTCGACGGCTCCGGCAAGTCGGATATCGCCACGGGCGTCGGCTTCTTCGACCATATGCTGGACCAGCTGTCGCGCCACTCCCTGATCGACATGACGGTCAGGGCGAAGGGCGATCTGCACATCGACGACCACCACACGGTCGAGGACACCGGCATCGCGCTCGGCCAGGCGCTGGCCAAGGCACTGGGCGAGCGGCGCGGCATCATGCGTTATGCCTCGATCGACCTTGCCATGGACGAGACGCTGACGCGCGCCGCGATCGACGTGTCCGGCCGTCCCTTCCTGGTCTGGAACGTTTCCTTCTCATCGCCGAAGATCGGCACCTTCGACACCGAGCTGGTGCCCGAATTCTTCCAGGCGCTGGCGCAGAATGCCGGCATCACGCTGCATGTCACCAATCACTACGGCGCCAACAACCATCACATCGCCGAGACCTGCTTCAAGGCGGTGGCGCGCGCGCTGCGCGCGGCTCTCGAACGCGATCCGCGCCAGCCGGATGCGGTTCCCTCCACCAAGGGATCGTTGAAGGGATAAGGCAATGGCCACCTATGTCGTGATGGAACCGCCAGGCCGCAGCGAAAAGGCCGATGCCACGGCCTTTGTCCGCGATGGCTTCACCTGGCTGGGCCTTCTGGTGCCGCCGCTATGGTTCGCCTGGCATCGGCTGTGGATCGAGGCGGCGCTTGCCTTCGTCGTCATGGGCCTGCTTTCGATGCTGGGCCAGAAGCTCGGCCTTGGTCTGGCCGGGTCGTTGCTGTCGTTGCTGGTTTCGCTCTATGTCGGACTGGAAGGGCAAGGCCTGCGCATCGCGGCACTTCGCCGGCGCGGTTGGCACGAATGGGGCGCGGTCGAAGCCGGTTGGCTCGACGATGCTGACACGCGCTATGCGCTCGAGGCGGAAGCGCTTCCCGATCAGGCCGCACCGGCACCGCGCATGGTCCCGGACGCTGCCCTGGCGCGGCCGTCGCAGCCGGGCATGGCGCTGGGGCTGACCCACATCCCGGGAAGAAGCTGATGCGGGTTGCGATCATCGATTACGGTTCGGGCAATCTGCGCTCGGCCACCAAGGCTTTCGAGCGCGCGGCGCGGGAAGCCGGCATATCGGCTGCTATCGACCTGACATCGGATGCCGAACGGGTGCGCACGGCCGACCGCATCGTCCTGCCCGGCGTCGGCGCCTATGCCGACTGCGCGGCCGGCTTGCATGCCCTCGAAGGCATGTGGGAAGCGGTCGAGGAGGTGGCTATCGACAAGGGCCGGCCGTTCCTCGGCATCTGCGTCGGCATGCAGCTGATGTCCGAGCGCGGCCTGGAAAAGACAATCACCAACGGCTTCGGCTGGGTATCAGGTGACGTCAAGGAGATCACGCCGGCCGATCCGACGCTGAAGATCCCGCAGATCGGCTGGAACACGATCGAGCTCAAGCGCCAGCATCCGCTGTTTGCCGGCATACCGACTGGCGCAAGCGGGCTGCATGCCTATTTCGTGCATTCCTACCATCTCGATGCGGGCAAGGCGGAAGAGGTTCTGGCGGTCGCCGACTATGGCGGCCCGGTGACGGCGGCCGTCGCCCGCGACAATCTCGTCGGCACGCAGTTTCACCCGGAAAAGAGCCAGGCGCTGGGCTTGGCGCTGATCACCAATTTCCTGCGCTGGAGCCCTGAAAACCGATGAGCAAGAAGGGCTACTGGATGGCGATGGTCGAGGTGACCGATCCGGAAAATTATCCGCTATACATTGCCGCCAACAAAGCGGCTTTCGACAAATATGGCGCAAAATTCCTGACCCGCGGCGGTCGGTCGTCGAGCCCGGAAGGGCCATCGGGCAATCGCCATGTCATCATCGAGTTCGAGAGCTACGCGGTCGCACTCGCCTGCTTCCATTCGCCCGAATACCAGGCGGCGCTGAAATTCCGACGCCTCTATTCGACGTCGCATTTCGCCATTGTGGAAGGCGCCTGAACGGATGATCCTTTTCCCGGCGATAGATCTCAAGGACGGCCAGTGCGTGCGCCTCAGGCATGGCGACATGGCGACCGCGACCATCTACAACGATGATCCTGCCGCCCAGGCGCGAGCCTTCGAGCAACAGGGCTTCGAATGGCTGCATGTCGTCGACCTCAACGGCGCCTTCCAGGGCCAGAGCGTCAACAGTGCGGCGGTCGGCGCCATCCTCAAGGCAACGAAGAACCCGGTGCAGCTCGGCGGCGGCATCCGCACGCTGGCGCAGATCGAGGATTGGCTCGATCGCGGGCTGGCCCGCGTCATCCTCGGCACGGTGGCGGTGCGCGATCCCGACCTGGTCAAGCAGGCCTGCAAGGCGTTTCCGGGCAAGGTCGCCGTCGGCATCGACGCCAAGGGCGGCAAGGTCGCCGTCGAGGGCTGGGCCGAGGCGTCGAGCCTTGGCGTCATCGAACTGGCGAGGAAATTCGAGGGCGCCGGCGTCGCCGCCATCATCTACACCGACATCGACCGCGACGGCGTTTTGACCGGCATCAATTGGGACGCCACCATCGACCTCGCCGATGCCGTGTCGATCCCGGTGATCGCTTCCGGCGGCCTCGCCTCGATCGCCGACATCGTGCGCATGACCATGCCCGATGCGCAAAAGCTCGAAGGCGCGATCTCCGGGCGCGCGCTCTATGACGGCCGCATCGATCCGGCCGAGGCCCTGGCGATCCTCCAGGGCAGGGCGGAGCCGCGGACGTGAAAATTTCCATCATCCTGGCCTCCTATGACAGCGGCCATTACCATGGCGGCATGGGCCAAGGTCCGGACGCGCTGGTCTCGGGCGGGCTCGTCGAAGCCTTGACGATGGCCGGTCACGACGTCGCGGTCGGGGACATCGGCAAGGTCGGAGACGATCAGGAGCGCGAGATCGCCACCGGCTTTGCCGTCTGCAACGCGGTTGCGAGCGAGGTTCGCCTTGCCCGTGACGCCGGTCGGTTTCCCATCGTCCTTGCGGGAAACTGCCTGACCAGCGCCGGCGCGGTCGCCGGCGAAGACGCCGATGCGATCATCTGGGCCGACCAGCATGGCGACCTGAACACGCCCGAGACATCCACATATGGCTTTCTCGACGGCATGGCGCTGGCGACGGTGCTTGGCCTGTGCTGGCGGCCGATGGCGTCGGCCATTCCCGGCTTCAGGCCGATCGATCCGTCGCGTTGCGTGCTCGTCAACGCGCGCGATCTCGATCCGGCGGAAAGACAGCTTCTCGAGACCTTGCCGATCGTGCGGACGGAATGCTTCGGGGTGGCCCAGGCGGCCGAAAGACTGAAGATCGCCGGCGCCAGACGCGTGCACATGCATCTCGATATGGACGTGCATGATCCCCGGGAGCTGCAGGCCAACCGCTATATCACTTCGGGCGGCCCGAGCCCGGAACAGCTGCGCGACGCCACTTGCGCCATGGCGCTGGCGGTGCCGGTCGTCGGCATCACCGTCTCCGCCTACGACCCGGCCTTCGACGCCCAGGCCGATGTTCCGCCGCTGGTTGGCCAGTTGCTGAACGATCTCATCGCCACGATAGAGGGCCGCTGATGCTGAAAGCCCGTGTCATCCCCTGTCTCGACGTCAAGAACGGCCGTGTCGTCAAGGGCGTCAACTTCGTCGATCTCGTCGACGCCGGCGATCCGGTCGAGGCGGCCAAGGCCTATGACGCGGCCGGCGCCGACGAACTCTGCTTCCTCGACATCACCGCTTCGTCGGACAATCGCGAAACCATCTTCGACGTCATCGCACGCACCGCCGAACAATGTTTCATGCCGCTGACCGTCGGGGGCGGCGTGCGCCAGGTCGCCGATATCAGGAAGCTGCTCTTGGCCGGCGCCGACAAGGTGTCGATCAACACGGCCGCGGTGAAGAACCCGGATTTTGTTGCCGAGGCCGCCGACAAGTTCGGCAACCAGTGCATCGTCGTCGCCATCGACGCCAAGAAGGTGTCGAGCACCAGTGAGACCGACCGCTGGGAGATCTTCACCCATGGCGGCCGCGAAAAGACCGGCATCGATGCGGTCGAGTTCGCCCGGAAAATGGTCGATCGCGGCGCCGGCGAGATCCTGCTGACCTCGATGGATCGGGACGGCACCAAGGCCGGCTACGACATCGCGCTGACCCGCGCGATATCAGACGCCGTGCGCGCGCCGGTGATCGCTTCCGGCGGCGTCGGCACGCTCGACCACATGGTTGAAGGCATTCGCGACGGCCATGCCGGCGCGGTTCTGGCGGCGTCGATCTTCCATTTCGGCACCTACACGATAGCGCAGGCCAAGGCGCATATGGCTGCCGCGGGGCTGCCGATGCGGCTGGACTCTGTGAATAATCGGCCCTAAAGCATGATCCCGAAAAGTGGGAACCGGTTTTCGGAAAAGATCATGCTTAAACAAGCAGATAGATGACGCCATGGCTGAGTTTTCGCTGTCAGATCTTGAAGAAACCATCAGGGAACGTGCCCATTCCGGCGACCCGGACTCGTGGACGGCAAAATTGTTCGCGCGCGGCATCGACAAGGCGGCGCAGAAGCTCGGCGAGGAGGCGGTCGAGACGGTGATTGCCGCCGTCAAGGGTGACAAACCGGCCCTCGTTTCGGAAAGTGCCGATCTTATATATCATTGGCTCGTCGTTCTCGGCCTCTCCGGGGTTCCGCTGAGCGACGTGCTTAGGGAACTCGAAGGCCGCACCCGGCGTTCGGGCATCGCCGAGAAGGCGTCACGGCCCAAGGGCTGACCGCGAGGAGGGCAGGTATCTCGATGGATCAGCTCGCGCCAACCGAGAAATATTCCCCCTTTCGTTTCTTCTCCGCCGATCAATGGTCGCAATTCCGTGCCGACACGCCGCTGACGCTGAGCGCGGACGAATTCCGCCGCCTGCGCTCGCTCAACGATCCGGTCGATCTCGAAGAGGTCACGCGCATCTATCTGTCGCTGTCGCGGCTTTTGTCCGCGCATGTCGAAGCGAGCCAGCTGCTGTTTCGGCAACGCCAGGCCTTCTTCAACGCGGTCGACGTGGTCAAGACGCCCTTCATCATCGGCATCGCCGGTTCGGTCGCCGTCGGCAAATCGACCACCGCACGCGTGCTGAAGGAACTGCTGGCGCGCTGGCCGTCGAGCCCCAAGGTCGATCTCATCACCACCGACGGCTTCCTGCTGCCCAACGAGGTCCTGCGCCGCGAGAACCTGATGGAGCGCAAGGGGTTCCCCGACAGCTACGATGTGGGCGCGCTGCTGCGCTTCCTGTCGGGCATCAAGTCGGCGCTGCCCGATGTCCGCGCGCCTGTCTATTCGCACCTGACCTATGACGTCATTCCTGGCGAGTTCGTCACCATCGACCGGCCCGACATATTGATCTTCGAAGGCATCAATGTCCTGCAGCCCGGCAAGCTGCCGCAGGACGGCAAGATCGTCCCTTTCCTGTCGGACTTCTTCGACTTCGCCATCTACATCGATGCCGACGAAAAGCTGATCCACAACTGGTACATTTCCCGCTTCATGCGGCTGCGTGAGACCGCCTTCCGCAACCCGGACTCCTTCTTTCACCGCTATTCGCAGCTGTCGGAGGGTTCGGCGCGCGCCATCGCCGAAGGCCTGTGGACCAACATCAATTTGAAGAATCTGCGCGAGAACATTCTGCCGACGCGAGCGCGCGCCGACCTCATCCTGCGCAAGGGCGCCGACCACCTGATCGAGGAAGTGGCGCTCAGGAAGCTGTGACGGCCGGCTTCGTCACCCGTCGTAATGTCAGATTGATCCGCCCACCGTTTTTCAGCAGTGCCGAGGTCGAGGGATAGATCCGATCGACGCCGTGAAAGCACAGCCGCCCCTCGCCGCCGAGCACCACGACGTCACCGCTTTGCAGCCTGAACGACCGGGTCGCCCCGTCACGCGTCGTCTGGCCGACCCTGAACAGGCAATCGTCGCCCAGTGAGACGGAGACGACCGGCGCCGAAAAATCAGCCTCGTCGCGGTCCTGATGCAGCCCCATTTTTGCATCCGGCGTGTAGAAATTGATCAGGCACGCTTCCGGTGGATTGGGATAGCCCGATACCTGCCGCCACAGCTCGAGCAGCGCATCCGGAATTGGCGGCCAAGGCGCCCCGGTTACCGGATGCGCCGGCTGGTAACGATAGCCGTGCTCCTTGTCGGTGACCCAGCCGAGCGGCCCGCAATTGGTCATGCGCACGCTCATCTCCTTGCCGGTGCGCGGCATGGCCGGCACGAACAGCGGCGCCTGCTGCACGATCCGTCTCACCTCATCGACCAGCGCTTCCTGCACGGTGCGTGACAGATAGGCCGGCATGTGGCGGACACCTTTGGGCAGAACGAGCACGGATTCGGTCACCTCCCGGATGGTTCGGAACCGTAAAATGTCACGATCAAAAGAAAACGGCGACCCGAAAGCCGCCGTTCTAACTCTTTGTTTGGCACAATTCCGGACGGAAAACCGTTTCACACTTTTCCTGGAATTGCTTTTCGCAAATTGGCATCGCCTTGATCAGGCGAGATCTGGGATGCGCAGCACCTGGCCCGGATAGATCTTGTCGGGATGGGTCAGCATCGGCTTGTTGGCCTCGAATATGACCGTGTTCTTGACGCCTTGGCCCTTGCCGTAGCTTTTCTCGGCGATCTTCCAGAGATTGTCGCCCTTCTTCACCGTGTAAAAGGTGGGCTCCTTGGCCGGGGCGGCGGCCGTGCCAGACGCTGGCGCGACCTGCAATTCGTCCGCCTGCACCTTGGAGACGCCGAGCGTGTTGCCGACGGCGATGACTGCCTTTTCGAAGATCGATTGATCCTTGACCACGCCCTTCAGCACCGCCGTGTCACCCTTGACGACGACCTCGACGCCATCGGTGCCGAGTTTGTGCGAATCGAGCTCCTTCTTGAGTGTGTCGGCCGAGGGTGCGGCTTCGTCGTCACCGCCGATGCCCAGTTTCTTGCCGACGCTCTTGACGAAATCGAACATGCCCATCCTTGGGTCTCCCTTGCTAATGGCAATGGTTGAACCTTGCATCTGCGGTCCAAAATGGGAAGTCGTTTTGTGCGCGTGCCTAGATCCAAGAGATAGAGCATGATGTGCCCGAAACCGCTTCACACTTTTCGGCATCATGCTCTGGTGTGGTGCTTAATCGTTCTCCACCCGGCCGCGCAGCTTCTTGATCGTGCCGCGCCCGGCCTTGCTCTTCAGCCGCCGCTCCACGGCGCCCTTCGATGGCCGTGTCTTCTTGCGCGGCGGCGGTGGCGGTTCGGCGGCCTTGGCGACCAATGCCGTCAGCCGTGCCCGCGCATCCGCCCGGTTCTGTTCCTGGGTGCGGAAGCGGCCTGCCTCGATGACGATGACACCGTCCTTGGTGGCACGCTGGCCGGCAAGTTTGATCGTCCGCTCGCGCACGCGCTCCGACAGACCCGTTGCGTTGGCCGCGTCGAAGCGCAGCTGCACCGCCGTCGCCACCTTGTTGACGTTCTGGCCGCCGGGGCCGGACGAGCGGATGAAATCCTCGTGCAGGTCGCCCGGATGGATAACCGCATCGCCTGATATGATGATGTTGTCGTCGCTCGCCATGCCGCAGTCATGGCGCGGCGGATCGAAAAAGAAAAGGCCCGATCGAACCGGGCCTTTCAACGAAAGCTGAACCCTGTGGCGCGATTACTCCGCCGCTTCCTGCATGCGCGGCGCGGCGCCCAGCACCACGGCATCGACATGGCTTTCGAATTTCTCGAAATTGACGGCGAACATGCCGACCAGCCTTGCCGCCTGCCGGTCATAGCCGGCCTTGTCGGCCCAGGTCGCCCGGGGGTCCAGAATCATCGGGTCGAGAATGCCGCTGTCGACGCCCGGGACAGCCACCGGCACCGCGAAACCGAAATGAGGGTCGGTGCGGAACTCGGCCGTCTTCAGCGAGCCGTCAAGTGCGGCGGCAAGCAAGGCGCGCGTCGCCTTGATCGGCATGCGCTTGCCGGTGCCGTAGGCGCCGCCGGTCCAGCCGGTATTGACCAGCCAGCAATTGGCGCCGTGGCCTGCAATCAGCTCGCGCAGCAGATTGCCGTATTCAGAGGGATGGCGCGGCATGAACGGCGCACCGAAACAGGTCGAAAACGTCGCTTCGGGCTCGGTTACCCCCTTTTCGGTTCCGGCCACCTTGGCGGTGTAGCCGGACAGGAAATGATACATCGCCTGCGCCGGGGTCAGCCGCGCGATCGGCGGCATCACGCCGAAGGCGTCGGCGGTCAGCATGATGATGTTGTTGGGATGGTTGGCGCGGCCGGTCTTGCTGGCATTGGGGATGAAGTCCAGCGGGTACGCGCAGCGTGTGTTTTCGGTCAGCCTTCCGTCGTTGAAATCCGGCACGCCATCGGCGTCGAGCACGACATTTTCCAGCACCGTGCCGAAGCGCTGCGTGGTGGCGAAGATTTCCGGCTCGGCTTCCGCCGACAGCTTGATCGTCTTGGCGTAGCAGCCGCCTTCGAAATTGAAGATGCCGTGCGGTCCCCAGCCATGCTCGTCGTCGCCGATCAACGTGCGCGAGGGATCGGCCGAGAGCGTCGTCTTGCCGGTGCCCGACAGGCCGAAGAAGATGGCGGCGTCGCCGGCCGCACCCTCATTGGCCGAGCAATGCATCGGCATCACGCCTTTCGCCGGCAGGAGATAGTTGAGCATGGTGAACACCGACTTCTTCATCTCGCCGGCATAGGAGGTGCCGCCGATCAGCACGATCTTGCGCGAAAGATCGACGGCGATTACCGTTTCGGTGCGGCTGCCGTGACGGAGGGGATCGGCGCGGAAGGACGGCAGGTCGATGATCGTCATCTCGGGCACGAACTGCTCGAGTTCGGTGGCACCGGGACGAATGAGCAGATTGCGGATGAACAGCGAGTGCCAGGCAAATTCGGTGATCACCCTGGTCGGCAGCCTCGACTCCGCATCGGCGCCGCCGACCAGATCCTGGACGTATAGATCCTTGTCCGCGGCATGCGCCTGGAAATCGGCGAGCAGCGTGTCGAACTGGGCCGGCGAGATCGCCTTGTTGTTCTCCCACCAGACATGTGGTTCGGTGTCACCGTTGCGGACGACGAACTTGTCCTTGGGCGAGCGGCCGGTGTGCTGGCCGGTCTCGGCGACCAGCGCGCCATGGGCGGTCAAGCGGGCCTCCCCGCGCCGGATCGATTCCTCATAAAGGGTAGCCGCACCGAAATTATAGCGCACCACGCCGGTGGTTTTCAGGCCGATATGATCGATCGCGCAGGCGGAATTGCGTTTGCCGACTTCCGACATCGAGTGTCCCTCTTGGATTTGCCGCATCTTTGCCGGCACGTTTCCAGCACGCCCACTACGCGGGCTGAGATGGTCAGAACCAGAAAAGGCAAATGATATCAAATCATTAATCGATTTAAATATTTTGAAAGTTGTTTAAATCGTTTATATGTGCAAAAAGTTTCGCGGTTGCCCAAAGGATTGGCGATGTACGTTCGTCCAACCCATGTCGAGGTAGGATTGTGGCCGCCGGCATGCCGCGCGTGACAGCGGACAAGGCCTATGCCACATTTTGTACCTAATTTGTCCTGCAAAAGCCCCTTCTCTACGACAGAAGGGACAGCTCATGAGGGAGCCGCTTGAAATGGCAACAATCGCGCTTGTCGATGACGACCGCAACATTCTGACATCGGTGTCGATCGCCTTGGAATCCGAGGGGTATCGCGTCGAGACCTACACGGATGGTGCGTCGGCGCTGGAAGGCCTGGCGGCACGCCCGCCGAACCTTGCCATCCTCGACATCAAGATGCCGCGCATGGACGGCATGGAACTGCTGCGCCGGATGCGCCAGAAGTCCGACCTGCCGGTGATCTTCCTGACCTCCAAGGACGATGAGATCGACGAGTTGTTCGGTCTCAAGATGGGCGCCGACGACTTCATCCGCAAACCCTTTTCGCAGCGCCTGCTGGTCGAGCGCGTGCGCGCCGTGCTGCGCCGCGCCAGTGCCCGCGAGGCTGCCGCCAAGACGCCAAGCCAGCAGGCCCGCTCGCTCGAGCGCGGCCAGCTCGTCATGGACCAGGAGCGCCACACTTGCACCTGGAAAGGCGAGCCGGTGACGCTCACCGTCACCGAGTTCCTGATCCTGCATTCGCTGGCGCAGCGTCCAGGCGTCGTAAAAAGCCGTGATGCGCTGATGGATTCGGCCTATGATGAACAGGTCTATGTCGACGACCGCACCATCGACAGCCACATCAAGCGGCTGCGCAAGAAGTTCAAGGCCGTCGACGACGACTTCGAGATGATCGAAACCCTTTACGGAGTCGGATACCGGTTCCGCGAAGCGTAAGTAGCAGGGCCTGCTATTCGATGGCAGTGGAAGCACAGCGAACAAGACCGGCGGGCGCCTCCAGGCGGCCGTCGCGGATCATGCCGTCCTTCGTCTCGAAGATCACGGTGCCGATGCGCCGCTTCCTTGGTCATCATATCTTTTCCAGCCTGACGCGGCGTATCCTGTTCCTCAACCTTGCCGGCCTCGCCGTCCTGGTGACCGGCATCCTCTATCTCAACACCTTCCGCGACGGACTGATCGACGCCCGCGTCGAAAGCCTGATGACCCAGGGCGAGATCATCGCCGGCGCCATTGCCGCGTCGGCGACCGTCGAGACGGATTCGATCAGCATCGACCCGGAAAAGCTGCTTGAGCTGCAGGCCGGCGAAAGCCTGGGACCCGGCTCCGACCAGCTCGACAATCTCGACTTCCCGATCAACCCGGAGCGGGTCGCGCCGGTGCTGAGAAGGCTGATCTCGCCGACCAGGACCCGCGCACGCATCTATGACCGCGACGCCAATCTGCTGCTCGATTCGCGCCACCTCTATTCGCGCGGCCAGATCCTGCGCTACGATCTGCCGCCGGTTGAAGAGGAAGAGCCCGATCTTGTCGAGCGCATCCAGAAATTCGTCTTCGACTTCTTCCGCAACACCGAGCTGCCGGTCTATCACGAGCAGCCGGGCGGCAATGGCGCCGCTTTCCCGGAAGTGGTCAAGGCTCTCACCGGCAGCCCGTCGACCATCGTGCGCGTCAGCGAGCAGGGCGAGCAGATCGTTTCGGTGGCGGTGCCGATCCAGCGCTTTCGTGCCGTCCTGGGCGTGCTGATGCTGTCGACCGAAGGCGGCGACATCGACAAGATCGTCGCCGCCGAGCGCAAGGCGATCCTGCGCGTCTTCGGTATCGCGGCCCTTGTCACCGCCATCCTGTCAATGCTGCTTGCCTCCACCATCGCCAATCCGCTGCGCCGGCTGTCGGCGGCGGCGGTGCGGGTGCGGCGCGGCGTCAAGAGCCGTGAAGAGATCCCCGACTTTTCCGACCGTCAGGACGAGATCGGCAATCTGTCGATCGCCATACGCGACATGACCAACGCGCTCTACGCCCGTATCGAGGCGATCGAAAGCTTTGCGGCCGACGTGTCGCATGAATTGAAGAACCCGCTGACGTCGCTGCGCAGCGCGGTGGAAACCTTGCCGCTGGCCAAGAACGACGATTCGCGCGGCCGACTGATGGATATCATCCAGCACGATGTCAGGCGGCTGGACCGGCTCATCACCGATATTTCCGACGCCTCGCGCCTCGACGCCGAACTGGCGCGCGAGGATGCCGGGACGGTCGACCTGAAGAAATTCATCACCGATCTCGTCGCCGTTTCGCGCGAAGCGACGCGTAACAAGAAGGCGGTCGAGATCGAGTTCAAGGCCGCCAAACTGCCGCAAGGCGTCAAAGGCTACGTCGTCGTCGGGCATGATCTGCGCATCGGCCAGGTCATCACCAATTTGATCGAGAACGCCCGTTCCTTCGTTCCCGAGGACCATGGCCACATCAGCCTCTCGCTGGCGCGTGCCGGCAAGTTCAACATCGTCACCGTCGACGACAATGGCCCCGGCATCCGCGCCGACAACATCGACCGCATCTTCGAGCGCTTCTACACGGATCGGCCGGCCGGCGAGGCATTCGGCCAGAATTCGGGCCTTGGCCTGTCGATATCCAGGCAAATCGTCGAGGCCCATGGCGGCACGCTGACCGCCGAGAACATCCCCGGCACCAAACCCGGCGAGATCAAGGGCGCACGCTTTGTGGTGACATTGCCGGCCGAAGGCTGAGAGCATGAATTCCACCACGCCTGGTCCAGCCGTGCAGCCTGAAAACATTCACGCGACAATGGTTTTGATCGGCGAGCGCGGCATTCTCGTCACCGGAGCATCCGGCTCGGGCAAGACGACGCTGGCACTGGCGCTCATCGACCATTGTCGCCATCGCGGCCTGTTCTCGCGGCTCGTCGGCGACGATCAGCTCTTCGTCGAGGCGCATGCCGGGCGGCTGCTGTGCCGCGCTCCCGCCGCCATAGAAGGCCTCGCCGAGGTGCCGGGGCTCGGCCCCCGACCTCTGCCATTCGAGCCGGCAGGCCTCGTCGACCTCCATGTCCGCCTGGTGCCGGCCGGTGAAGCGGTGCGCTTCCAGGAGGATACCGCAAGCAGCATTGCGGGCTGTCTGGTGCCGCGGGTCGACGTGGTCGAACGCAATGTCCCAGCGGTCTTGCCGGTCGTGATGGCGCGGCTGTCGATCGCGCCTTTTCTATGATCCGTTCCGGGTTTTTTGCTGCAATGCGTCAAAATGGCATGTGCCTGCGCAATTTTGGGCTTGTCAACGGGCCGTGCGTCGACAAGATAGCGCTCCCGCCGCCTGGATTGGCTGGCGAGCATAAAATGCGCCTGTGAAGCGGCGATGACGGGAGCCACCAAAGAATGATCGGACTCGTGCTTGTAACGCACGGTCAACTGGCCACCGAGTTCCGACATGCCGTCGAACATGTCGTCGGGCCACAAGACAATTTCGAAACCGTGGCGATCGGTGCCGACGACGATATGGAGCAGCGTCGCCGCGACATCGTCGACGCTGTTGCCCGTGTCGATACCGGGGCGGGCGTCATCGTGCTGACCGACATGTTCGGCGGCACGCCCTCCAACCTTGCCATTTCGGTGATGGAATCCGGCCGCACCGAGGTGATCGCCGGCATGAACCTGCCGATGCTGATCAAGCTCTCCTCAATCCGCAAGGGCGACAATATGGCCGCCGCGCTCGATGAGGCTCAGGCCGCCGGCCGCAAATACATCAACGTCGCCAGCCAGCTCCTGAGCAGCAAATGACCGCGCTGTCCCCGGAAAAAGACCAAATTGTCCGGGATTTTCCCATCATCAACCAACGTGGCCTTCATGCGCGCGCTTCGGCGAAGTTCGTCCAGCTGGCCAGCGGCTTCGATGCCTCGGTGCATGTCGAGAAGGATGGCGTCAAGGTCGGCGGCACCTCGATCATGGGCCTGATGATGCTGGCGGCAAGCCCCGGCTATTCGATCCGCGTCACCGCCAGCGGGCCGGAGGCCCGGCAGGTCATCGACGCCCTGGAGCAGCTGGTGGCGTCCCGCTTTGGCGAGGAATGCTGAGTGCAGATGCGCGTCTGAGAGACATGCAGGGATAAAGATTTCTTTATATCCCATTGTCGACCCTGCTCCGATCTGCTAGTCAGGCCGGCAATTCGCGCCCTTCGACGCGCCGACCGGCGCGGGCGTGTCCGCAACAAATTCGCAAGCACAACATTCGCATCGGAGTACTGCCATGACGGGTAGCAAGGACTATGTGGTCGCCGACATCTCGCTTGCCGGCTGGGGCCGCAAGGAACTCGAGATCGCCGAAACCGAAATGCCGGGCCTGATGGCCTGCCGTGAGGAATTCGGTCCCAAGCAGCCGCTCAAGGGCGCGCGCATCACCGGCTCGCTGCACATGACGATCCAGACGGCGGTGCTGATCGAGACGCTGAAGGTACTGGGCGCCGATATCCGCTGGGCCTCCTGCAACATCTTCTCGACCCAGGACCATGCAGCCGCGGCCATCGCCGAAGCCGGCATCCCGGTGTTCGCCGTCAAGGGCGAGTCGCTCGAGGAATATTGGGACTACACCGACAAGATCTTCCAGTGGGCCGATGGCGGCCTGTCCAACATGATCCTCGATGATGGCGGCGATGCCACCATGTACATCCTGATCGGCGCCCGCGCCGAGGCAGGCGAGGATGTGCTGTCCAACCCGCAGAGCGAGGAAGAGGAATACTTCTACGCCCAGGTCAAGAAGCGCCTGAAGGCTTCGCCCGGCTTCTTCACCAAGCAAAAGGCGGCGATCCGCGGTGTCACCGAAGAGACGACCACCGGCGTCAACCGGCTCTACCAACTGCAGAAGAAGGGCCTGCTGCCCTTCCCCGCCATCAACGTCAACGACTCGGTCACCAAGTCGAAGTTCGACAACAAATATGGCTGCAAGGAATCGCTGGTCGACGGCATCCGCCGCGGCACCGACACGATGATGGCCGGCAAGGTCGCTGTCGTGTGCGGTTATGGCGACGTCGGCAAGGGCTCGTCGGCCTCGCTCAAGGGCGCCGGCGCCCGCGTCAAGGTCACCGAGGTCGATCCGATATGCGCCCTGCAGGCGGCGATGGACGGTTTTGAAGTCGTCACGCTGGAAGATGCGGCCCCCACCGCCGACATCGTCATCACCACCACCGGCAACAAGGATGTCGTCACCCTCGACCATATGCGCTCGATGAAGGACATGGTCATCGTCGGCAACATCGGCCATTTCGACAATGAGATCCAGGTCGCCGCGCTGCGCAATTTGAAATGGACAAACGTCAAGCCGCAGGTCGACATGATCACCTTCGCGGACGGCAAGCGGATGATCCTTTTGTCGGAAGGGCGGCTGCTCAATCTCGGCAACGCCACCGGCCACCCGAGCTTCGTCATGTCGGCATCCTTCACCAACCAGGTGCTGGCCCAGATCGAGCTCTACACCAAGCCCGGCCAGTACGAGAACCAGGTCTATGTCCTGCCCAAGCATCTCGACGAAAAGGTCGCGCGCCTGCATCTCGACAAGCTCGGCGCCCGCTTGACCGAACTGTCGGGTGAACAAGCCGCCTATATCGGCGTCACGCCGCAGGGTCCGTTCAAGCCGGAACACTACCGCTATTAACCAAAGCTAAAATTACTACCAGATATTGAGGCCGGGCGATTGACTTTTCGCCCGGCCATATTTTTGCGCGCCATCAGCCTTCACGGCGATTCGGCGAGGGGTTATTGTCAGGTGATTCGGCGATGCTTCCAGCCCGAGAGGGTCAAGAGAGGCACGCATCAGGGCGGTCTTGCATTCAGGCGGCGGAGAGGACCAAGACATGCCGGGGCAACACCCGCACAGAGCGGGACGGGCCGTTTCCGGCGGCCATGACGATTCGGGGATTGCTGGCTCCGCCCTGGAAGGCGGGAGCCTGTCCTGGTGCGCCCGCGCGTCGACATTCCTTGCCACCGCCGCGCTCGCGGTCCCCTTGACAGGCGCCGTCGCGCATGCCGAAACCGCTGCTGCCAGCGTGGCTGGACTGTCGCTGAGCGCCATCGAGGTCATGCAGCTTGCCGTGTTCGTCGGTGTGACGGGTGCCGCACTGATATCGGCCATCGTTCTGATCCGCGAAAGAGCCCGCACCTCGGCGGAGAATGTCGAACTCAGGAGCCGCCTGGCCGACATCAACGCGGCGCTCCGTCGCTCCGAGGCGCTGCTCAATCTGCGCGACCAGCGCGTCGTCGTCTGGGCCGCGGAAAACAAGAAGCCCGAGCTCATCGGCACATTGCCCGTCGAAAGCGGCGCTCCCGAGGATAGGGCCGCTTTTCTTGCTTTCGGCCGCTGGCTGATGCCGCGTTCGGCGGCGGCACTCGAACATGCCGTCGCGGGATTGCGCGAAAGGGCCAAACCCTTCGACCTCGTCATCGAATCGCAGGCCGGCGCGCCGCTCGAAGTGCATGGCCGCAAGAGTGCCGCGCATGTGCTCGTGCGTTTCGTCTCGCTCTCGGAGACGCAGCGCAGCCAGGCCAGGCTGAAGATCGAGAACCAGCGGCTGGCCGCCGACCACGACACGATGATCGGCCTGCTCGACGCGATGAACATGCCGGCATGGCTCCGCGGCGAGGATGGCGGGCTGAAGTGGGTCAACCGCGCCTATGCCGATGCCGTCGAAGCCGAAAATGCCGAAGCCGCGGTTCGGGAGAAAAAGGAGTTCCTCGGCGGTCAGGCGCGCGATGCTATTGCCGCCCAGCACAAGACGCATCCGGTTTTCGAGCAGTCGCTGTCCACCGTGATCGAAGGTGACCGCCGTGTGTTCGCGGTCACCGATTTCGCCGGCAGCGATGGCTCGGCCGGCCTTGCCTGCGACACCAGTGCCATTGAGGCCGTTCGCGGCGAATACGAACGGACGGTGCGAAGCCACGCCGACACGCTCGACCAGCTCAACACGGCGGTCGCCATTTTCGACATCGACGAGAAGCTGCGGTTCTTCAATCAGGCCTTCCAGAAGCTTTGGGGGCTGGACGCCGGCTTCCTGCACAGCGCACCCGACAATGCCTTGCTGCTCGACCGGCTGCGCAGCGAAGGCAAGATCGCCGAACAGCCTGAATGGCGCCGCTGGAAGGAAGGCCTGCTCGGCGCCTATCGCGCCGTCGAATCCCAGGAACATTGGTGGCATCTGCCGGATGGCAAGACCATTCGCGTCGTCGCCAATCCGCAGCCCAAGGGCGGCGTGACCTGGGTGTTCGAGAACCTGACCGAGAAGATGGACCTCGAAAGCCGCTACCAGACAGCGGTGCGGGTTCAGGGCGAGACGCTCGACAATCTTGCCGAAGGCGTGGCGGTGTTCGGACCCGACGGCAGGCTCCGGCTGTCGAATCCTGCCTTTGCCACTCTCTGGGGATTGAGCGGTGAAGCGGCCAAGCCCAGCGTCCATGTGTCGGCGATACGTGACCTCTGCGACCGGCAGGCCGCGGACAGCCCCTGGCCCAGCTTCGTTGCCGCCATCACCGGCTTTGACGACGAGCGCCGCGACCGCCACGGACAGACCGAGCTCAACAACGGCAATGTGCTGAGTTACGCCATGATCCCGCTGCCCAACGGGCAGGTGATGATGACCTTCGTCGACGTTACCGACAGCGTCCATGTCGAGCGGGCGCTGAAGGACAAGAACGAGGCGCTGCAAAAGTCCGACCAGCTCAAGAACGAATTCGTCCAGCACGTCTCCTATGAACTGCGCTCGCCGCTGACCAACATCATCGGCTTCACCGAACTCCTGTCGCAGCCCACGACCGGTCCGCTGACGCAGAAGCAGCGCGAATATGTCGAGCATGTCAGCTCGTCCTCCTCGGTCCTGCTCACCATCGTCAACGACATCCTCGACCTGGCGACGGTGGACGCCGGCATCATGCAGCTCGACATCTCCGAAGTGCAGGTCGATCGCACCATCGCCGCTGCGGCCGAGCTGGTGGCCGACCGGCTGGAAGAGCATTCGATCAGTCTCCAGGTCGACGCCGTCGCGGCGCCGAAGACATTTCACGGCGATGAGGTCCGCGTCCGCCAGATCCTCTACAATCTGCTCAGCAACGCAGCCAATTACGCCCCGGAAGCCAGCATCATCCGGCTCACTTGCCGCCATCTGGCGGACGGGGTGGAATTCTCGGTTCATGACGACGGCCCCGGCATGCCGCCGGATGTGCTTGATTCGGTGTTCCGCCGTTTCGAGCCGCGCGCCAATGGCGGCCGCCGGCGCGGCGCCGGCCTCGGCTTGTCGATCGTCAAGAGCTTCGTCGAGCTGCATGGCGGCAGCGTTCGCATCGAAACCGGCAAGGACAAGGGCACGACCGTCATCTGCACCTTTCCAGACATGCCGGGCATCCGCGCCGCGGCCGAGTAGCGCGTTCGATGACCGGACTGGTGCTGGAGCGATTACTCGCCGACGAGACCCACACAGCGCGGCTGGGCGAAGATTTGGCGCTGTCGCTGCGCTCGGGCGACGTGCTCGCCCTCAAGGGCGATCTGGGCGCCGGCAAGTCGACGCTGGCGCGGGCCTTGATCAGGACCCTGGCCGACGATGCCGGCCTCGACGTTCCGAGTCCGACCTTCACATTGGTGCAGAGCTACGACACCCGCATTCCGGTCCATCATTTCGATCTCTACCGCCTGTCCTCGGCGGACGAGCTCGATGAACTTGGTTTCGACGAAGCCCTGGCGCAGGGTGCTGCTTTGGTCGAATGGCCGGAACGGGCGGAAGCCCATCTGCCGAAAACCACGATCCTGATCGAGCTCGTCCAGCATGGCGACGGCCGGCTGGCGCGATTGTCGGGGCAGGGAACTGCCTTCGATCGGGCGGCACGGTCGCTGGCCATGCGCGACTTTCTCGTGAACGCAGGCTGGGGGGAAGCGCAACGCCGCCATTTCATTGGCGATGCCTCGGCCCGCTCCTATGAGATCGTTTCGCTGCCGGACCAGAAGCCGCGAGTGCTGATGAATTCGCCACGGCTGGTGCTCGGCCCCCCGGTGCGCGATGGCAGGCCCTATGCCGAGATCGCTCATACCGCCCAGTCGGTCTCCGCCTTCGTCGCCATCGACCGCGCCTTGAGGGCCGGCGGCGTCAGTGTCCCGGAAATCCATGCCGAAGACCAGGAACAGGGATTCCTGCTGCTCGAACATCTTGGTTCCGAAGGGTTCCTCGGCAGCGATGGCCAGCCGGTCGCCGAGCGCTGCGCGGCGGCGGCCGAGCTGCTGGCCATGATGCATGGCAGAAATTGGCCGCGGCGCCTGGAAACGGGACACGGCGGCTTCCACGACGTGCCACCCTTCGACCGCGATGCGATGATGATCGAAGCCGACCTGCTGGTCGACTGGTACGTGCCTGCAATCTCCGGCGCCCCGGCAAGCGATGCCTTGCGCGCCGGTTACCACAAGGAATGGAACGCGCTCCTCGACCGGCTGCAAGGCCGCGAGGTCACGCTGATGCTGCGCGATTTCCATTCACCCAACATCATCTGGCGCGGTGATCGTTCCGGCCATGACCGGCTGGGCATCGTCGATTTCCAGGATGCGCTGATCGGCCCGTCCGCCTATGACGTCGCTTCGCTTGCCATGGACGCTCGTGTTACGATGTCGCCCGAGCTCGAGAGAGCGGCGCTCGATGCCTATGTCGCGGCGCGCCACGCAGCCGGTGCTTTCGACGAAGCAAGCTTCCTGGAATCCTACGCCATCATGGCGGCGCAGCGAAATTCCAAGATCCTCGGCATCTTCGTCCGTCTCGAAAAACGCGACGGCAAGCCCTACTATCTGAAGCACCTGCCGCGCATCCGCGATTATCTGCGCCGGGCCTTGTCTCATCCGGCGCTGGCAAGCCTGCGCGAGTTCTACGACGCCCACGGTTTGCTGGAGGAGCGAGCGCTGTGACAGCAGGACCGGACACCGCCATCGTACTTGCCGCCGGCCTTGGCAAACGCATGCGGCCGATCACCGACACCATTCCCAAGCCGCTGGTCAGGATTGCCGGCAAGACGTTGCTCGACTGGAGCCTGGACAGCCTGGCCGCCGCCGGCGTCGGCAAGGCGGTCGTCAACGTTCACTACTTTCCCGAACAGATCGTCGCCCATGTCACTGCCCGCCGCGCGCCAAACATCGTCATTTCCGACGAGAGCGAACAACTGCTCGATTCCGCCGGCGGCATCGTCAAGGCGTTGCGGGAACTGGGCGATCAGCCCTTCTACATCCTCAACGCCGACACCTTCTGGATCGATGACGGTCCGCTCAATCTCCAGCGCCTCGCCCTTGCATGGGACGCGGCGAAAATGGATATTCTGCTGATGCTGGCGGATCTCCAACAGGCGACCGGACACTGCGGCAGCACCGATTTCCTGGTGGCGCCGGATGGCGGCTTACGGCGTTCGAAAGGCGACCCGGCGGGGCTGATCTATGCCGGGGCGGCGATCGTCCATCCGCGCCTGTTCGAGGGTGCACCGGCCGGGCCGCACTCGCTCAACGCCTATTTCGATTCCGCCATCGCGGCCGGCCGCCTGTTCGGCATGCCGATGCATGGCCACTGGATCACCGTCGGCACGCCCGATGCCGTACCGCTCGCGGAAGCGGCGGTCGCCGGTGCGCTCATCGAGTCGCAATGAGCGGCTCCAGCCGCGTTTTCTCGATCCCGCCCGGAGCGCCGTTTCTGCCGACGCTTGCCGAGGCGCTGCTTGCCGGCCGTCTTGTCCCGGGGTTTCGATTTGACGGCGACCCGCTCGCTTTGGCCGATGTCACCATCTATGTGCCGACACGCCGTGCTGCGCGCGCTCTGCGGGGTGTCTTCGTCGACAGCCTGGCGGCACGCGGCGGCGGCGGCTCGGCGATCCTGCCGGTCATCCGGCCACTGGGCGAGTTCGACGAGGATGAGGCCGCATTCGAGACGGAGGCATCGGCGGCCATCGATCTCGCGCCGCCGATTTCGGCAACCGAACGCCTGTTGCTGCTGACGCCGCTGGTTCGGGCCTGGAAACGCCGGCTGCCGGCGCATGTCGCCGCCCTTTTCGCCGAGGAGATCGTCATCCCGGCTTCCACCGCCGACGCAATCTGGCTGGCGCGCGATCTCGCCCGGCTGATGGACGAGATCGAGACGGAAGGCACCGACTGGGCCAAGCTCACAGATCTGGTGACCGGCAATCTTGCCGGATGGTGGCAGGTGACGCTCGAATTCCTCGGCATCGTCACCGAAGCCTGGCCGAAATTCCTCGCGGAAAGCGACCGCTCCAATCCGGCCGCGCATCGCAGTGCGCTGATCCGCGCCGAGGCGGCGCGGCTGCTGCGCAATCCGCCCGCCGGCCCCGTTATCGCCGCGGGCTCGACCGGCTCGATACCCGCCACGGCCGAACTGCTTGCCGCAATCGCCGGCCTGCCCGGCGGCGCCATCGTGCTGCCCGGCCTCGACCGTACGCTGGACGAAGCGTCGTTCCAGGCAATCGCCGCGCCAGGCGCGCGTCCAGCCGTGCTCGGCCACCCGCAATATGGCCTGGCCAGATTGATCGCCAAGGTCGGCGGGCTGCGCGGTGACGTCGACGAGCTCGGCGTGGCCGAGCCGCGTCTGGCGCTCCGCGCCGCTCTTGTCGGCGAAGCGCTGCGGCCGGCCGAGACCACCGAACTCTGGGCCGAGACACGTGCGGGCTTCCCGGCCTCCGATATGGCCGGCGCCTTCGCCGGGGTGACCTTGCTCGAAGCTGCAAGCGAACGTGATGAAGCCGTCGCCATCGCCGTCGCGCTCAAGCGCGCGGTTGAACAGCCCGGCCAAAGGGCGGCTCTCGTCACCGGCGACCGCGCGCTGGCGCGGCGCGTCTCGATCGAGCTCCAGCGCTTCGGCGTCGCCGCCGACGATTCCGGTGGCACGCCGCTCGCCAACACCCCCGCGGCCAGCCTGCTCAGGCTGGTGCTCGAGGCATTATTCAGGCCAGGCGATCCGGTCGGCCTGCTGTCGCTGCTCAAGCATCCGCTGCTTGGCCTTGGCCTCGAACGGGCCGATGTGCGCCACGCGGCGGAACTGGTCGAGCTGGTGGCGCTGCGCGGCGGCACCGGCCGCCCCGACATCGTTTCGCTGCCGGAACTGTTTGAGGCCCGCCTCACCGGCCTGGGCGGCGGCAGCCGGCAGCCCTTCTGGTTTTCCCGGCTGACCGTGCGCTCCATCGAAACCGCCCGGAATTTGCTTGAACGTCTCAAGCAGGCGCTGGCGCCGCTCGCAGCCTTCCGCGGCCGGGACGATGCCGACCTTGCCGCGCTTGTCAGGGCCAGTGTCGCCATCCTCGAAAATCTCGGCCGCACCGTCGATGGCGGCCTTGCCGAACTCTATGCCGGTGACGCCGGCGAGAAGCTTGCCGAACTGCTGCGCGGGCTGGTCGCGGCTTCGGCTTCGCTATCCTTCACGGCGACCGAGTGGCCCGATATCATGGCGGCGCTGATCGCGCCTGAAACGGTCAAGCCGGCACACGGCACCGACCGGAACATCGCCATCTGGGGCGCGCTGGAAGCGCGCTTGCAGACTGTCGATACGCTGGTCATCGGCGGGCTCAACGAGGGCGTGTGGCCGCGCAAGCCAGAGAGCGACCGCTTCATGTCGCGGCTGATGAAGACCGGCATCGACCTCGAACCGCCGGAACGGCGCATCGGCCTTGCCGCGCATGATTTCCAGATGGCCATGGGGGCTGGGAAGGTCGTGCTGTCCCGCTCGGCGCGTGCCGGCGACGCACCCGCCGTGCCATCACGCTGGCTGCAGCGGCTGTTGACCTTCATCGGCAACGATCAGGCAGCAGAGTTGCGCCGGCGTGGCGACGAACTGCTCGCCTGGGCGCGCGCGCTGGATACAGGCCCAAGGCAGGATTTCGCGCCACGGCCGCAGCCGAAGCCGCCCTTGTCGGTGCGCCCGACGCATTTCTCGGTCACCGAGATCGAGACCCTGCGCCGTGACCCCTACGCCGTCTATGCAAGACGCATCCTCGGCCTGATGCCGCTCGATCCGGTCATTCGCGATCCTGGTGCGGCCGAGCGCGGCACGCTGTTTCACGCCATCCTGCACCTGTTCTCAGGCAGCGTCGCCGATCCGCGCGCCCCCGATGCGCTTGCCGGCCTTATCGCCGCCGGCCGCGTCTGTTTCGTCGAAGCCGACCTTCCGGCGGATGTCGAGGCCGTGTGGTGGCCACGTTTCGAGAAACTCGCCGCAAACATCATCGAGTGGGAGCGCACGCGCGCCGATGCAGTGACAAGGCGCCATGCCGAGGAGCGCGCCGGAAAGACCGTCGTCGGCCAATCCGGCGTGACTCTGTCCGGCTACGCCGACCGCGTTGACCTTTTGGCCGGCGGCATGGCCGACATACTGGATTACAAGACGGGGTCCTCGCCGTCCAAGGCGCAGGCGCACACACTGCTTGCGCCGCAACTGGCGTTGGAGGGCGCGCTGCTCAGGCGCGGCGCCTTCAAGGATTTGGGCGCGCGCGAGCCCTCTCAACTGGCCTTCATCAGGCTGAAGCCGAATGGCGAGGTGTTCGAGGAATCCATCCTCGAACACAATCGCCAGCCGCGGACCGCGACCGACCTTGCCGAAGAGGCCTGGGCGCGGCTGGAAAAGCTGTTGATCCACTATGCCGATCCTGCGACGGGTTATCTGTCGCGCGCGCTGCCGTTCCGCGAAGGCGAGACCGATGGCGACTACGACCATCTTGCCCGCGTGCTCGAATGGTCGGCAGGCGGCGATGCCGGTGACGAGGGAGGGGAGGCATGAAAAAGGCCTATCCGATCCCCAGCGACACCGCGACCAGCCAGGCCCGCGCCGCCGATCCCGGCAATTCCGCCTGGGTGTCGGCGAATGCCGGATCCGGCAAGACCCATGTGCTGGCCCAGCGCGTCATCCGGCTGCTGCTGCGCGGCACCGATCCGTCGAAGATCCTGTGCCTGACCTATACGCGTGCCGCCGCCGCCAACATGTCGAACCGGGTGTTCTCGACGCTGTCGGAGTGGACGACGCTTGGTGACGCGGACCTTGCGGCAAAGGTCGAGGCGCTGGAGGGCCGCCGGCCCGATCTCGAGACCATGCGCCGGGCGCGGCGCCTGTTCGCCGAGGCGCTGGAAACACCCGGTGGGCTGAAGATCCAGACCATCCATGCCTTCTGCGAATCGGTGCTGCACCAGTTCCCGCTGGAAGCCAATATCCCGGCCCATTTCGAGATGCTCGACGGCCAGATGGAGGCCTCGCTGTTTGCCGCGGCTCGCCGCGAGATGATTTCGGGCACATCCGCCGGTGACAAGAATCTGGCTGAGGCTTTTGCCGCCATTCTCGATCGGGGCGGCGAAGCCGGGCTAGACGCCTTGCTGGGTGAGATCGTGCGCAAGCGCGACGGCTTGCGCAATTTCATCGACGCCGTCGGGCGTGACGGCACGCGCTTCCAGGCCCTGTTCGACGAATTCCATTTCCATCCAGGCCAGACGGCCGAGGGCATAGCCGCTTCGGTATGGCCGTTGCCGGGTTTCCTGCCCGACTATTTTGCCGGCTTCGCCCACGCAGCCGGGGCCACCGACGCCAGATCGGTGCTGAACAACATCCTGCCCTATGCGCGGCAGGCTTTCGCCGAGGGCGATCCCATTCGGCGCCTGCAACTGCTCGCGCGAGCCTTCCTCAAGACCGATGGCGACGCCTACGACCCGGCAAAGGCCTTCAAGAAGGCCCTGGTCGACCGGCTGCCGGATCTGGCGGAGCGCTATCTCTCGGCCGCCAACGCCATCGTCGAAACCACCGACCGGCTGGCCCTGTTCCGGATGCTGGAGGGTACAAGAGCGGCGCTGACCATCGCCGACTGGCTGATCGCCCGCTACGAAATGCTGAAGCGCAGCCGCGGCTTTCTCGATTTCAACGACCTGATCACCCGCACCGTCAACCTGCTGGCGCGACCAGACGCCGGCCCCTGGGTGCAGTACAAGCTCGACCAGGGCATCGACCATATCCTGCTCGATGAAGCGCAGGACACCAGTCCGGACCAATGGGAAGTGGTGAAACGGCTGGCGGAAGAATTCTTTGCCGGCTTGGGCGCGCGCGACAGGGTCCATCGCACGGTCTTCGCCGTCGGCGACGAGAAGCAGTCGATCTATTCGTTCCAGGGGGCTGCCCCGGACTCCTTCGCCGACAGCCGGCTGTTGTTCGCCGGACGAGTGCGTGACGCCGAGGCGTCCTTTGCCGACCTCAAGCTGACCTGGTCGTTCCGCTCGACCGACGATGTTCTGACCGCGGTCGACCGCGTCTTTGCCGACGCGAGCGTGCGGCGCGGCATCAGCCATGATCCCGATCCGCTGCGCCACCAGGCGATCCGCACCGACGCACCGGGCTATGTCGAGGTGTGGCCGTCAGTCGGCGCCGATGTCGTCGATGAGCCCGACGACTGGACGCAAGCCATCGACCATGCGCACGCGCCGGCGGTGCGCGTGGCCGAGAACGTCGCCGCCACCATAGCCGGCTGGATCGGCACCGGTGAGATCATCGAGGGTCGCGGCAAGCGGCTGCGGCCGGGCGATGTGCTTGTGCTGGTGCGCAAACGCGATCGCTTCGTCCATGCGCTGACCCGCGCACTCAAACGCCGCGACATTCCGGTCGCCGGCGCCGACCGGCTGAGCCTGCCCGGGCACATCGCGGTCAAGGACCTGATTGCGCTCGGTCACCTCCTCATCCAGCCGCAGGACGACCTGTCGCTCGCCGCGGTGCTGCGCAGCCCGATCTTCGATCTGCCGGAAGAGACGCTTTTCACGCTCGCCGCGCAGAGGCCGGCTGGCCTGTCGTTGATCGCATCGCTGCGCCAGCACGCCGGCGAAAGCGAGAGAATGGCGAAGATCGTCGCTCAGGTCGACATCTGGACGAACGAGGCCGCCTTCAAACCGGTGTTCGAGTTTTACGCTTGCCTGCTGGCGCGCGATGGCGTGCGCCGCAAGATGATCGCGCGGCTTGGGCCCGAAGCCGGCGACATTCTCGACGAGTTCCTGAGCTTCTGCCTTGCCGAGGAGCGAACCGGCCTGCCGGGGCTGGAAGCCTTCCTGTCGACGCTGGAAAACGCCGGTCCCGAGATCAAGCGGGAGATGGACCAGACCCGCGACGAGGTCCGGGTCATGACCGTGCACGCTGCCAAGGGGCTGGAAGCGCCGGTCGTGTTCCTGGTCGATGGCGGTTCCGCCCCGTTCAGCGACCAGCATTTGCCGCGCCTGATGCCCTTCGACGGCTCCGGCGCGAATTGGGACGGCAAGGGCTATCTCTGGCGCTCGGCCAGCGACGTCGCCAACGGCTTTTCCAAAGCAGCGGCAGCGCGGGCACGGGAACTCGCCGACGACGAATACCGCCGGCTGCTCTATGTCGGCATGACCCGTGCCGAGGACCGGCTGATCGTCTGCGGCTATCACGGCAAGCGGGCGCCGAACGCCGGCACCTGGCACTCGATCGTCAGCCGCGCGCTGATCGGCGCGCCGGAAAGCGAACAGCGTGCGCATCCCGCCGGCGGCGAGCCGGTGCATCGTTTCCATGTCACCAAGCTGCCGCCGGTCGCCCAGGCTTCCAGCGAGCAGGCGCGGCGGACGGATGCTTTCGGACCTTTGCCGGCGACTTTGTTCCGGCCCTTGCCGCCCTTCGAGGATCTGCCGCGTCCGCTGTCGCCATCCGGTGCCTCGGCGCTGATAGACGAAGGCAAGGAAGCTGTGGTCGACAAGACGTCTCCGGTGCTGGACGCCGATGCCGAGCCGGGCTTTGCGGTGCTGCGCGGGCTTGCCCTGCACAAACTGCTGCAGATGCTGCCCGGCATTGCCGAGCCCGAACGCACGGGCGCGGCGCGGCGCTATCTCGCAAGAACGGGCGCGGACTGGCCGCCGTCAGAGCGCGAAAAAGCCCTGGCGTCGGTCACATCAATCCTTGCCGACGTCGGCTTCGGTCAGTTGTTTGCGCCATCGTCGCGTGCCGAAGTCGCGATCATGGGCAGCCTGGAGGTCAAGGGCAAGAAGCGCTCGATTTCCGGCAAGATCGACCGGTTGGCGGTGACATCGGACAGTGTGTCGATCGTCGACTACAAGACCAATCGGCCGGCGCCCGGCTCTCTGGCCGAGGTTACGCCGGCCTATGTCCTGCAGCTCGCGCTCTATCGCGCCTTGCTGCAACCGCTCTATCCCGGCCGCACGGTCAAGGCGGCCTTGCTGTTCACCGAGGCGCCACGGCTGATCGAACTGCCGGCCAGCGCCATGGACGACGCTCTTGCTCGACTCACGCGAGCGTGACACAACACCTGCTTGAAGAAGGGCGCGATCGCCACCACATTTGGTGGTACAAAAACTTTCAAAAGGATTTTCCATATGGCAACCGTGAAGGTCGACAAGAGCAACTTCCAGGCTGACGTGCTTGACGCCAACGTACCGGTCGTCGTCGATTTCTGGGCGGAATGGTGCGGCCCCTGCAAGCAGATCGCTCCGGCGCTCGAAGACATCGCCACCGAACTCGGCGCCAAGGTCAAGATCGCCAAGCTGAACATCGACGAGAATCCCGAGCTTGCCGCCCAGTTCGGCGTGCGCTCGATCCCGACGCTGATGATCTTCAAGGGCGGCGAAATGGCCGACATGAAGGTGGGTGCGGCGCCGAAGACCGCGCTGTCGCACTGGATCAATGGCAACCTCGCCTGACCTGTCTGAAATTCCTGATATCAAGCCCGGCCTCGCGCCGGGCTTTTTGTTGGCGTCATTGGTAACAGGCTCTGGCCCTCACATCCGGGCGATCCATGTCTTCTGTTGGCAGCGCAAGCAGGGAGAAATGATATGACCGGATCCGCCAAGGCCACCGTCTTCATCGACAATGAGCGCGTCATCGTCACCGAATACCGCTTCCAGCCGGGCGACAATACCGGCTGGCATCGCCATGGCCATGACTATGTCGTGGTGCCGCTGATGGACGGCAAGGTGAAGCTGGTGACCAAGGATGGCGAGAACTTCGCCGAGATGAAGAAGGGCGCACCCTATTTCCGCAAGGAAGGCGTCGAGCACGACGTGATCAGCGCCAATGAGGGTGAATACGCCTTCATCGAGATCGAGCTGAAGTGATGGCGTGCCATCATCTGCCATCTTGATGGCAGGGGCAGGAAAGGCTATATCTTTTCAAAAGGGAGTTTGAAATGGCCGAACCCCAGCTTTCCGTCCGCAGCGCAAAAGCACGTGATCTTGCGCATCGACTCGCTCGTCGCGAAAACCGCTCAATAGCTGATATCGTCGAACGCGCGCTTGAATCCTATGAGATTCGCGAGGCCGGGCGAGAACCGGCATCCGCCTTCTACTCCCGCCTGACGGCAAGCGTTGGCGTCGACATCGATCTGGAAAAAATCATCCGGGAAAACCGCAAGGTCCATACAGGGCCGGAGCTTTGATTTTCGTCGACACCAATGTGATTTCTGAGAGCCTTGGAAAGGCGCCTGACGCGGCTGTCATGGCTTGGCTGGTTCGCAACGATACCGAACTGGCGCTTCCCACGGTGGCGATTGCCGAAATCGCTTTCGGTATCCAAAAGATACGACCTGACGAGCGTGCCGATCGCCTGGAGCAAGGTCTCTCCCAATGGCGCCATCGCTTTGCCGGTCGCATTTTTGGGCTGACGGAGGAGGCGGCTCTGGCTTATGGCGAGATTATGGGAACGGCGACGCGCAAGGGCCGGGGCATGTCGGCACCCGATGGCATGATTGCAGCGATAGCGCGCGTGAATGGCGGTCGGCTGGCAACGCGTAACCTGAACGACTTCGGCCCGGCCAACCTCGAGCTGATCTCACCTTGGGATTTCTAATGCATGTCGCCCAAAAGTGATCTCTGTTTTGGGAAGACGACATGCATAAAAACAATGGCCTAAAGCGGGTCACCTGAATCCGTTCAGACGCGACACGCGTTAGGGCGTTTCACCGTTTCACGGAAAAGGAGGAATGCTCTACCAATCGGCGATGCGGTCGCCGCCGGCGAACTGTGCGCTTTTGCCGGTGTATTCGAACAGCTCGATCTTCACGCCGTTGGGATCGCGGATCCACGCCTGGAAAGTGTCGTCGCAGGCGTGCTTCTTGGCCGTGACGTCGATGCCCTTCGATTTGATGTGATCGATCGCAGCATCGATGTTTTCCACCTCGAGGCAGAAATGGTTGATCTGGTTCTGCTCGGTGTAGGCCGTGCCGTCCTTCTGGAACACCTCGATGTGGCTGCGCCCGCCGCAATTGAGGTAGAACCCGAAAATCTTGCCGTCGCGCAGGAAATTGAACTGCGTATCCAGGCCCAGCACGTCGCGATAGAAGCTTCGCGTTGCCTCCAGGTCATGCGCGAAGATGCAGACGTGAGCGAGCTGCTTGACGTTGATCATGACGGGTTCCTCGCAACTCCGACCTCAGGTCGGCGGAGTGCCGTTCTCGGCCAGCACCGCGCCGGTCAGATACAACGAACCGCTGATCAGGATGCGTGGCGCCGGGCCGTCCCAGGTGTCGCGCAGCAGCATCAGCGCGCTGGCGACGGAACTCACCGGCTCGGCGGTCAGCCCGGCTTCCGTTGCGCGGATCGCCAGTTCGTCGTTAGGCACGCCGGCCTCGCTGAGGCTCACCGGCACCGTGTAGACATGCCGGGCGAGGCCCTTGAAGGCACGGAAATAGCCGCTCTGGTCCTTGGTGTTGATCATGCCCGAGATGAGGAACAGCGGACGCGGGTTCTTCTCTTCCTGCTCGGCCAACGCTTCGGCAACCACCACGCCGGCGCCCGGATTGTGGCCACCGTCGAGCCAGATGTCGGCGCCCTTGGGTGCCAGTTCGGCCAGCCGGCCCTGCATCAGCTTCTGCATGCGGCCGGGCCAGGCGACATTGATCATCGCCTTTTCGGCGGCGCGATGGCTGATCTCGAAACCGGCCGCCTTGACCGCGGCGATCGCCGCCGCCGCATTGGCGAACTGGTGGCGTCCGGGCAGCCTGGGCGGCGGCAGGTCCATCAAGCCGTCTTCGTCCTGGTAGACCATGCGGCCGTTTTCCTCGAAGGCAAGGAAATCCTGGCCGTAGACGAAGGTGGGGCATTCAAGCCGCTCGGCGGTTTCGATCAGCACCTGCAGCGCCGTCTCGCTCTCCTGCGCGCCGATGACCACCGGACAGCCGGGCTTGATGATGCCGGCCTTTTCGGCCGCGATCAGTTCGACACGGTCGCCGAGATAGGCCTCGTGGTCGAGCGACACCGGCATGATCACCGACACGGCGGGCTCCTTGACGACATTGGTCGCGTCGAAGCGGCCGCCGAGCCCGACCTCGATGATGGCGGCGTCGGCCTGGTGTTCGGAAAACAAGAGGAAGGTGACTGCGGTGAGAATCTCGAAGACGGTGATCTTCTCGCCCTCATTGGCCCTGGCGGCACGGGCAATAGCATCGGCGAAAACCCTGTCTTCGACCAGCCTGCCGCCGCCATCGGCGGCCAGCCGGTAACGCTCATGCCAGTTGACCAGATGCGGCGAGGTATGGACATGGACGCGGTAGTCCGCGGCCTCGAGCAGGGCGCGCGAAAAGGCGGCGCACGAGCCTTTGCCGTTGGTGCCGGCGATGTGGATGACCGGGGGCAGCCGATCCTGCGGATTGTCAAGCCGCTCCAGCAGCCGCGAAATGCGGTCGAGCGAAAGGTCGAAGCCTTTCGGATGAAGTGCCATCAGGGCTTCGATTTCGCGGTCGGCGGCAAGCGTCGTCATGGGTAGAATCCTAGCGCATGAGCCTGAAAACCAGAATCGTTTCGGATGGCCATGGCAATCAAAAGCTACAGCGCGCCGAAGCCCTCGTGCAATCGCGGTCGCGGCGCCTCGTGTCGCTTCAGGCTTGCGGCCGAGCTTCCGCGGCGACCGCCGCCGGCGGCAGGATTTCCGGCTCCAGCGGCTTTTGCTCCTCCGGCAGCTTGAGCAGCATCTTGAGCAGCCGCGATATGGTTTCGCGCAGCTCCAGCCGCGACACCACCATGTCGACCATGCCGTGCTCCATCAGATATTCGGAGCGCTGGAAGCCGTCGGGCAATTTCTCGCGGATCGTCTGTTCGATGACGCGCGGTCCGGCAAAGCCGATCAGCGCGCCGGGCTCGGCAATGTGCACGTCGCCCAGCATGGCGTAGGAGGCGGTCACGCCGCCCGTGGTCGGGTTGGTCAAAACGACGATATAGGGCAGGCCGGCTTCCTTCAGCCGGTCGACACCGATCGTTGTCCGCGGCAATTGCATCAGGGACAAAATACCTTCCTGCATGCGGGCGCCGCCGGAAGCGGCGAACAGGATCAGCGGCCGCTTGCGCTGCAGGGCCACTTCGAAGCCATGCACGATGGCGTCGCCGGCAGCCATGCCGAGCGAGCCGCCCATGAAGGCGAAGTCCTGCACCGTGACCACCACCGGCAGACCCTCGACGGTGCCCAGCGCATTGATGATCGCGTCCTCAAGGCCGGTCTTGGCCTTGGCGTCCTTCAACCGGTCGACATAGCGCTTCTCGTCGCGGAATTTCAGCGGATCCTGCATCACCTTGGGGTTGTCCAGGGTCTCGTATTTGCCGCCATCGAAGAAGAATCTCAGCCGCTCCTTGGCCGAAATCTTCATATGATGGCCGGACGAGGGAATGACGAACTGGTTGGATTCCAGGTCCTTGTGGAACACCATCTCGCCGGTCTCCGGATCCTTGATCCAGAGGTTCTCGGGCATGTCGGTGCGCCGGCCGAGCATCGAATTGATCTTCGGGCGAACGTAATTGGTGATCCAGTTCATCGCTTCGGCTCCTGTCCTGACGAAGAGTTAGTGCATGTCGCCTAAAAGTGGAAACCGGTTTTGGGATAACGACATGCGCAAAAGCTGAGGTAGGAGAACTATTCGGCAGCAGCAAGGCGGGCCGAACGCACGCCTTGCGCAAGGCCGCTGACCAGCGTGGCGACGGCTTCGGCCGGATCGGCGGTCTTTTCGCCCTTCGGTCCCAGCACATTGGCTACCGCATTGACGATCGCGGTGCCGACGACCACGCCGTCGGCATTGGCGCCGATCACCCGGGCCTGCTCGGCGGTCTTGACGCCGAAGCCGACGCAGACCGGCAGGTCGGTATGGCCCTTGATGCGCTTGACCGCCGCCGCCACCTTGCCGGTGTCGGCCAGCGCCGAGCCGGTGATGCCGGTCATCGAGACGTAATAGACGAAGCCCGACGTGTTCTGCAGCACCTTGGGCAGGCGCTTGTCGTCGGTGGTGGGTGTGGCCAGCCGGATGAAATTGATGCCGGCTTTCAGCGCCGGAATGCACAGTTCCTCGTCCATCTCCGGAGGCAGGTCGACGACGATCAGCCCGTCGATGCCGCTGGCGATCGCGTCCTTGAGGAAGCGGTCGACGCCATAGATGTAGATCGGATTGTAGTAGCCCATCAGCACGATCGGCGTCTCATTGTCGCCGGTCCGGAAGTCGGCTGCCATCTTCAGCGTCTTGACCAGCGTCTGGCCGCCTTTCAGCGCCCTGAGACCCGCCGCCTGGATTGCCGGGCCGTCGGCCATCGGATCGGAGAACGGCATGCCGAGCTCGATGATGTCGGCGCCAGCCTTGGGCAGTGCCTTCATGATCGACAAAGAGGTGTCGTAGTCCGGGTCGCCGCCCATGAAATAGGTGACGAGCGCCGGGCGGCCTTCGGCTTTCAGTTTTGCCATGCGGCGGTCGATGCGGGTCACCATGATCAGATCTCCATGCCCAGCATCGAAGCCACCGTGTGCACGTCCTTGTCGCCACGGCCGGACAGGTTGACGATGACGATCTGGTCCTTGTCCATGGCGGGCACGATCTTCACCGCATGCGCAATGGCATGCGCGGATTCCAGCGCCGGGATGATGCCTTCGACGCGCGTCGTCAGCTTGAAGGCCTCCAGCGCTTCGTCATCGAGGATCGGCACGTATTCAACGCGGCCTGAATCGCGCAGCCAGGAATGCTCCGGCCCGACGCCGGGATAGTCGAGGCCGGCCGAGATCGAATGCCCGTCCATGATCTGGCCGTCGGCGTTCTGCAGGAGATAGGTGCGGTTGCCATGCAGCACGCCCGGCGCGCCGGCATTCATCGAGGCGCAATGCTCGATGCCGTCGAGACCGCGTCCCCCGGCCTCGATGCCGATGATGCGAACCTCCTTGTCGTCGAGGAAAGGATGGAACAGGCCGATGGCGTTCGAACCGCCGCCGACAGCAGCGATGATGGTGTCGGGCAGCCGGCCTTCCTGCTCGAGGATCTGCGCCCGCGCTTCGATGCCGATCACCGATTGGAAGTCGCGCACCAGCTCCGGATAGGGATGCGGGCCGGCGGCGGTGCCGATCAGGTAATAGGTGTCCTCGACATTGGTCACCCAGTCGCGCAACGCCTCGTTCATGGCGTCCTTCAGCGTGCCGTGACCAGCGGTCACCGGCCGCACTTCGGCGCCCAGCAGCTTCATGCGGAAGACATTGGGGCTTTGCCGGACGACGTCGGTGGCGCCCATATAGACGACGCAGGGAAAGCCGAATCGGGCCGCAACCGTGGCTGAGGCCACGCCATGCTGGCCGGCACCGGTCTCGGCGATGATGCGCTTCTTGCCCATGCGCTTGGCCAGCAGGATCTGGCCGAGGCAATTGTTGATCTTGTGCGAACCGGTGTGGTTCAGATCCTCGCGCTTGAAATAGACCTTTGCGCCGCCCCCGATGCCCTTCGCCGAGGAAACCTCACGAAGATGCCTGGTCAGCCCCTCGGCGAAATAAAGCTTCGACGGCCGTCCGGCATAGTGGGTCGACAGGTCAGTCAGCTCGGCCCTGAAATCCGCATCGTTCTTGACCTCGTTCCAGTGCCGCTCCAGATCGAGGATCAGCGGCATCAGCGTTTCGGCAACGAAACGACCGCCGAAAATGCCGAACATGCCCTGTTCGTCGGGCCCAGTGCGGAAGGAATTGGGTGTCGCCGGCTTGTTCATCGCCGATCTCCTGGCTTGTCGTTTACAGCACGCTCAGGCTGCGCAGGTGTTCCGCGCGGCCCTGACGGCCCGGAAAAACTGTTCGATCAGCGCCGGATCCTTGATGCCCGGCGCGCTTTCCACGCCTGAGGAAATGTCTATTCCGGGCGGGTCGGCAAGCCGAAGGGCATCGCCGATATTGGCGGCGTTGAGCCCACCGGAAAGCATGTAATCGACGCTGCCGTCAAGGCCGGCGAGGATGTGCCAGTCGAAGGCCACACCATTGCCGCCCGGCAGCTCTGAGCCTTTCGGCGGCTTGGCGTCGAACAGGAACCGGTCGGCTATGCCGATGAACGGCTTTATCCGTTCGAGATCGGCGGCCTCGCTGAGCGGCAGCGCCTTCATCACCGGCAGGCCATAGCGGGCTTTGACCTCGGCGACGCGCTCGGGCGTTTCCGCACCATGCAGCTGCAGCATGTCAGGCTGCATTTTAGCAACGATTTCATCAAGGAAGGCGTCGCTGGTATCGACGGCGACGGCAACCGCCATCGCCTTGCCGCGCGCAGTCTCGCGCAGACGGCCAGCCTCGGCAGGTTCGACATAGCGCGGGCTTTTGGCGAAGAAGATAAACCCGACATGGCTGGCGCCGCCGGCCAGCGCCGCGGCCATTGCCCCGTCGGTCTTCAAGCCGCAGATCTTGATGTCGAGTGCCATGGCGCGGGAATTGGCATGAAAAGCGAAAAGAGTCGAGAAAAAGCGTGCTGTTTGCCGGCACGGCCAAAGGCGCTACCTATGGATGGACAGGAGCAAGGCGGGGAGAGCACGATCATGACCGACAGGACAATTGCCGAACTCAGGCAGAAGATAGCGCAGGCGCGCGAGGTCATCGCGCACCTGCTCGGCAAGGCTGCCTTCAATGGCGCCGAAGCGCACCGGGCGCTCGATTATTTCGGCGGCGATGAATTCGACGGCAATTTCCTGCCGTGGCCGCATCATGGCGATGAGGGGTTGCGGCCGGAAGAGCTTAATGCGGCGAATGACGACTGAATTTCGTCATCCTAGGGCGGAGCGACGCGAAGCGGAGCGCAGACCCTAGGATCCATGCCGTGACATCCACCGAAGGATGCGGCGGTGGAGAATGAACGCGTTGCTGAAAAGGTCGTTTTGTTCTGGCGGATATCCGAGACCTGCACCGTTGCGGCGCTCGTGCGTCACGGCATGGATCCCAGGGTCTGCGCCGCGTCGCTTCGCTCCTTGCTCCGCCCTAGGATGACGACGTTGGAGATAGCTTCGCCAATCTCCAACGGTCGCGCGAGTAGCCTACTGCGCTCGACGTGCCGCTCGGCTGCCGCCTACTCGAACATGATCGCCTGCAGCGCACCGCCATTGCGCTTCAGCCAGTCCTTGCAGCGATCGGTGTCGGGGCAGAGCTTTTCGCACAATTTCCAGAATTTCGGACCATGGTTCATCTCCTTGAGATGCGCCACTTCATGCGCCACAAGGTAGTTGATGACCGGCGACGGCGCCATCATGATGCGCCAGGAGAAGGACAGATTGCCTTCGGAGGTGCAGGAGCCCCAGCGGCTCGACGTGTCCTTGAAGCGGACGGCCTTGGCGCGTTTGCCCAACGCCTGGGTGTGCTTGAGCACCAGCTTCTCGATGTCCTTCTTGGCCTCGCGCTTGAGGAAGTCGGCGATGCGGCGCGGTAGGTGTATGCGATCGCCGTGCACGATCAGCAGCGGGCCGCGCTCATCGCTCGACACCGTCACGGTCCCGCGCTTTGATGGTTCATGGACGATGCGGTGCGCCACGCCGCGCACCGGGATCCTGATACCTGGCCGCACCTGCGGCCGCGTCGGCACCTTGGCCAGTCGCTGCTCCAGCCAGTCCTGGTGCCGCTCGAGGAACCTGTCCACCTCGCCGCGGCGCAGGCCTGGCGGCACGGTGATGCGCAGACCCTGGCCGCCTGAATCGATGCGCAGCGTCATTCGGCGCGCCCTGGCGCTCTCGACGATCTTGAGCGGCAGCGTGCGGCCGGCGACGCAATATTCGCGTTCCACGACAGGCGTGGGCTTGGGCTTTGTCAGATTGCGAAAGAAGCCGAGAGTCATGGCGGGACGATACGCGATTCGAGAAAAACGACTAGAACAAAAAAGAAACGGCGCCGCTCGCGCGACGCCGTCGTCATACCTTGGCCTGTCCTACAGCGCCGCGCGACCTCTGGGACGCGCAAAGGACGCTGTAGCACTCTAAGTTGGCGCATGATCCTTTCCGAAAACCGGTTCCGGTTTTCGGGGTCATGCGTCGGGCGTCAGTCGTCAAGCAGGTTCGAACCCTTGCCACGCTTGGTGGTCGTCGTTCCGGCGCCCGGATCGGCCTTCGTCGGAGCCGTCGACTTGTTGCGGTTGGCCATGAACCGGTCGAACTCGTCCTGGTCCTTGGCGCGGCGCAATTCGCGGGCATACTCGTCGAACTGGGTCAGCATCTCGTCGAGCTTGCGACGCTCTTCGTTCAGGCGCTCCAGTTCCTTTTCGCGCCAGTCGTCGAAAGCGACGTTGCCGGTGCGGGCGGAGCCATTGCCCCAGCGCGCGGCCTTGTCGGAACCGCGGCGGCATCCGGCGAAGATGCCGTCGGTCGCGCGGTTGACGTCACGCTTGAAGCCATCGAGGCGGTCGCCCCAAATGATGTAGGCGAGCATGGCGAAGCCGAGTGGCCAGAACACCATGAAACCCACAACCATCAACGCGATGGTTGCCGGCGTCCAGGCCGGACGGATCAATGCGGATGTGTTCATTTTCTCCCATTCCTTCGGTTGGAGACAGCCAAACCCGGCTGCGTGGAATCGAAATGGGAAGAGAAAAACGGCGATTCAAGACAATGTCCGCCAAATCCGGACAAGCATCTGAAATGATTATCGCTTTTTGATCATATCGAGGGAAAGCACGACCAACCCGGCAATCAGGCCCCAGAATGCGGCGCCAACGCCGAACAGCGTCAGGCCCGACGCGGTGACGACAAAGGTGACGGTGGCGGCCATGCGATCCGCCTCTTCCTTCAGCGCGATAGACAGCGCGTTGGCGAGCGACGCCATCAGCGCCAGGCCTGCCACCAGCACGATCAGGCTCTGCGGCAGCACCGCGAAGATCGCCACCAGCGAAGCGCCGAAAATAGCAAAGATGAGATAGGCGAGCGCATAGAACGGCCCGGTCTTCCAGCGCTCGGCGGGATCGGGGTGGACGTCCGGTCCGGTGCAGATCGCCGCCGAGATCGCCGCCAGATTGGTCGTCGAGCCGCCGAACGGCGCCGAGAGCAGCGAAAACAGGCCCGTGACACCGATCAGCGGGCCGGGCTCCGGGTGATAGCCGGCGGCGCGCAGCACGGCGAGGCCGGACAGGTTTTGCGACGCCATGGTGACGAGATAGAGCGGCAGTGCCAGGCCGATCACCGCCTTGGTGGTGAAGTCAGGCGCAATCAGCGTCAGCGTCGACAGTTCCGGTGTCGGCAGGCCACCGACACGGCCGGTGAGGAAAGCGGCGAGGCCACCGCCGATCAGAACCGCCAGCACCGACAGCGCCGGGTTGAACAGCCTGATAACGAAGAAGACGGCGATCAGCGGCAGGATCAGCCACGGGTCGATCGGAATGGTCTTCACCGCATTGAGCGCGAAGGTGACGACGATGCCGGCCAGCATGCCCGAGGCGACGGAGGGCGGTATCCTCGAGATCAGCTTGGTCAGGGGCCGAAACAGCCCTGTGGCGATCAGAAGGACGCCGGTGACGATGAAGGCGGCGACGGCCTCGCTCATCGAAAAGCCGCTCGATGCCGCGATCAGCGCCAGGCCCGGCGTCGACCAGGCGGTGATGACAGGCATTTTCGTGCGCCATGACAGCCACAGGCTCTCGATCGCCATGGCCAGGCAGATCGTCGTCACCCAGCTTGCCGTCTCGATCTGCGTCGCACCGACTGCGGTGGCGGCTGCGATGACGATGGCCAGCGTGCCGCCGAAGCCGACGATCGCCGCGACGAAGGCGGATATCGGGATGGAAAGGCGCATCAGTTTCCCCTCTGCGCCATCGCATCGACGGCCCGCACCAGCATGTCGAGATCTTGGGGTCGCGACAAGCGATGGTCGCCGTCGGGGATCAATGACAGTGTCACGTCGTCGGCGGGCAGCAAGCTGACCAGCTTCAGTGCGTGGCTTGCAGGCACGTCCGCATCGGCCAGGCCCTGCAGGATGTGCACCGGGCAATGGGTGTCGATCGGGCCTGTCATAACCCGGTTGTAGCGCCCGTCCTCGATCAGGGCGCGGGTGTAGATGTAGGGTTCCGTGGAATAGTCCGACGGCTCTTCGAAGAAACCTTTTTTGGCGAGATCGCGCTTCTGCGCCTTGGTCAGCACCGGTTCGACCAGGTCGGCGGTGAAATCCGGGGCTGGCGCCAGCAGCACCATGCCGGCGACGTTGCTATCGCCTGCCTTGCGCAATTCCTGCACCATGCGCAGCGCGATCCAGGCGCCCATCGAGGAGCCGACCAGGATCTGGCTGCCCCGGGTGAAATGCCGGAACACGGCAAGGCTCTGCGCAAGCCATGTCGAAATCGTGCCGTCGGCAAAGGCGCCGCCGGATTCGCCATGGCCAGAATAATCGTGGCGCAGGAAGGCGCGGCCTTCTTTCGCCGCCCAGTCCGTCAGCGTCTGCGCCTTCGTGCCCAGCATGTCCGACTTGTAGCCGCCGAGCCAGACGATGCCTGGCGCAGAGCCAGCAGTATGGCGCACCGCGATGCGCGATCCATCTACATCCAGAAAGATTGGGGGCGTAGCAGTCATGGCTTTTCCTCAACGCGGGTCTTGTGACACAGCCGGTGGCGTGGCGAAAAGTGCTCACGATGTTGTTTGTTTGGTGCAGAGCAGCGATCAGGGTGATTTTCTGTCAATGCTGTGCTATTGACTCCGCCCGCGCGCTCACCACATTGCGCGTCCACGCATCAACACTGACGAACCTGAACGAAACGGCCAAGGAGACCACGACCATTCGCAGACCTTTCAAAGCAGCGGCGCCGACCAAGGATGGCCCGCGCTCCAACCGTGACATCCGGGTTCCCCGGGTCCAGCTTATCGACGCCGATGGCCAGAACCGCGGCGATATTTCCATCAACGATGCGTTGCTGCTCGCCGAAGAGGCTGGGCTCGATCTCGTCGAGATATCGCCCAATGCGGTGCCCCCCGTCGTCAAGATCCTCGATCTCGGCAAGTTGAAATACGCCAACCAGAAGAAGGCGGCCGAGGCGCGCAAGAACCAGAAGGTCATCGAGATCAAGGAGATCAAGATGCGCCCGAACATCGACAGCCATGACTACGAGACCAAGATGAAGGCGGTTCGCCGCTTCTTCGAGGAAGGCGACAAGGTCAAGCTGACGCTGCGCTTCCGTGGCCGCGAGATGGCGCATATGGAACTCGGCATGCAGCTTCTGAACAAGGTCCGCGAGGAAGTGGCGACGATTGCCAAGGTCGAAGCGGAACCGAAGCTCGAAGGCCGCCAGATGATGATGGTGCTGTCGCCGCGCTAGAGCGATCCCCGTCAAAAGCAAAGGCCGCTTCGGCGGCTTTTGTTTTGTTTTGCCTCCGCCATGATTTCTCCGCAAGTTGCTTCGACAAGGATTCTGGTTGCCGGTCCTCGCGGCGAAAGGATTCTCCCATGACCGCTGCGGCACGTTCTACAAGTGAAATGGGTCGCTATCAGCGGCGCCGGCGCGTCCTGCTGGCGCTGCTAATCGGCGCTTTTTGCGCTTTGCTGATCTTCGGCGGCTCCCCGCACGATGAACTGACCCACGAACGCATAGAGGCGCACGGGATCGCCCTGATACTGATCGGAATCGGCGGCCGGCTCTGGTCGATCCTCTATATCGGCGGCCGCAAGTCGGCCGAAGTGGTTGCAACCGGCCCATATTCGGTGATGCGCAACCCGCTATATTTTTTCTCCACCGTAGCGGCCGTCGGCATTGGCACTCAGACCGGCAGCGCGATCGTCGCGGTAGCGTCGGCGGTTTTGTGCGCGGCCGCGTTCCACATCGTCACGCTGCGCGAGGAACGGCATTTGACGACCGTGCTCGGGGCGCCGTACAAGGACTACGTTGCACGGGTGCCGCGTTTTTTTCCCAATCCCCGGCTTTATCGCGATCAGGCCGAGGTCACCTTCACACCGCGCATCTTCAATCACACGCTGCGCGACGGCTTGATGTTTCTGGTTTCCATACCGTTTTTCGAACTCATCGAGTCCGGACAGGAAAGCGGTGTAATTCCCGTCCTCTTCTGGCTGTATTGAGCTGCGGTAGGCAGTCAAAAGAGGCGACATGCATTAAATCCGCCTGAATTATCCTGCAAGCCGTCCCAACGATCGGCGGGGCCCTGTTTTCTTGGCCAGAAGCTGCGATCGCCGGCAAGTTTTTCGACGATCGGATTCCGCCATGGTCAATGAAATCAAGTCTGCGCCCGTCGAGGCACACGGGCTGGGCAACTACCAGCATATGCGCCGCATGGTGCTTGCGGTGCTGGTGGTGGTGCTGTTTCTGGCACTGCTGTTCGGCCAATCGACGTTTCCGCCTGAAACCTGGGTGCATGAGTCGATCGAAATGTTCGGCGTGCTGCTGATTTTCCTCGGCATCGTCGGGCGCCTTTGGGCGACGCTCTACATAGGCGGGCGCAAATCTTCCGAGGTGGTGACCGGCGGGCCTTACTCGATCACCCGCAACCCACTTTATGTGTTCTCGACCGTGGCCGCGGCGGGCGTCGGCGCCCAGATCGGCTCGTTCTCCGGCATCATCCTCTTTGCGCTGCTGTGCGCGGGTGCCTTCCACATCGTCATCCTGCGCGAAGAGAAGTTCCTCAAGGAAGCGCTCGGCGCGCCGTACCAGGCCTATCTGGAGAAGGTGCCGCGCTTCTTCCCGAAGCTGTCGCTCTACCAGGAGGGCGATACGGGCAGCTTCAAGCCCCGCCTGTTGCTGACCACGCTGCTCGACGGCCTGGTCTTCCTCGTCGCCCTGCCGGCCTTCGAGCTGATAGACGGAGCCCAGCTGTCAGGCATGTTGCCGGTCTGGTTCACGCTGCCCTGACCAAGGACACAGCGCCGCATCTCCACAGGTGTTGCACGCGGGCCGTCTTTGACGTATAGCACCGCCGTTCAAGAAAACCGCCCGGCAGGGCATGCCGTGGCGGTTTCATTTGCTTTTCGGGCTTTGGTCGGCCCGAAGCGAACAAGAAGCGCGATAGTGCGCCAACAATACGGAGTAGCAAAATGCCCAAGATGAAGACCAAATCGGCCGCCAAGAAGCGGTTCAAGATCACAGGTACGGGTAAAGTCCTGTCGGCTGCGGCCGGCAAGCGTCACGGCATGATCAAGCGTTCCAACAAGTTCATTCGAAATGCCCGCGGCACGATGGTTCTGGCTGAACCGGATGGCAAGAAGGTCATCAAGAATTTTCTGCCGAACGGTCTCTAGGGAATGATGCCAAAAAGTTGCAGACTTTTTGGAAAACATCATTCGCCAAAATAAGATCATTCGGTCCGGACACGCATTTGTTTTACGCAATTCCGAACGGAAAACCGCAAGGCACTTTTCCTGGAATTGCTTTTAAGGAGATCATGACATGGCACGCGTAAAAAGAGGCGTCACTTCGCACGCCAAGCACAAGAAGGTCCTGAAAGCCGCCAAAGGCTTCTACGGCCGCCGCAAGAACACCATCCGCATCGCCAAGCAGGCGGTGGAAAAGTCGATGCAGTACGCGTATCGCGACCGCAAGAACCGCAAGCGCTCGTTCCGCGCGCTGTGGATCCAGCGCATCAACGCCGCGACGCACGAGCATGGCCTGACCTATGGCCGCTTCATCGACGGCCTCAACAAGTCGGGCATCGAGATCGACCGCAAGATCCTGTCGGACATGGCCATCCATGAGCCGCAGGCTTTCGCAGCCCTGGTCGCCAAGGCCAAGGTGGCGCTCGAATATCTGAAGAACACCACGCCGAACGCTTTTGAAAGCGCTGTCGCCTAAGACCAGCGCTTCCCAAGCATTCGCAATTCTGATTTGGGGAACCCGCGCTGGCACGGCTGGCGCGGGTTTTTCTTTTGCCTGAACTTTCAACTTAAAAGTGACTTTCACTTTGAGCTGATTTCCAACGTAGCGAGTTTGACCGTGAACGACGCAACCACTGGCCTGGATACGCTTGAAAACTCACTTCTGGCCGAAATCGCCTCGGCCGCCGATGAGCCGGCCATCGAGGCCGTGCGCATCGCTGCTTTCGGCAAGAAGGGCGCCGTGTCCGAGATGCTGAAGACCCTTGGCGCCATGACCGCTGAGGAGCGTCAGGTCAAAGGCCCCGCAATCAACGGGCTCAAGAACCGCGTCACAGATGCGCTGACGGTGCGCAAGGCCGAGTTGAAAGATGTGGCGATCACCGCCCGCCTCGCCGCCGAAAGGGTCGATGTGACGCTGCCGGTGCGGCAGTCGCCGGCCGAGCGCGGCCGTATCCACCCGATCAGCCAGGTCATCGATGAGATCGCGGCGATCTTCGGCGACCTCGGGTTTTCCATCGCGGAAGGTCCCGATATCGAGACCGATTACTACAATTTCACTGCGCTGAATTTCCCCGAAGGCCATCCGGCGCGCGAGATGCACGACACCTTCTTCTTCCAGCCGGACGAGAAGGGCGAGCGCAAGCTTTTGCGCACGCACACTTCGCCGGTGCAGATCCGCACCATGGAGACGAAGAAGCCGCCGATCCGCATCGTCATTCCGGGCAAGACTTACCGCCAGGATTCGGACGCCACTCACTCGCCGATGTTCCATCAGGTCGAGGGGCTGGTGATCGACAAGACGGCCAACGTCGCCAACATGAAGTGGGTGCTGGAGGAGTTCTGCAAGGCCTTCTTCGAGGTGCCGCAGGTCAAGATGCGCTTCCGGCCGTCCTTCTTCCCGTTCACCGAGCCGAGCCTCGAGGTCGACATCCAGTGCGACCGCTCGCGGCCGGGCGAAGTGCGCTTCGGCGAAGGCTCCGACTGGATGGAGATCCTCGGCTGCGGCATGGTCCATCCCAACGTGCTGCGCCATGGCGGGCTCGATCCGGACGAATATCAGGGCTTTGCCTGGGGCATGGGCATCGACCGCATCGCCATGCTGAAATACGGCATGCCGGACCTGCGCGCCTTCTTCGATGCCGACGTGCGCTGGCTGTCGCATTACGGGTTCAGGCCGCTCGACATGCCGACGCTGTTTGGGGGCCTGAGCGCATGACAGCGCCCTACGCCGGCGGCTGTCGCTGCGGCGCCGTGCGGTTCGAGGCATCGGCCGAACCGCACCACGTCAGCTATTGCCATTGCGGCGATTGCCGGCGGGCCAGCGGCGCGCCTGTATCGGCCTTTGTCGGCTTCCCGGCCGGTCAGGTCGCGTTCACCGGCAAGGCGCTGAAGATGTTCGAGAACGGCCCGGTGACGCGCTCGTTCTGCGGCACTTGCGGCTCACCCATCGCCTATGTCGACGAGCGGCTGGAAGACGACATCTACTTCATGCTCGGCACCATGGACATGCCAGCCGATTTTGAACCCACGCTGCATGCCTATGTCGGCGAGCAGCTGCCCTACCTGCATATGTCCGACGACCTGCCGAGACATCTGAAATCAAGCGTCAAAAGACCAGACGGAACAGCCCCATGAAATTCACCCTCTCCTGGCTCAAGGACCACCTAGAGACCGACGCTACGCTCGACGAGATCGTCGAGCGGCTGACCTCGATCGGCCTCGAAGTCGAGCATGTCGACGACAAGTCAAGCCTGAAGCCCTTCGTCATCGCCAGGGTGCTGACGGCGGTCCAGCATCCCGATGCCGACCGGCTGCGCGTGCTGACCGTCGATACGGGCGACGGCAAGCCAACCGTGCAGGTCGTCTGCGGCGCGCCAAACGCCCGCGCTGGCCTGATCGGCGCCTTTGCCGCGCCCGGCACCTATGTGCCCGGCATCGACGTGACGCTGGCGGTCGGCAAGATCAGGGGGGTCGAAAGCCACGGCATGATGTGTTCCGAGCGCGAGCTGGAACTGTCAGACGAACACAACGGCATCATCGACCTGCCCGAGGATGCGCCGGTCGGCACCAGCTTCGCCGCCTATGCGCATATCGACGATCCGGTCATCGAGATCAATTTGACGCCGAACCGGCCGGATGCCACCAGCGTCTATGGCATCGCCAGGGATCTGGCGGCGAGCGGGCTTGGCCGCCTCGTTGGCGGCGCCATCATGCCGCATGTCGGCAATGGCATGTGTCCGGTCAAGGTGACGATCGAAGCGCCGGAGCTTTGCCCCGGCTTCGCGCTCAACCTGGTCAAGGGCGTCAAGAATGGGCCGTCGCCAAAATGGCTGCAGCAGCGGCTGATCGCCATTGGCCTGAGACCCATCAGCGCGCTGGTCGACATCACCAACTACGTCACCTTCGACCGCGGACGCCCGCTGCATGTGTTCGACGCCAGCAAGGTTGCCGGCAATCTCGTCGTGCGCCGCGCGCGCGATGGTGAAAAGGTGCAGGCGCTCGACGGCCGCGAATACACGCTGACGCCGGAAATGTGTGTCATCGCTGATGACAATGGCGTCGAGTCCATCGCCGGCATCATGGGCGGCGAGCATTCGGGCTGCGACGAGAACACGACCGACGTGCTGATCGAATCCGCCCTTTGGGATCCGATCACCACGGCGCGCACCGGCCGCACGCTCGGCATCATCACCGACGCGCGCTACCGCTTCGAGCGCGGCGTGGACCCCGAATTCATGGTTCCCGGCGTCGAGTTGGCAACGAAACTGGTGCTCGATTTCTGCGGCGGCACGCCGACCGAAATGGAAGTCGTCGGTTATGCCGACTATCAGCCGAAGATCGTTTCCTTCCCGCTGGCGGAAGTGAAGCGGCTGACCGGCATCGAGGTCGACGAGGATGAGAGCCTATCTATCCTTGAGCGCCTGGGTTTCAGTGCAGAGCCAACCTATCGACCCCATGCCAACTATGTTGCTCCGCCGCCCGGCACACGAGATTTCTCGTCTCAAGAAAAGATATCGGGCGTCTTCGACGTCGCCGTGCCGTCCTGGCGCCCCGACGTCGATGGCAAGGCAGATCTGGTCGAGGAAGTCATGCGCATCCACGGCGTCGACAACATCGCGCCGCAGCCGCTCGGTGCGCATGACGCGGTCAACGCCAGGATACTCACCACGCTGCAGGTCCGTACCCGCACCGCCAAGCGCGCGCTTGCCGTGCGCGGCATGATGGAAGCCGTCACCTGGTCGTTCATTCCGGCCAAGCATGCCGAGCTGTTCGGCGGTGGCCAGACCGCGCTGAAGCTCGCCAACCCGATCGCCGCCGACATGTCCGACATGCGGCCGTCGCTGCTGCCCGGGCTGATCGCCGCTGCACAGCGCAATGCCGACAAGGGTATTGGCGACGTGGCGCTGTTCGAAGTGTCGGGCACCTATGAGGGCGACGGCGCCGACCAACAGCGGCGCGTCGCCGCCGGTGTGCGTCGCGGCACCGCCAAGCTCGACGGCTCCGGCCGCAACTGGGCCGGCAATTCGGGTGCGGTCGGCGTGTTCGACGCCAAGGCCGACGCGATCGCCGCGCTCGAAGCCTGCGGTGCGCCGGTCGAGCGGCTGCAGATCGAGGCCGGCGGTCCAGCCTGGTACCATCCCGGCCGTTCCGGCACCATCAAGCTCGGCCCGAAAACCGTGCTCGGCACCTTTGGCGAATTCCACCCGAAGACGCTGGAGGGGCTCGATGTTTCCGGGCCGCTGTGCGGCTTCGAGGTGTTCGTCGATGCGGTGCCCGAACCGAAGGCCAAGCCGACGAAAACCAAGCCGAAACTGGAACTGTCCCCCTTCCAGGCGGTCAAGCGCGACTTCGCTTTCGTCGTCGACAAAACGGTCGAGGCCGGCACGCTGGTCCGCGCGGCGCTCGCCGCCGACAAGAAGCTCATCACGGGCGTTTCGGTCTTCGACATCTTCGAAGGCGCTTCGCTCGGCGAGGGCAGGAAGTCTATTGCCATCGAAGTGTCGATCCAGCCGGTCGAAAAGACGCTGACCGACGAGGATTTCGAGGCACTGGCCAAGCGTATCGTCGAGAATGTCGGCAAGCAGACGGGCGGCGTTCTGCGCGGCTAAGACTTGCGAGCAGATGGCGAATCGCCCTCCAAAGGGCGATGGACCATCTGCGGTATTCCGGACTTCCTTTCGAAGAACAGCGCGCGGCGTTTCTCGCCATCGTGCCTGCCGACCCGCTGGTCCGCGACGCGCTGGCGCGGGCTCGCACGCTCGACCTGCCGGGCTGGCTGGTGGTGTCCGGCGCGCTCTACAACAGTGTCTGGAACCACCTGACCGGCAAGCCTTCGGGTTACGGCATCAAGGACGTTGATCTCTTCTACTTCGATGACAGCGACCTGTCCTACGAGGCCGAGGACGCGGTGATCCGCCGGGCGGCGCGGCATTTCGAGGGGCTAGCGTTGCCGGTCGAGGTGCGCAACCAGGCGCGGGTGCATCTATGGTATCCGCAGAAGTTCTGCCAACCCTGCCCGCGCTATTCGAGCGCCAGCGAATCCGTCAGCTATTTTGCGTCGAAGACCCATGCGGTGGGTGTGCGATACGATGCGGATGGGCAGCTCGAGATCGTGGCTCCATTTGGTCTTGACGATATTTTTTCGTTCCGCATCACACCGAACCGGGTGATGGACAATCAGCGCACGCATGAGGTGAAGGGCAGACGCGCCCAGGAGTATTGGCCGGAGACCACTGTCGTGCCTTGGTAGGGAGTTGCCGGAATGTTGGCGCGAGGCACCCCCCTCTGGCCTGCCGGCCATCTCCCCCGCAAGGAGGGAGATTGGCAACTTCATCGGCGGCACCCTTCTTGCAACGTTGGTGATTGGCGAAAGCCGGCGTGACATCCGATCTCCCCCCTTGCGGGGGAGATGTCCGGCAGGACAGAGGGGGGTGCCTCGCGCCAACGTCACGCAACCTTCTGCACCATCGCGCATGAAAAGGGGCGCCGAAGCACCCCTTCCGCTTACTCACCAGCTTTCACCCATTCACCAGCGCCAACTCCTTCTGCGCATAGCGCCTACCGACCACCTTGTCGGGCGACAGCGCATCGCCAATCGCCTGCACCTCGACAGCGCTAAGTGCAATGTCCGCCGCCGCCGTGTTCTGCTCGAGATGGCGGATTTTGCGCGCACCGGGGATCGGTACGATGAAATCGCCCTGGTGCAGCACCCAGGCCAGCGCCAGCTGCGCCGAGGTTGCGCCCTTTTCAGCCGCCAGCTTTTCCAGCGTGGCGATGACGGCGGCATTGGCTTCCATCGCCTCGGCCTGGAAGCGCGGCAAGGTCCGGCGCCAGTCGTCGTCGCTCAAGGCCTCGGGCTTGGCGATCGTGCCGGTCAGCAGCCCACGGCCGAGCGGGCTATAGGGAACGAAGCCGATGCCGAGCTCGCGGCAGACGGCGAACACCTCGTCTTCCGGGTCGCGGCTCCACAGCGAATACTCGCTCTGCACGGCCGATATCGGATGAACGGCATGGGCCCGGCGGATGGTCGCGGCACTCGCCTCGGACAGGCCAAGCGCGCGCACCTTGCCCTCGCGCACCAGTTCGGCCATGGCGCCGACCGTATCCTCGATCGGCACGTTGGGGTCGACACGGTGCTGATAGTAGAGGTCGATCACATCGGTGCCCAGCCGTTTCAGCGAGGCCTCGGCGACCGCCTTGACGTGCTCGGGGCGGCTGTCGACGCCCGCCATGCGGTCGAGGCCTGTACCTTCCTCCAAAATCTTGAAGCCGAATTTTGTCGCGATCGTCACCTTGTCACGCACCGACTTCAGCGCCTTGCCGAGCAGGATCTCGTTCTCGTAAGGGCCATAGACTTCCGCCGTGTCGAAGAAATTGACGCCGATGTCGACGGCGCGGTGCAGCGTGGCGATCGCATCGGCTTCCGCTTGGCCGCCATAGGCGAAGCTCATGCCCATGCAGCCGAGGCCGACGGGGTAGACGTTCAATTCAGTTCCTAGCTTGCGGGTTTGCATAACGCGTCTCCTTGTTGCGATGTGGGAGAAATAGCGCCTTGCCTTGTGTTCGATAATCGGTTTTCATCCGCACGGGCTGTACTAAAAGATAGATCAATGAATCGAGCGCATCTTTCACAACTGGCGGTGCTGGCGACTGTCGCTCAATGCGGCAGCTTTCGCGGCGCTGCCAGGGAATTGGCCATCGCGCCTTCGGCGGTTAGCCACGCGGTATCCAGCCTCGAAGCCCGGCTTGGCGTGCGCCTGTTGGCACGCAGCACGCGCAGCGTTGCCCCGACCGAGGAGGGCGCGCAACTGCTCGAGCGATTGCGGCCGGCGCTTTCCGAGATCGACCTGGCGCTGGAGACGGCAATCGAAGCGCGCGACCGGCCGGCCGGCAATCTGCGGCTGACCGTGCCGCGCACGGCGGCCCATTTGGCGCTGACGCCACGGCTGGGCGCCTTTGCGTCGGCCTATCCCGACATCGTGCTGGAGATCGTCATCGAGGACCGCTTCACCGACGTGGTGGAAGGCGGCTTCGATGCTGGAGTCAGGCTAGGCGAGAGCCTGCAGCGCGACATGATCGCGGTGCGCATCGGGCCGGACCTTCGCGGCGCGGTGGTCGGCGCCCCGGTCTATTTCGAGGTGAGCCCCAAGCCGCTCCACCCGCGCGACCTAGCCGGCCACCGCTGCATCCGCTTCCGCTTCTCCAGCGGCATCCTCTACCGCTGGGAATTCGAGAAAGGCCGCGAGAGGATCGAGATGGCGGTGGAGGGACCGCTGATCCTCGACGAGGACCATCTGATCGCCCAGGCGGCGGTCGACGGCGCCGGGCTTGCCTTCGTCTTTGAGGATTATGTCCGCGCACCGCTCGCCGACGGCAGGCTGATCCGCGTGCTGGAGGACTGGTGCCCGCCCTTCGACGGCTTCTTTGTCTATTATCCGAGCCGCCGTCAGATGCGGCCAGCGCTTAGGGCGTTTGTCGATTTCTTCAAGGTGAGTGGATAGAGCGGGCTCGCCCCTCCCCCTGGTGGAAGAAAACCGGCATCGCGGTCGTTCACCAACGATGCAAACATCGATCACCAATAGCACGACCCGCTATGGCTGGGGCGCGATCATTCTCCACTGGCTGATTGCGCTGATCTTCATCGGTCAGTTCGGGCTCGGCTTCGTCATGGTTCGGCTGACCAGTCAGCGCACCGCCTTCGAACTGATCCAACTGCACAAATCCTTCGGCTTTCTGCTGCTCGGTCTGGTGGTGCTGCGCGTCGCCTGGCGCCTCGGCAATGCAACGCCGCCGCTGCCGCGCTCGGTCGGAACCCTGGAGCGTCGGGCCGCCCCGCTGGTCCATTTTGCGCTCTACGCGTTCCAGCTTGCCTTGCCCTTGTCCGGCTGGGCGCTGGTGTCGGTGTCGATGCTGGAGATCCCCAGCCTGCCGTTCAACCTGTTCGTCATGCCGAACCTGCCGCTGGCTGAATCGGATGGCGCCGAAAGCTTCTGGGCGGCAACGCATTGGTATCTCGCCTATGCCGGCATGGCGCTGGTCGCTCTCCATGTCCTGGCGGCGCTGCGTCATCATTTCCAGCTCAGGGATGGCGTGCTTACGCGCATGATCACGCCTTCGTCAGATGCGGAATAGATCGGACGGCTCATTCGTTGACGGGGCGAGGACGCACACAGCGCCGCCTCCAAAAAGGAACACCTCCATGTACACGCGCATCCTCGGATTTGCGGCGGTCGCCGCTTGCCTTGCCATGCCTGTTTCAGCGGCCGTCGCGCTTGGTGACGCCGCCGGCAGCTATTCGATCAGCCCGGCCAACTCCAGCATCCGCTTTTCCATCGGCAAGGTCGGCGGCGGCGGCCTTGATGGCGCCTTCGCCCGCTTCAAGGGCTCGATCCGCATCGACAACAGCGATGTCGCGCGCTCGCAGGTCAATTTCACCATCTTTCCCGAAAGCGTCAGCACCGGCCAAGGCCGTATCGATGCCTTCCTGCGCTCCGACGCGGTGTTCGATGCCGCCAAGAACCCGGAAATCCAGTTCCGCTCGACCAGCGTGACCCGAACCAGCGACACCACGGCCCTCGTCAGCGGCCGGCTGACGGCGCGCGGCAAGACGTTCCCGGAAAAATTCACGGCCGAGCTTGGCGGTCTCAAGGCTGGCACCATAAAATTCCATGTCACCGGCAAGGTGTTGAGGTCACGCTACGGCATGGATGTCGGCACGCCGATCTATTCCAACATCGTCGACTTCGACATGACGCTGACCGGCAAAAGGGGCTGACCTTGTCATTGGCTTTTCCGGCGATTTCGGGCAAACCTCGTCGCCTGTAATCGAGAGGAGAAGCCTGATGTTCCGATGGGGTGTGTTGTCGACGGCCAAGATCGGCCGCGAGCATTTGTTGCCGGCCATGGTCGAGGCGGAGAATGGCGTGCTGTCGGCGATCGCCAGCCGCGACCTGTCGAAGGCCAAGGCGCTCGCCGACCGCTTCGGCGCGCGGCATGCCTTCGGCTCCTATGAGGAACTGCTCGCCTCGAAAGAAGTAGACGGCGTCTACATCCCGCTGCCGACTTCGCAGCATGTCGAATGGACGGCAAAGGCCATCGAAGCCGGCAAGCACGTGCTGGTCGAAAAGCCGCTGGCGCTCGACGCCAACGACATTCTTCCGCTGATCAAGCTGCGCGACCAGAAAAAGGTGCTGGTCTGCGAGGCCTTCATGGTCATCTACCACCCGCAATGGATCAAGGTACGCGACCTGATCGCCAGCGGCGCCATCGGCCGGCTGCGCCATGTGCAGGGTGCCTTCTCCTACTACAATGTCGACCCCAGCAACATGCGCAACCAGCTCGACCTCGGCGGCGGCGCGCTGCCCGACATCGGCGTCTACCCGACCGTGTCGACGCGCTTTTCGACCGGCAAGGAGCCGCTGCGCGTGCAGGCGACGATCGAGCGCGACCAGAAATTCGGCACCGACATCTACTCCTCGATCCGCGCCGATTTCGGTGACTTCGAACTGTCCTTCTACCTGTCGACGCAGATGGCGGCGCGCCAGGTCATGGTGTTCCACGGTGAGAAGGGTTTCATCGAGTTGTTCTCGCCTTTCAATGCCGGGCTCTACGACCACCACCGCGTCGAACTGCACAACCAGAACCACTCCGAGGCGCAGGTGTTCCGCTTTCCCGGCACGCAGCAGTACCGGCTGGAGGTCGAGACCTTCGCGCGTGCGGCACAGGGCGGCAAGGAGCGCGTCTTCACGCTGGAGGAATCTGTGCTCAATCAGAAAGTCATCGATGCCATCTTCCGCGCCGGCGGCAAAGAAGGCTGGGAGGCCGTCTGACCCCTTGCGTTGAATTAGCCGGCTAATTCTGGGAGGAAAGATGGCTGACGATGCGGACGTGATCATTGTCGGCGCTGGCCTTGCAGGGCTGGTTGCCGCCGCCGAGCTTGCCGAGGCCGGCAAGAAAATCATCATCGTCGACCAGGAGCCGGAGCAGTCGCTCGGCGGCCAGGCGTTCTGGTCGTTCGGCGGCCTTTTCCTCGTCGATTCGCCCGAGCAGCGGCGCATGCGCATCCGCGATTCGCATGACCTGGCGCTGGAAGACTGGCTGGGCACCGCGGCTTTCGATCGGCCCGAGGATTTCTGGCCGCGCAGATGGGCGGAAGCCTATGTCGGCTTCGCCGCCGGCGAAAAACGCTCCTGGCTGATGCAGCGCGGCCTGAAATTCTTTCCGGTGGTCGGCTGGGCCGAGCGCGGCGGCGGCAATGCCATCGGCCACGGCAATTCGGTGCCGCGCTTCCACATCACCTGGGGCACCGGCCCCGGCGTTCTCGAACCGTTCGTGCAGCGCGTGCGCGAGGCACAAAAACGCGGATTGATAAGCTTCAAGTTCCGTCATCGGGTCAATGAACTGACGCGGACGGGTGCTGTTGTGACCGGTGTGCGTGGCGACATCCTGCAGCCCAGCGCTGTCGAGCGCGGCCACAAGAGTTCGCGCGAAATATCAGGTGATTTCGAGCTTCACGCCCAAGCGGTGATCGTCGCCTCCGGCGGCATCGGCGCCAACCATCAACTGGTGCGGGAGAATTGGCCCAAGCGGCTTGGCACGGCGCCCAAGCGCATGATCACCGGTGTGCCCGACCATGTCGACGGCCGCATGCTGGCGATCACCGAACGGGCCGGCGGCTCGATCGTCAACCGCGACCGCATGTGGCACTATGTCGAGGGCATCAAGAACTGGGCGCCGATCTGGACCGACCATGCGATACGCATCCTGCCCGGCCCGTCATCGCTGTGGCTCGATGCGCGCGGCAAGCGCTTGCCGGTGCCGCTCTATCCCGGTTTCGACACGCTGGGCACGCTCTCCCACATCATGAGCACCGGCTTCGACTATTCCTGGTTCATCCTGACCAAAAAGATCATCCAGAAGGAGTTCGCGCTGTCGGGCTCCGAGCAGAACCCCGATTTGACCGGCAAGAGCTGGCGCCAAGTGCTCGGCCGCGCCACATCTGGCATTCCGGGTCCGGTCAAGGCGTTCATGGAGAAGGGCGAGGATTTCATCGTCGAGGCCGATTTGCCGACGCTGGTCGCCCGCATGAACGCGCTGGCCGGCGGCGAGCCGCTGCTCGACGTCGCCCAGGTAGAGCGGGAAATCCGCGCCCGCGACAGGCAGCTCGACAACCCGTTCTCCAAGGACATGCAAATCAGCGCCCTGCGCGGGGCGCGCGCCTATCTCGGCGACCGCCTGATCCGCACGGCCAAGCCGCACAAGATGCTCGATCCGGCAAACGGCCCGCTGATCGCGGTGCGCCTCAACATCCTGACCCGCAAGACGCTGGGCGGCCTGCAGACCGATCTCGACAGCCGCGTGCTGGGTGCCGATGGCCAGCCGGTTGCGGGGCTCTACGCTGTCGGTGAAGCCGCCGGTTTCGGCGGCGGCGGCGTGCATGGCTACGCGGCGCTTGAGGGTACCTTCCTCGGCGGCTGCATCTTTTCCGGCCGCAGCGCCGGCCGGGCGGCGGCGGCGGCCGTGCAATAAGGCCCAAACCGCGAGACGATAAAACCGCTCACCAGAGCCAGGCGCCCTGTCCAAGGGCGGCCACCGCATCGACGATCCGGGTAAAACTCGCTCGGGCGCGGCCCACCGTGTGCCGGGCTCTGAGATAGCCATGCACCAGCCCTGGTTCCTCGAACCAATATGCCCGTCCGCCGGCCGCGACGATGCGGTCGCGATAGGCTTCGCCGTCGGACGACAGGGGATCGCATTGCGCGGTGATCAGCACGGTCGGCGGCAGGTTGGCGAAATCGGCGTCGGCAAGCGGCGACTGCGTGATGTCGCCGGTGCCGTCTTGCCCGCCGGTGCGGATGTTCTTGTAGAATTCGAGATCGCGCGTGGTCAGCATCGGCGCTTCGGCATGCGTTATGTACGATCCTTGCGACCGGTCGCCGCCGAGGCCGGGATAGATCAGAACCTGGCCGATCGGCCTTTTCGAATGGCCGCGCGTTGCATGGCTGACGGCGGCGCAGAGATTGCCGCCGGCGCTGTCGCCGCACAGCAGGATCGGGTGCGAACGGGTCGCGGCGGCCCATGCGAAAGCGCTCATCAAATCGTCGAAGGCGGCCGGATGAAGATGTTCCGGCGCCAGCCGGTAATCGACCGAGACCACCTCATGGCCGGTGCGTGCACAGAGCTCGGCGCAGACATCGTCATGGCTGTCCAGTCCGCCGAGGATGAAACCGCCGCCATGGGCATAAAGCACCGTCACGGCTGCCTGGAGTGGGCTTCGGTAGATGCGGATCGGGATATCGTGCATGGGCGTCGCAATGGCTGAGGTTTCGACAGCGACGCCTTCGGGATAGAAGGCAAAGAATTCGCGGCACATGCGGTCATAAATCCCGCGCTGCTGCGCGATCGTGTAGTCGATCGTGTCGGGCGGATAATAGGAGTTGGTCCGCTCGATGAAGGCCCAGGTCTCGGCGTCGATGAGGGTCTTGTAGTCGGTCATGAGTGAGGCTGCCGAAGTCGAACCTGGGCACCCCCCTCTGGCCTGCCGGCCATCTCCCCCGCAAGGGGGTGTTTGGACCGGAGACATCGCGAACAGGTGTGCGAGGACATCGCGAACAGTTTTGTCACTTATCGT
>NZ_JAMYSJ010000029.1:0-75986 GCF_040321855.1 Mesorhizobium sp. M0227 | reverse complement strand
AGTGCGTCGCTTCCGAAAGCGACGCACTTTTCGATCTTTCACAGCGCGGCATTTTCACGAAAATTCCAACATGCAATCCCGCCAAAGCGCCGTCCCATGCCGTTTACGCGAAACCGGCATGTTTTTGTACGGCACCTGGAAGAATTTTCTGGCTCAGAAGTAGCGGCGGCGCGCGCGGCTCTCGGTCAGTTCGCGAACCGCTTCGCGGAATTCGCGCAGGCTGGCGCGGATTTCCTCGATTGGCGCTTGCTGCTCGGCATCCTCCACGGCCCGCGAAGGCTCCGCCGATCGCTGATGAGGCTGAGGCGTCTGCTGCTGCGGGAGGGGCGGCTGTGGATAGGACTCGGAAGCAGGCTGAGCCGGATCGGGCTGCTGCCCGGCATTGGCGGCCGGCATGGATTGCGAATAGGGATAGCCCGGCGGCTGCGCGTAGCCCAATGGCTGCGCGTAGGGATAGAGCTGCGGCCCGGAATATGGCCGCTGCTGCACCATGGGAGGCGGCAGTGGCGGCTGCGCCGCCTGCTGCGGATGGCCGCCGGGCTGGAAAGGCGGCGCCGGGGATGCTGTCGCGGCCGCCTGCCGAGGCTCGAAGGCCGGCGCCGACTGGGGATAAGCGCGGTATTGCGGATCCTGCATTGGTTTCGCGTTTTCGGCAGAGGCCCATTCAACGGTATCGAACGGCTCCTCCCGGGATGGCCTGCGGGAGACGGACTTATGCAGTCTCGACAGCAAGGCACCGATCCGGCCGGGACCTTCGGCCGGCGAGACCTCGGCTTGCTGGACAGGCGGTGGCGCGGCCGGCGGTGGTGATGCAGGCGGGGGTGTCGATGGCTGCGGCGCTGGTGTTTGTGGCGGCGCCGGCGGCGCTGCCCGATATGCCTTGTCTTCGTAAGGCGTCCGGCGTTCGTCCGTGCCATGGTCGCGGCGCGAGCGCGAATTGGCGGTGTCACGCAGGCTCTCATAGGCGCCACGCATGGCTCCGAGGCCAATGCCGGAGGCAAAGCCCAGCAACAGGCCGCCGAGCGCGACCACGACCCGCGACGGCCCGTTTGCCTCGAGCGGCGCGAAGGCCTTCGAGATCACGTTGATGTTGGCTGTGTTGATGTCCTTCTGCTCGCCGGTTTCCTTGGCGCGCAGCAGATACTGTTCGTAGACGGAACGCTTGGCGGTCGCCTCGCGCTCCAGTTCGCGCATCGACACCAGGTCGCTGTTGACGTCGCCGCTGCGGACCTTCAGCTGCGCCAGGCGAGAGGCAAGGTCCTGTTCGAGCTGGACCGCGCGCTTGAGGTCGACCTGCAGCGACGAGCCTATACGGCGCAGCTCCGCGGCGATGCGGTCGCGTGCGCCGGCAATCTGGGCATTGAGCGCCTGGAGTTCGGGATGACGCGGGCCGAACCGGATGGCGGCGCGGTCAGCCTCCTGCTTGAGCGACGCATATTGCGAACGCAGATCGCTCATCGTGTTGGAGTTGATCTCCTCCGGCAAGGTGCCGGTGAGGACCGAATTGACGTCGACCGACCGCGCCGAAGCGGCCCGGGCATTCAGCTCCAGCGTGCGGGCGCGGGCAATCGACAGTTGCTCGTTGAGCTTCAGCATCTCGTCATCGCTGATGAGATGGCCCTGCGCGTCGACAAGGTCGTGCGTGGCCCTGAAATCTTCGACCTTGCGCTCGGCGGCCTCGACTCCCTTGCGCAACTCGTCAAGCCGGGCCGTCAGTTCGTCGGTGGCGCGGCCTGCGGTGTCCGACTGTATCTGGCCGAAAGTCTGCAGAAAGACATCCGTCATCGTGTTGGCGATGAGGGCCGATTTCTCGCCATTCTGCGTGGTGGCACTGACGGTGATGACGAAGGTCTTGCCGCCGCGCTCGACCGAAAGGCTCTCGGCCAGATTGCCGACAGCAAGCGCGCGGCGGCGGGCGTCGTCGACACCGCCCGGCCCGTCATTGCGGGACAGGACGGAGCGGATGAGCGACATGACGCTGAGGCCGCCGCCGCCTTGCCCATTGAATTCCGGATCATTGACCAGATTGAGCTTGTCCACGACCTTGTTGAGAACGGTGCCTGATGTCAGCACCCGGACCTGGTTCTCGACGATGGCCAGCGTTGCATCGGAAGCCACGACCGACTGGGTGAGGTCGCGATCGGTGAGCTTCAGGTCGCGTGGGTCGACGATCAGTTCGGTGGTGGCTTCGTATTTCTTCGGCGTCGACAGCGCGATGGTGATGCCGAGCGCGGCGCCCAGTATCGTCGTCGTCACGATCAGCAGCTTCGACTTGCCGACACCGCGCACGACCTGCATCGGGTCGATCAGCGGCTTCCACTGCTGGCTGTCCATGCCGTCGTTTCGGGATACCGACGCGTCGCCCGCAGCGTAAGGTTCCGATGCATGATCGGCGCGACGGGCGCCAGCGGTTTCGGCGGCACTGATTTGTGTCCGTGGCGTGGTTTGCGCGCGGTGCGGCGATGAAGCCCGCTCCTGATCCCCGTCGGTTGCGACCGGATCCGACAGTTTCGGGTTGCGCGCCTCGCGCTGCGAACGGGCGAGGCGATGACGGGTGGCGGCATCCTCGCGCCATGACGGGTCTGCCCGATCGCCTATCGAGACCAGGGACGCGTCGGGTTCGTCGCCGCGCACAGCCTGGCCAAGCGCCAGCAATGAGCGCTCGCGCTTCCAGTCTTCGCGGTTTTCCCTGTCGACCATCGTCTGGAACTTTACCTTTGGCGACCTGCAAACGGCGATTGGCCATTCGTTAAGCCACGCTAAACAGGCATGGAAAACAAAAGGTTAATTTTCCCGCGCCGAAGCGTCGGTTTCTCGCTTCGGTTGCATCTATTTTCGACACAAGCCCAAGCTCCAGAACGGCACGTTAAGTTTTCCGGCCTAGGCTCTCCTCGAGACATGACGCAGGCCAGTGACATACCGCAAAGGCGGCCCCTCGCCCGGATCGGCAGCTTTTTGGCCGAACGACGGGGGCTGCTTCGCGACTATTTCTCGGCGATCAGCGGCGCCGGCGGGCGACTGGTGTTTTCGCTGGCCTATTTCATCGCGTTGGCCAACACGCTGTCCATTTCCGAATTCGGCATGTTCGCCACCGCATCGGCGGCCGGTGTCATGCTGTCGCGCATCCTCGCTTTCGGGTTCATCTCGGCGCTCTACCGCACCGCCACCATCCGCCCCAATCTGATCGGCATCTTCTCCGCCGGCTTCCTGCTGCTCGGCGTGCTGTCGCTGCCGCTGCTGGCCGCGGCCTCGTTCGGCGTCTATCTGCTTTTCTTCGCCGACACCGTGCCGCTGTCGGTGTTTGCGGCAATCGTCTTTGCCGAAGCGCTGTTGTGGCGGCCGGTCGAGGTAGCACTGATCGTCAACAACGGCCTGGGCAAATTCGGCCGCGCCGCGCTGCTGGCCATCCTGGCGACCGCGCTGCGGGCGCTCGGCGCGGTGCTGTTCATGTTCTCAGCACAACACAGCGTCTGGATATGGTCTTGGTTCTATATCGGCGCCAATGCCGCCTCGCTGCTGATTGCCTTCGGCTTCTTCTACCCGCGCCAGAGGCTGCGGCTGCGGGTCGCTCTGTATCTTCGGCGATTGGCCGATTCCATCTATGTGGCCGGCGCCGAAGTGCTGTTCTACCTGCAGATGGAGTTCGACAAGCTGCTGGTGCTGGCGATCGGCGGCCCGCATCTGGCTGGCATCTACGCCATCATCATGCGGCTGGTAGACCTGACGGCCATTCCGATCCGCACCTTCTCGATGATGCTGGTGCAGCGCATGATGCGCGCACCGGAACTGTTGTCACGGCTGGCGGTCAAGAGCGGCATCGAAGGCGGTGTGTTCGCGGTCTCCACGGCAGCGCTGCTGACGCTTGGCATCGTGCTGCACTTCTTCCCCAACGCACTCGGCAAGAATGTCGCCGAGGCTGCCCCGCTGGTGGTGCTGGCGATCTGCGTGCCGGGACTGCGCAATCTTGTCGAATACCAGGCCGAACTTTTGTTCGCGCGCGGCCAGACGCTGGTACGGGCGCTCAATCTCGGCCTGCTCGCCGCGCTGAAGGCACTGTTGCTGACCTATGTGCTGACGACCATCCTCGACACGCCGAATCTGGTGCTATCGCTCAATGTCGTCTTCCTGCTTCTGTATCTCGCCTCGGCGCTGCTCACCTATTCGGCGATGCGCAAGCCGGCAAAGGCGATTTAGCACTAAGAGCGGACTAGCCCGATCAGTCGGCGGATGCGGCCGATCTCGGTGCCGATAAAGGACTGCATGCCGATCGCCACCTGCTCCGGCGCCATGGCGGCAACGAAGCGGCGGAACTCGTCATCCGAAAGCGCTTCGCCGGTCCAGTGGACGCGGCAGAATTCTTCCGAACCGTGGAAGTGGCCGGCGCCCTCCAGCAGATCGTCGACATAGCGGCCGTAGATCATGCATTCGGAGAATTTGCGCGCCGAGCCGACGACCTCGATCCAGTCGCGGCCATGGACCTTCTCGATCTCGGCGCACATGGCCAGCACGGTGTCGCGCCGCCAGGCGATCAGCGTCGAGATATAGTCATGGATCGACGTCCGGGACGGGTCGATGCCGAGTGCCGATCCCGCATTGCGCGACCAGATGCGATGCTCCTCATGACCTTCGTCCGCCAGGACACCGTCGCGGCGAAACAGGCGCACCTTGCCGTCGCGCCAGAAGGCGCCGCAGTCGAAAGGTTTGAGGAAAGCGACGTCTGAATCGCAGAAGATGAGCACGTCTTGAGATGCATGCCCCGAGATGGCGATGCGGCGCAATTGCTGCACATGCCAGCCGCGCAGCGGCTGGGTCTTCAGGCTGAGCCAGACGCGCCGGCGAAACAGGCTGAGCGGATCGTCGACGGCGTGCAGCCAGCGCGGCAGCAATTCACGCTCGTCGACGACCGTGCGGCGGCCGGTTTCCAATTGGCGAAACAGACTGACGTCGCGATGTTCGACCAGGATGTAATGGTGCGCCGCGCCCGAAACGTGGCGATCAAGTGTCTCGCACAGCAGGCGGCAGCGCTCGAAGTCGGGCGCGTAGCTTGCCGTCACGATTGCCGCCGTCGGTGTCTGCCGCAGCGGGCTTGGCTCGACAGCGGCACCTGGCACGAACCTGCTGTTCACTTGATATCCCTCGCTGCTTCGGGTGTCCGCGAGAATTTCTGCCTGACGACGCGCAGCAGGAACAGGGGGTTGCCGACCACATAGCGGCGCCACAGGCGGCTCGGTTCGACAGCCAACCGGAACAGCCATTCGAGCCGCAGCCGGCGCATCCACAAGGGCGCGCGGGGCACCGCGCCGCTCAGGAAATCAAGCAACGCGCCGACGGCGATCGGCAGCGTGCAATGGCGCGCGTCGATGTGGCGTTCGATCCACAATTCCTGGCGTGGCACGCCCATGGCGACGAGCAGCACGTCGGGCCGAAGCGCGGCGATCCGGTCGACGATTTCCTGCTCCTGCGAAGCAGGGAAATAGCCGTCATGGATCACCACGAAGCTGTGCTGCACCGCCAATGCGGCCAGCTTGACCGACGCCGCTTCGGCATTGACGCGCGTCGCGCCGAGCAGGCCGACGGTGAGCGGCGTCGTTGAGGCCTGCAGGAAGGCCGGGACGAAATCGGTACCGTTGAGATTGTCGGGAAATGGCGCCCCGTAGAGGAGTCTCGCCGCCAGATCGATACCGATGCCGTCGGGCAGGATGAGGAAATCATCGAGTGCCTCGGCGAACACCGGGTCGGTATAGGCGATGTTGGCGTTGTGGGCGTTGAGGAAACTGACCTTGGTGAAGCGCCGCTCGGCAATCAACCGGTTCAGCAGGGCGATGGCATCGTTCCAGCGGACCGCAACCACCGGGATGCCAAGGATCGTCTTCAGCTTGTCGAGCCCGGACGCGGCGCGGGCGGAATGCATGTTCACGCAAACGCCTCCTGCCTGACGGGAGCGAGTTTTTCGAGGCCGAGCCGGATGGCGGCGTCGAGCGCCTTGACCTGCGAGCCCCGGAACGCGCTGCCGTCAACGTCGCGGATGTCGGCCGCCGCGGCCTCGAGTGCCCTGGCGAAGGCGGCGGGATCGTCGGTGACGACGCAATTGGACGGACGGTGGTCGATGCCGCGCAGCGAACGGCTGGTGGCGACGGAAGGCAGGCCGAGCTCGAAGGTTTCGATTGTCTTCAACTGGACGCCGCTGCCTGCGGTGCTGATCAGCGGAATGACGGCAGCACCGCGCACGAACGCCTGCGCGTCGGGCACGCGGCCGACAAATTCAACACCCGGATGCTTCGACGTGACGCCCGAAGGCATGTGGCCGGCGATGCGGATGCGAAAGTCGGGCCGCAGATGCGGCACGACTTTGCCCAGGAACCAGTCGAGGCCGATGCGGTTCGGCTGCCAGGTCCAGGTGCCGATCAGGGCGGCGTCGCAGTCGATGCGGCGCGGGCCTTTCAGGGTTGGCGCGTGGGCACCGGTCACCAGTGGCAGCACCGCCGAGCGGTCGTGCGAGGCGACACCGAGGGCGGCGCGGTCTTCTTCGGCCAGGGTGAAGACGAAGCGCGCCCGGCGGCAGAGACGCTCTTCGACGATCTTGAGCAGCCTCGCCTCGCGGCGAAACAGCAGGCGCTGGAAGAGGCTGCCAGCGGCAGCGGCATTCTCCCGCGCCGAAAGATGCTCGACATTGTGGGCAACGAAGATCGAAGGCCGGTCGGTGAACAGTTTTTCGAAGGCACCGGCGAACTGCACGGAATTCAGGACATAGCCATCAACCGGTCCAGCGCGCTCAATGGCAGCGAGAACATCGCTGTCGGACACGGCGCGCAGCTTGACCGACGCGAAGGTGAGACCCGAAAGCAGCGCCTTGCCGACCCAGGCCAGCTTTTGCCGCGCGGAGGCATTGTCCGTGCGCACGTCGATGGCACCCAGCACCACGGTGTTTTCGGGGTCGGCCGCGGGCTTCCCCGGCCAGGTGAAGCCGATGACGGTTACGCGCGCGCCAGCGCGCCGCAAGGCAGCGATGATCGCAGCGTTGGCGATCTCGTAGCCCGAGGCGAGTGCGCCGTCGGGCACGATCGATGTGGCGAACAGCAGATGCATCTCACCTATCCTGTGGTGTAGCCGGTAGCAAAGTGCGGTGAACCCTTGATTAAGCCAGCACATTCGACGGCCGAAAGTCCCTGTCTGGCGGGCTTCTCCGTGCAAGGTGATTAACGAAACCTTATCACCGTGGTGCTACCAGAGCCCAACTCACCATGTGGCTGGACACGGATGATCCCTTTGCCATCGGACGGTTCGGTATCGATCGCTGGACGCACGCCGCGGCTTGACGTCGAGGCCGTCGAAGCCGTCGTCACCTTGCCTACCTTCAAGCGCCCCGAGCAGGTGCTGGAAACGCTGGCGTCGCTGCGCGCGCAGCAAACCGGCAGGCGCTTTGCCGTCATCGTCATGGAAAACGAAGCCGAGGCGCGGGCCGGTGCCAAGGCAGCGCTGCCGCTGTTCGAGCGGGGCGAAATGTCGGGCCTGGTGATCATCGCGCATGAGCGCGGCAATTGCAGCGCCTACAATGCCGGCTGGCAGACGGCCATCCTGCAATTCCCGAACTTCAGACACCTGCTGGTCATCGACGATGACGAAATCGCCGATCCGCAGTGGCTGGAGCGGATGTGCCGGGCTGCCGAAACGCTCGGCGCCGATATCGTCGGCGGCCCGCAGGTGCCCGTGTTTGCCGACCCCGCCCATGCGCGATGGGCAGAGCATCCGGTGTTCGCGCCGCCTTACCGGGAAACCGGACGCGTGCCGGCGCTCTATTCGTCCGGCAATCTTCTGGTCGGGCGCAACGTGCTGATCGCCATGGGTCCGCCCTTTCTCGATCTCAGATTCAACTTCATGGGCGGCGGCGATTCCGACTTTCTCAGCCGATCGGCGCAAAAGGGCTTTGTTCTGGGTTGGTGCGCCGAGGCCAAGGTGCTGGAAACCGTTCCGGCGCGGCGTATCGAAGCCGACTGGATCCGTGCCCGCAGCCTGCGCAACGGCGTCATCTCGACACTGGTCGAAAAGAAGAAGCGCGCCGGCACGCCAATGGCCGGCGCCAAAGTGTTGCTGAAGAGCCTGGCACTGCTTGCCGCCTCGCCGTTTCGCGGCCTGATCCGGCTGGCGCGGACCGGATCGCCTGATATCGCCATCTACCCCGTCCATGTGGCGCTGGGCCGCGTGCTGGCCGAATTCGGATATGCCAATGAGCAATACCGCCAGCCTGAGAAAAACTGAGCGCGCGCCGCTCAGCGACGCGTTCACGCGCGAAGGCGTGGCCACCGCCATTGCCGCGCTGCTGTTCACCGTCATCATGGTGTCTTTCCGGCCGTTCCAGCCGGGCGGCGCCGAACTCACCGGTCAAGGCGGCGACATCGTCAACCAGCTTGGCTTCGGTTCGCTCGGCGCCATGTCGATCTTCTCGCTGATGGCCTTTGCCGATCCGCGCGTGGTGCGCTCGCTGCTCAGCCCGTCCTGGGTGCTGATGCTGGGTTTCTTTTTCCTCTCGGTGATCCTGTCGACCGATCCGCCTTCGGCGATGCGCGCCGCCTCCTTCACCCTGATCGGCATCCTGACGATGGCGACGATCCTGGTGCTGCCGCGCGACGCCGAGGCCTTCTCGAAGGTGATCATCTTCACCGCCGTCGTTGTCATGGGCCTTTCCTATCTCGGCCTCATCGTCTTTCCGCACGAGGCGATGCACACCGCCGACTCGCAGGAGCCCGAACATGCCGGCCTGTGGCGCGGCGTGTTCACCCATAAGAACATCGCCGGGCCGATCATGGCCTGCCTCAGCTTCGCAGGCCTCTATCTCTACCGGCGCGGGCAGCGCTACTGGGGTGCCGGGATCTTCTTCGCTGCGATGATCTTCATGCTGCACACCGGCTCCAAGACGACAGCCGGCCTGGTGCCGTTCTCGATCCTGATCGTCATGTTCCCGAGCCTGATAGGCATGCGGCTCGGCACGCCGATCCTGTTTGCGCTGGCGATCGTCGCGACAGCGGTCGGCACGCTGGGCATCGTCTTCCTGCCGCCTGTAAAACATCTGGCGGCGATCTATTTCCCCGGCATGACCTATACCGGCCGCACGACGCTGTGGGAGTTCGCCGGCAGCATGCTGGCGAAGAAGCCATGGACCGGCTACGGCTATGAAAGCTTCTGGGGCACGCCGCTGCTGCTCAACCAAGATCAGCCCTTCGACCGGCCGTGGGACATCAGGACCATCGTGCACGGCCATGACGGCTATCTCGACATCGCCGTGCTGATGGGCATTCCGGCACTGTGCGTGGCGGTCTACACTTTCCTCATCGCGCCGCTACGCGACTACATGCGAATTCCGTTGCGCAGGGAAAACATCTTTCTCGGCGACTTCTTCATGATGGTGGTGCTGTTCACGGCGCTGAACGCCTTCCTCGAAAGCTTCTTCTTCCATCGCGGCGACCCGGTCTGGCTGTTCTTCGTGCTCGGCGTGCTTGGCCTCAGGCAAGTGTCGCTGCAGCCAATCGCGGTACGCGATCCCGATCGTGGCTCGCGATCTTTCCGTCCATCCTGACAGGGCTTCCCCAGGGAAGCGCCAGCGTCTATGTGATGGCTTCCTTCGGAGGGCTTTCGATGACGATCAGACTTGTTCTCGCCGGCTGCGGCAATATGGGCTACGCCATGCTCTCGGGCTGGCTGAAATCCGGCAAGCTTGCGCCATCAGCGGTCTTCGTGGTCGAGCCCAATGCCGATCTGCGCAATCGCGCCGCAGCGTTGGGCTGCGGCACATCAGCCGATGCCGGCGATATTCCAGCAGACGCCGTGCCCGATCTCGTAGTCATCGCGGTGAAGCCGCAGGTGATCCGCGATGTCACCTCCGCCTACAAGCGTTTCGGCGACGGCCGCACCACCTTCGTCAGCATCGCCGCTGGCACGCCTGCCGCCACCTTCGAGGAAATCTTGGGCAACCGCGCGCCGATCGTGCGCTGCATGCCCAACACGCCCGCGGCGATCGGCAAAGGCATGATGGTTGTGTTCTCAAACAAGCTCGTGTCGGATGACACCAAGCGTTTCGTCGCCGACCTTTTGTCAGCGAGCGGTGAAGTGGCCACCATCGACGACGAGGGCCTAATGGACGCGGTGACCGCCGTGTCCGGATCGGGACCGGCCTACATCTTCCATTTCATCGAAGCGCTGACCGTCGCCGCCGAGAAGGCCGGTCTGCCGACGGCGACCGCCAAGTTGCTCGCCATGCAGACCGTCTACGGCGCCGCCTCGCTCGCCGCCGAAAGCGGCGAGGAGCCGGGCGTGCTGCGCCAGCAGGTGACCAGCCCCAAAGGGACGACGGCCGCGGCGCTGGAGGTGCTGATGGGCGAGGACCGGCTGACAAATCTGCTGACGCAGGCGGTGGAGGCGGCGCGGTTGCGGTCTGTCGAGCTGGGGAAATAGAGCGGACGTCCCGCTAAGCGAGATTCGTACGCGAAAAATCATTGCCCTTGTAGAGCAACACTGAGCCGTGGCTCTTCGCGCAAGCGTAGGACAGGCAATCGGCGAGATTGAGCTGTGCGGGATGCCCGCGTCCCTTTCCATAGTCTGAAAAGGCCTGGACCGCGAGCTTGGCGTCACCAGCGTCGATCGGCACGATTTCGATTTCGGCCTCACGCAGAAACGCCTCTATCGCCGCTTCCACAACAACAGGCTCGACAGCAAGCATGGTGGAGAGCCGCATTGCTGCTTCGAGCACGACTAGTGCTGAGGTTATTTTGCGTGGTGTTGCCTGGATTCGATTGCTCCATTCGCCGGCGTCCCCTTCTCTCGAAAGAATTGCGACAACCACCGAGGTATCAACGAACATCAGGAATGTCCCCACATGTCGTCGATCTCATCCTTACTTACAGGGCGGCCGCCCTGGCCGGCTTTGGCCTTAAGATCCTCGGCGATGGCAGCAAGTCGATCCGCTAGAGGAACGCGTCCGCTTTCCCGTTTCAATTCAGACTCAAGCGCTTCGATGACCGCCTCGGTCATGGAAATCTTGCGTTTGGCGGCGAGCCGCCGCGCCAGTTCGCGGGCGCGCGGATCCCTGATCTGGAGGTTCATTGGCCTGTCCTCAGTGACATTTGCCACTACAAGATAGTGCATTCGTCATGACAGTGCCACAACGGACTATCTTCCGTACAGCATCTCGTCCTGCAGCTGGCGCAAGGCGAACAGCCTTGTCGTCTGGTCGGGCGCCGCATTGTCTGACGTCAGCAACTCACCTTTCCTGACCGGTTTCAGCACCTTGCCGCCCTCGAGCAGGCCGACCGGCACAGCGCGCCGGGCGCGGGCTTCGCCGACGGTCATGGTCCAGGAGCGGTAGCAGGTCTCGCCGATCGCATCGAAGGTCTCGCCGGCGGCAAGGTCGCGCTTGGCGACGGCGCAGACTTCGGCGACCGGCCGCGGCAGCGGCACCATGTCGGGCTTGCCGAAAAGCACGATGCGGGCGGCGGTCAGCGGCACCTCCAGCGACGTCAGATGATAGGGCCGGAACAGGCTGTAATAGGGGCCGTGGCCGACATGCAGATCGTCCATGCGCTCGATGATGCGCGGATGCGTCGCCTCGACGATGACGAAGACGCCAGGCGCGACGCCTTTGCCGACCGTGTAGTCGACGACGCCTTTCTTCAACAGCAGACCGCCATCCTCGCGCGGGATCAGCACCTTGGCGAGATCATCGCGGTCGGCCTTGGGGCCGTGCATACCGGGCACGTCGGGCACCAGCCCGGTGGCGTTGGCGATGGCGCACATCTCGACCATGGTCTTGGAACCGTCGACGAACTCGACCAGCATGCGCGGGTTCATGTTGCGGCGGATGGCTTCGGCGCGATAGTCGTCCGGTACGGCATCGTGTTTGAGCGGGTTGTTCTTGCCCTTGCCGGCCGAGACGATGGTCAGCCCGAGCGCCGACGCGAATTCGATCAGTTCCATGCAGCTCGACGGCTCGTCGCCCGCACCCAACGAATAGACGACGCCAAGCCGGTCGGCCTGCTGCTTCAGATAGCAACCGATGGTGACGTCGGCCTCGACGTTCATCATCACAAGATGCTTGCCGTGCTCCATCGCCATGAGGTCGAAGTCGGCGGCGACACCCGGCTTGCCGGTGGCGTCGATGACGACGTCGATTAACGGATTGGTGACCAGCATCTCGTTCGAGGTGATGGCGATCTTGCCGCTCTCGATGGCGCCGGTGACTTTCGACGCGGTGTCGGCTTCGACCGCCATGGCTTCATCGCCATAGGCGATGCGGATGGCATCGCGCGCGGTGTGCGGGCGGCGCGTCGAGACGGCGCAGATCGAAATGCCTGGCATCAGCATGCCTTGCGTGACCAGATCGGTGCCCATTTCGCCCGAGCCGATGACACCAATGCGCACCGGGCGGCCTTCGGCGGCACGCCTGGCGAGATCACGGGCAAGGCCGGTCAGGGCGACGTTGGTCATGCAAGAATGTCCACAGCTTCGTGATTTGGGATCGGATAGCAGGGAACGGGTTCTATTTGCCAACGAAACCCGGTCTCGACCGGCAATTTCCACGAAATCGTCTCGGAAGGGACGTCCTTCGGGGCTCGATTGGCCGAAGCGCAACCAATTGACATCGCAGCGAACAACCCCAATAAAACATTCGTTTGTCAACAAAGGCAAATGTTCACCGACGCGACAGTCGGGAAGCATTCGCCTCTGGCGCAAATTGGGGAGTGTCTTTGCGCCACGGCGTCAAAGGCTGGATGGAGCATCATTGCGAGGCGTCGAGCGAAGGCTCGCGGCTCCAGGGGAGGAAAAATGGATACTGTTCTCGCGGGCCTCAAAGGGGCCATCGATACGCTTGGCCCGACGATCCTGCTGCCGATCGTCATTTTCATCATCGCCGTGGTTCTGGGCGCCAAAGTGAGCAAGGCTTTTCGCGCCGCCGTCACCATCGGCGTCGCCTTCATCGGCATCAATCTGGTGCTTGGCCTGATGTTCACGTCGATTGGCGACGTCGCCAAGGCCATCGTCACCAACACCGGCATTCATCGCGACATCATCGATGTCGGCTGGCCCTCCGCGGCCGCGATCGCCTTCGGCTCATCGGTCGGCCTTTGGGTCATTCCGGTCGGCATCCTGGTCAACATCGTGCTGCTGCTGACACGCATGACGCGCACGCTCAATGTCGACGTCTGGAATTTCTGGCACTTTGCCTTTGTCGGCTCGCTGGTGGTCGCCGCAACCGACAATCTGGCCTATGGCATCGCGGTCGCAGCACTTGTCGCAGCACTCTCGCTGCTGTTCGCCGACTGGTCCGCGCGCGCGGTGCAGCAGTTCTACGGCGTGCCCGGCATTTCGGTGCCGCATCTCGCCTCGGCACAGATCCTGCCGATCGCCATTGTGCTCAACTGGATCATGGACCGCATTCCCGGGATCAACCGCATCAACATCAACACGGACACCATCGAGCGCAGGTTCGGCGTGTTCGGCGAACCTGTCGTGATGGGCCTCATCATCGGCCTCGTGCTTGGTGCGATCGCCTTCTACAATGCGGGTGATCTCAGCGTGGTGCTGGCAAAGGTTCTGGGCACCGGCATGACGCTGGCCGCGGTGATGCTGCTGCTGCCGCGCATGGTCAAGATCCTGATGGAGGGGCTGATCCCCGTCTCCGACGCCGCACAGGCGTTCGTGCGCAAGCGCACCGGTGACCGAGAGCTTCTCGTTGGTCTCGATTCGGCGATCCTGATCGGCCATCCGGCCGCGATCTCGTCGTCGCTGATCCTGGTGCCGATCGCAATCATCCTGTCCATCATCCTGCCGGGCAACCGCGTCATCCTGTTCGCCGACCTCGCGGTCATCCCCTTCATCGTCGCCATGACCGCGCCGCTGGTCAAAGGCAACGTGTTCCGCATGGTGGTGATCGGCACGGTGACGCTGGCCATCGGCTTCTACGTCGCCAACGCGCTGGCGCCGCTGTTCACAAGCGCTGCTGTCGCATCGGGCTTCAAGCTGCCGGCGGACGCGCTGCAGATCACCTCGGTGGTCGACGGCTTCCTGTGGGTGCCTTACGTGGTCATCGAGGCGATCCAGGGGATGGGGCTTGTCGGCATCATCGTGATCGCGGTGGTCATCGCGGCATTGTTTGTCCTCTACCGCCGCAATCCGCTCGGCTGGGAGCGGGCCGCAGGCGCCGAGGACGAGCCGGCCGAAGAGACGGCCTGACCTGATAGCGTCCACCCTTTAAACCGATCGTGCGCCCTTTCCGGGGCGCACGATTTCATCGACGGAGCAAAGAATGTCCGACGGCCTCATGCAGCTTCTGGACCCCGACGCGATCGTGCTCGGATCCGATGCCTCGACCAATGAGGAGATCATCCGCATCCTGGCGGGCCGGCTGGAGAGACTTGGCTATGTCAAAAGCAGCTATGCCGACGCGGTCGTGCGCCGCGAATTGACCATCCCGACCGGACTGCCGCTGGAACGCTCCGACAATGTCGCGGTGCCGCACACCGATCCGGAGCATGTGCTGAAGCCTGGCATCGCGATGGGCACATTGAAGCAACCAGTCACCTTCGCCAACATGGAGGATCCCGACGAGATGCTGCCGGTCGGCTTCGTCTTCCTGCTTGCCATCAACGACAAGGACAAGCAGATTGAGGCGCTGCAGGCCGTCATGGCCACCATCCAGAACCCGCAAGCCTTGGATGATTTGAGGTCGGCCAGAACCCTCGAAGACGTGCGAGCCGTACTCGGCTGAAACAAGGAGAAGCAGAGATGTCCAGACAGAAAACCATTCTCTTTGCCTGCGGCACGGGCATCGCCACCTCGACCGCGGTCAATGTCGCCGTCACCGAGGAAATGAAGAAACGCGGCCTCACCTTCAACGCCCAGCAGGCAAAGGCCACCGAAGTGCCTGGACTGGCCGACAATGTCGACTTCATCGTCGCAACCACACCGATCTCCGCTTCGGTGACCAAGCCGGTGATCAAGGGCCTCGCCTTCCTCACCGGCATCGGCAAGGACAAGGTGCTGGACGAGATCGAGGCGCAGTTGCGCAAATGACGGCACAGACGCTACGCGCAGGCTGACGCGGCTTCACACCACCCTGACATAGCTCGTCATTCCCGATTTCTGGTGCTCGATGATATGGCAGTGCAGCAGCCAATCGCCGGGATTGTCGGCGACGAAGCCGAGCTGAACCTTCTCGTTGGGCTGGATGAGATAGGTGTCGGAAATCGCAGGCTGAACCTGGCGCGTCGAGGATGACAGCACCTTGAAGCTCATGCCGTGCAGATGCATCGGATGGGATTGCGGCGTCAGGTTCTCCATGTCGATGACGTAGCTTTGGCCAAGCTTCAGTTCGGCCAGAGGCGCGGTCGGATCCTTGGTGTCGCCGGGCCACGGCACTTTGTTGATGGCCCAGAAACTGTAGCCAAGCGAACCGCAGATGCCATCGCTCGGGACGTTTTCCGCCGTGGCGCTCAGTGCCAGGGAAATATGCCTGGCGCTGGCGAGATCCACTTCCGCCACCGGATTGAGCTCCAGCGGCGCGAGATCGCGAATGTCCCGTTTGAGCGAGTTTCCAGTCGCACGCAGGGTCGCCAGGATTTTTGGCTTGGTGCCCCTGACGTCCCTCAAGCTGACGATCGCACCTTCCTCGTCGGGCATGCGTATGGCCAGCTCCATGCGCTGGCCGGGTCCAAGCAGCAAGGCATCGGGCGAAAAACGTTCAGGCACCGGATTGCCGTCGAGCGCCATGACACTCGCCTCCGCACCGTCGATGCGAAAAGCGTAGATACGCGTCACGTCGGTGATGGCGACGCGCAGCCGCGCCAATCCGCCGGCCGGCGCATCATATTGCGGCTGGTCGAGCCAATTGGCGGTGCGCACCGTGCCGTAAGTGCCGGTTCTCGCGGCATCGCGCGGCCGGAACTGGTCAATGAACTGGCCGTCGTCGCCGAGGCGCCAGTCGCGCAAATTGAGGACGATTTCGGCATCGAATTCCGGATCGCTTGGATTTTCGACCACGATAACCCCCGTCAGGCCGTGACCCATCTGCTCCAGCGTGTTGCAATGCGGGTGATACCAGAAGGTGCCGGCGTCGGGCGGCGTGAAGGCGTAGTCGAAATGATCGCCGGTGTAGACGTAGGGCTGGACCAGGAACGGCACGCCGTCCATCTTGTTTGGAACACGAATGCCGTGCCAGTGGATCGTCGTCGGATCGTCGATCGCGTTGACAAGGCGCGCGGCGAAGGGCTCGCCCTTTTTCATCCTGAGCACCGGCGGCATTCCGGCGTTGCCATAGGTCAGCACATCCCTGGTCTGGCCGACATCCATCAGCTTCGCCTGGATCTTTGCCGTCTGCAAAACCACCGGCTCAGGCGTGGCAGCGGCCCAGCCGCCAAGCCGACCCATGGCCGAAAGCCCGACCCCGCCCGCCCCGGCAACCGCGGCCGCTTTCAAAAGCCTGCGGCGTGTGAGTAAGGTCATTCGGCGCTCCAACTGCAAAGGCGACTGCCCGCGAAGGTGTAACCGCCGCGCCATGGATCACAAGCCGGGAACCCGCGCAAATTCTGTTGAGGGCATGCCGTCGCTATTCAGCCGCCTCGGCGTAGTGTGCCGGCACGTAGTTGAGGATGGGGCCAAGCCAGCGCTCGACCTCGGCCAATGGCATCGCCTTGCGGCGTGCATAATCTTCGACCTGGTCGCGTTCGACCTTGGCGACGCCGAAATAGTAGCTTTCGGGATGCGACAGATAGATCCCCGACACGGACGAGCCCGGCCACATCGCATAGCTTTCGGTCAGGCTCACGCCCGCATTGCCCTCACCGTCAAGCAGCCGGAACAGCGTCGCCTTCTCGGTGTGATCCGGCTGCGCCGGATAGCCGGGCGCCGGACGGATGCCGCGGTAAGGTTCGCCGATCAGCTCGTCGGGCGCCAAGGCTTCGTCGGGAGTATAACCCCAGAATTCCTTGCGCACCTTCTCGTGCATGCGCTCGGCAAAGGCTTCGGCGAAGCGGTCCGCCAGCGCCTTGACCATGATCGACGAATAGTCGTCGTTCGCCCGCTCGAACCGTTCGGCGATCGCCACCTCCTCGATGCCGGCGGTGACGATGAAGCCGCCGATGTAGTCGGGCTTTCCGCTGTCGGCCGGCGCGACAAAATCCGACAGCGCGACATTGGCCTTGCCGTCGCGCTTGGTCAGTTGCTGGCGCAAGGTAAAGAAGGTCGCCAGTTCCTGCGACCGCTTTTCGTCCGTGAACAGCCTGATGTCGTCGCCGACGGCATTGGCCGGCCAGAAGCCGATGACGCCGCGCGGGGCGAACCATTTTTCGGCGATGATCTTTTTCAGCATCGCCTGCGCATCCTCGAACAGCTGGCGCGCGGCGGCGCCTTGCGCCTCGTCTTCGAGAATTTTGGGATAACGGCCCTTCAGCTCCCAGGTCTGGAAGAACGGCGTCCAATCGATGTAGCGCGCGAGTTCGGTGAGATCCCAGTTCTCGAACACCTTGACGCCGGTAAAAGACGGCTTCGGCGGCTCGTAGGCAGACCAGTCGATCCGGTGCGCATTGGCCCTCGCCTTGGCCAGCGGCAGCCGTTGCTTGTCGGCTTCGGAGCGGGCATGTGCATCCGCGACCTTCTTGTATTCGGTGCGCACCGTGTCGACATAGCCGCCCTTGCTCTCGTTCGACAGCAAGGACGACACGACGCCGACCGCCCGGCTGGCGTCGGTGACGTAGACCGTCTGCCCCTTGCTGTAGCGCGGGTGGATCTTCACCGCCGTGTGCACGCGGCTGGTCGTCGCGCCGCCGATCAGCAGCGGAATGTCGAAGCCTTCACGCTCCATCTCGGCGGCCATGTGCACCATTTCATCGAGGGATGGCGTGATCAGGCCGGACAGGCCGATGATGTCGACATTTTGGTCGCGCGCCGTCTGCAGGATTTTCGCTGCCGGCACCATGACGCCGAGATCGATGATCTCGTAATTGTTGCAGGCCAGCACGACGCCGACGATGTTCTTGCCAATATCGTGGACATCGCCCTTCACCGTCGCCATCAGGATCTTGCCCGCGGTCTGGCGTTCGCCATTGTCGATGCCGTTGGCGGCGTTGGCCACCTTCTCGGCCTCCATATGCGGCAGCAGCCCGGCCACCGCCTGCTTCATCACACGCGCCGACTTAACCACCTGCGGCAGGAACATCTTGCCCGCGCCGAACAGGTCGCCGACGACGTTCATGCCGGCCATCAGCGGGCCTTCGATGACATGGAGCGGGCGCTCGGCGGCAAGCCGCGCTTCCTCAGTGTCGGCGTCGATGAATTCGGTGATGCCGTTGACCAGTGCATGGCCGATCCGCTGTTCGACAGTCCATTCGCGCCAGGCGAGATCGCGCTCCTGCGCTTCCTTGCCGGCCGTGCCCTTGAAGCGTTCGGCGATCTCCAGCATGCGTTCGGTGGCGGTGCCGCCGGCCTTGGGCATGCGGTTGAGCACGACATCCTCGCAGGCTTCGCGCAGTGCCGGCTCGATCGTATCGTAGACGGCGAGCTGACCGGCATTGACGATGCCCATGTCCATGCCGCGCTGGATGGCATGGTAGAGGAACACGGCATGCATGGCCTCCCGCACCGGCTCGTTGCCGCGGAACGAGAAGGAGAGGTTCGACACACCGCCGGAAATGTGGACATGCGGCAGCGTCGCGGTGATCTCGCCCGCCGCCTCGATGAAGTCGACGCCGTAATTGTCGTGCTCCTCGATGCCGGTGGCGATGGCGAACACGTTCGGATCGAAGACGATGTCCTCGGGCGGGAAGCCGGCCTGTTCGGTCAAAAGCTTGTAGGCGCGGGTGCATATCTCCACCTTGCGCGCTTTGGTGTCGGCCTGGCCATCCTCGTCGAACGCCATGACGACCACGGCGGCGCCATAAGCGCGCACGAGCCTTGCATGATGCAGGAATGCCGCCTCGCCTTCCTTCATCGAGATGGAGTTGACCAGCGGCTTGCCCTGCACGCATTTCAGGCCAGCCTCGATGATCTCCCATTTGGAACTGTCGACCATGACCGGGACACGGGCGATGTCCGGTTCGGCGGCGATCAGGTTGAGATACTCCACCATCGCCTTCTTCGAATCGATCAGGCCTTCGTCCGTATTGATGTCGATGATCTGCGCGCCATTGGCGACCTGGTCGCGCGCCACGTCGAGCGCGGCGACATAGTCACCCGCCGTGATCAGCTTCCTGAACTTGGCCGACCCGGTAACATTGGTGCGCTCGCCTACATTGACGAAGGGAATTTCGTCCGTCAGCGTGAACGGCTCCAACCCGGACAGGCGCATCTTGCGCTCGATGTCGGGAATGGCGCGTGGCGGATACTTTTTCACCGCCTCGGCGATGGCGCGGATGTGCTCGGGCGTCGAACCGCAGCAGCCGCCGACGACATTGACCAGTCCCTCGCGGGCAAACTCCTCGATCTGCGCGGCCATGAAGTCCGGGCTCTCGTCATACCGACCGAATTCATTGGGCAGGCCGGCATTCGGATAGGCGCAGGTGAAGGTGTTGGCGACGCCTGAAATCTCGGCCAGATGCGCGCGCATGGCGTTGGCGCCGAGCGCGCAGTTGAGGCCGATGGTGAACGGGCTGGCGTGGCGCACCGAATGCCAGAAGGCCGTCGGCGTCTGGCCCGACAGCGTGCGGCCGGAGAGGTCCGTGATGGTGCCCGAAATCATCACCGGCAGGCGCACGCCCTTCTCGATGAAGATCTCTTCCGCTGCAAAGATCGCCGCCTTGGCGTTCAGCGTGTCGAAGATGGTCTCTATCAGGATGATGTCGGCGCCACCGTCGATCAGGCCGCGCAGCTGCTCGCCATAGGCGAGGCGCAGATCGTCGAAGGTCACGGCGCGATAGCCGGGATTGTTGACGTCGGGCGACATCGAGGCGGTGCGGTTGGTCGGCCCGAGTGCACCGGCGACAAAGCGGCGCTTGCCGTCCTGCTGCTCGGCCCGAACAGCGGCGCGCCGCACCAGCCGCGCGCCATCGCGGTTCAGCGCGTAGACGGCATCCTCCATGCCGTAATCGGCCTGGGCGATCGAGGTCGAGGAGAAGGTGTTGGTTTCGAGGATATCGGCGCCTGCGATGGCGTATTGATAGTGAATCTCCTCGATCGCCTTCGGCTGCGTCAGGATCAGAAGATCGTTGTTGCCTTGCTGGTGGCAGGCGCAGCCGGCGAAGGCCTCGCCGCGAAACTGGTCCTCGTCAAAGCCGAGGCCCTGGATCTGCGTGCCCATGGCGCCATCGAGGATGAGGATGCGTTCGCGTGCTGCTGCCGTCAGCGCGGCAAGCACTTCCGAGCCGTCCGGTTTTGCCGCGACGGGGCCGAACAAATCGTCCAGCGATGCAGAATTCTGCGACATTTTTTATCCCTTTGGCGACAGGCCTTTTCATGTCACATAAGGATATCTTTATGTCAATATACGGTAGGTGCGCGTGATTGTCACCCACCTGTCTCGAAGGCGGGGTCTGTGGCGCCGGTTTTCCGACGGACCTACGCTCTGTCGAAGCTTGCCAGGAAGCGGGCGAAGACCGGATTGAAGCGATCCGGCGAATCCCAGAACGGCGCGTGGCCGGATTTGTCGAGCAGATGGGCCTTGCCTTCCCATAGATTGGAGAATTTCACAGCGGAGACGAAATCGATGTTGACGAATGGCTCGTCGATGCCGTTCAGAACGGCGATCGGCGGCGTCTTGCCGGCCACGATCTCGCGCTGGTTCCGCCCGGTGCCGGCCGCGAACTTTTCGAACATCAGGCGCCGCGCCCTTCCATCGGTGCGCGCCACCGTGTCGATGAGAAACGGCTCGAACGGCTCGCCGCAGGTGCTGCGCGCATAGGCCTCGACATCCGCGTCAGTGAAGGTTTCCTGCCCGGCAAGGTGCATATGCGGGCTCGGCTTGAAGCCGTTGCCGACCTCCTCGGGCGAGACGGGCGGCGTGCCGGTGATCATCAGGCCAAGCAGGCCGGGAAAGCGGTCGATCATCTCAAGCCCGATATGGCCGCCGAGCGACCAGCCGAAGACGATGGCCTTGTCGATGCCGAGCAGCCCGAGCACTTCGGCCATGGCATCGGCATAGCCTTCCATGCTGTAGGAACGCTCCGGATCGATCGCATCGCCGGACGCTCCGTGGCCGGGCAGGTCCGGAGCGATGAGGTGGTAGCGCTCGCCCAACGGGCCGTCCAACTGGTTGCGGAAAACGGCACTGGAAGATGAATTGCCGTGGATCAGCATAACAGCGGTTCCCTGGCCACTGGTCTGGCGAACAGCGATCTTGCCGTGGCTGGTTTCAAGGGTCTTCTGCGAGATCGTCATTGTCCGCTCCGTCGGGAATTGCCCTGTTTTAATGCAGTTGCGCGGCAAAGCGCCACGGCTTCCAAACCTTTGCGGGAACCATCTTCCCGGCAAGGTTGCGTTGAAAAATCCTTTTCAAATAAGAACAATTATGCGTAGATTGTCAATTATCCAACTCCCGATGAACGGGAGGAAAACAGGGAACAGCACGATGAAGCCCAAATCCGCCGCAAGTCGAATCCGCCATATGCTGATGAGCACGACGCTGATCGGCATGTTTGCCGTGTCAGGCGCCCCCGCCTTTGCCGAAATCGTCAAGATCGGCCTGCTTGCGCCGCTGACCGGCCCTGCCGCGGCGGACGGCCAGGAATTCCAGCGCGGCGTGCAGATGGCCATCGACGAGGCCAACGCAGCCGGCGGCGTTGCCGGGGATACATTCGAACTGGTGGTCGGCGACGTCAAGGATCAGTCCGCCGGCAACGTCACCAGCGCGGTCGAGCGCCTGCTTGGCGATCCGGGCGTGCACTTCATGCTGACCGGCTATGCCAGCCTGACCAATTTCGAGATCGACAACATGGCCGAAGCGGAAATGCCCTACATGCTGGCGGCCACCTCGCAGCAGACCAGGGACATCATCGCGCCAAGCCCCGACAAATATATGTGCTGCTGGTCGCTGACGCCTTCCTTCGACGCCTACAACACCGACGTAACCCTGTTCGTCGAGAAGCTCGCGGCCGATGGCAAGATCACCCTGCCGACCAAGAAGGTCGCCATCATCTCGTCCGACAACGCCTATTCGAAGACCATCTCCGAAGGCATGAAGAAGACCTTCAAGGAGAAGGGCTGGACCATCACCGTCGACGAGATCGTGCCCTTCGGCGAAGTGACCGACTGGCGCTCGATCCTCGCCAAGGTGCGCGAGAACGTTCCCGATGTCGTCATCAACACCGACTATCTGCCCGGCAATTCGGCGTCGTTCCTGAACCAGTTCCTCGAGCAGCCGACCAAGAGCCTCGTCTTTTTGCAATATGCGCCGAGCGTTCCGGAATTCGTCGAGCTGACCGGCAAAAAGTCGGATGGTGTCATCTACAATCTGCTCGGCGGCGCGTTGACGACGCCGAAGAACCCGCGCGCCGACGAGGTGGCAGCCAAGTTCAAGGCAAAATACGGCGTCGAGAGCGGCACCTATGGCGTCGGCCTCTACGAAATGACCAATGTCTATTTCGACGCCGTCAAGAAAGTCGGCGGCGCGTCCGACCATCCGGCGATCATGAAGGCGCTGTCGGAAACCGACAAGCAGGTCGCCGAAGGGCGGCTTAAGTTCGATCCGGCCACCCACCTTGCCACGCAGGGCGACGACTATATCCCGATCACCTTCTTCCAGATCTGGGATGGCCAGCGCACGCTGATCTCGCCGGAGAAATACGCCACCGGCGCCTTCAAGCTACAGCCCTGGATGAAGTAGGGAATGGCCCTGCTTGAACTGGACGACGTGTCGAAGGCCTTCGGTTCGCTGAAGGCCGTCGACGGCGTGTCGTTCAAGGTCGAGGCCGGCGAGATCTTCGGCATCGCCGGCCCGAACGGCAGCGGCAAGAGCACACTGTTCAACATCATCACCGGCATCCCGTTCGGCCCCGACCGGGGCCAGATCCGCTTTGACGGCATTGCCATAAACGGCAAATCGGGACACGCCATCGCGCGCCTCGGCCTCGCCCGCACGTTTCAGCGCGAGACCAGCTTCGACGGGCTGACCGTGTTCGAGAACGCGCTGATCGGCGCCAGTTACGGCAAGCAGGAAAAGACAGCGGCCACGGCCCGCAATGCCGCCGCCGAGGCGCTGGAGTTCGTCGGCCTGGGATCTCAGTCGTTCGGCCGGCTTGCCGGCGAATTGTCTGTGTTCGAGCGCAAATGCCTGATGCTTGCCACCGCGATTGCCATGCAGCCGCGCATGCTCTTGCTCGACGAACCGGCGTCGAGCCTGACCAAACCCGAGATCGAGACGTCTATCGGCCTGATCCGCCGCACCGCCGAGCGCGGCATCACCATCCTTCTGATCGAGCACGTGCTGACCTTCCTGATGAGCCTTTCGCAGCATCTGCTGGTGCTCAACAATGGCCGCGTCCTGGCCGCTGGCGACCCGGCTGGCGTGATCGCGGACCCGCGCGTCATCGAAGCCTATCTCGGCACGAGGAGATCGGCGGCGTGAACCCCATTCTCAGCGTCGAAGGCGTCACCGCCGGCTATGGCCGCGTCACCGTGCTGCACGACATCTCGCTGGAGGCCGGCCGCTTCGGCAATGTCGGCCTGTTCGGCCCCAACGGCCATGGCAAGACGACGCTGCTGCGTGCGATCTCCGGGCTGCTGCAGCCGAAGAGCGGCCGCATCCTGTTCGACGGACAAGACATTGTCGGCCACAGCGCACGCGCCATCGTCGGCGCCGGCCTGATCCATGTGCCGCAAGGCAACCGGCTGTTTCCCGATCTCTCGATCGCCGACTGCATGGCGCTCGGCGCCTATTCGCCGCGGGCCCGGCCGCATGAGGCGGAGAACCGCGAGAAGGTGATCAAGCTGTTTCCGAAACTGGCGGAACGCTGGCGCCAGCGCGTGCGCACGCTGTCGGGCGGCGAGCGCCAGATGGTGTCGATCGGCACCGCGCTGATGAGCCATCCGCGCCTGCTGATCCTCGACGAGCCGACGCTTGGACTGGCGCCCAAGATCAAGGACGAGCTCTGCGCCTCCGTCATGGACATTTCGCGCGGCGGCGTGCCGCTGATCGTCGTCGAGCAGGATATCGAATTCCTGCTGGAGCTGACGCAGCAACTCTACCTCGTCAACCATGGCGCCGTGGCGACCGAGATCAAGCCGGGCGAAAGCCTCGACCACGGCGAGATCATGTCGATGTATTTTGGCCATTAGGAAAATCCGAAGATGAGCGCATTGGCGGAAATCCTGTTCGGCGGCCTGTTCCAGGGCTCGCTCTACGCCATGATGGCGGTCGGGCTCGCTCTGGTCTGGACGACGATCGGCGTGTTCAATTTCAGCCATGGCGTGTTCATGATGCTGGGCGCCTACATCGCCTGGCAGCTGGTCGAACTCGGCCTGCCGGCGGCGGTCGCCTTTCCCATCGCCGTCGTCGTCATGGCCGGCGTCGGCTGGATCCTGCAGGCGAGCGTCGTGCGGCCGCTGATCGGCCGGCCCAACATCGTGCTGGTCGTCGTCATCACCACGCTGGCGGCCGGGTCGCTGATCGAGAACGGCGCCTTGACCATCTGGGGACCGCGCTCGAAGCAGATCCCGGCGCTGATCGCCGGCAACACCACCATCGGCGGCGTCGGCGTCTCCCTGCACCAGATCGCCATCATCGTCATCACGCCGCTGATCCTGGCCGCACTTTGGATGTTCCTCAACCGCACGCGGCTGGGGCTGGCACTGCGCGCCGTGGCGCAGAACGAAGATGCCAGCCACCTTGTCGGGCTGAACGTCACCGCGCTCTATGGGCTGGCCTTTGCCATTGCCGCGTCGCTGGCCGGGCTCGCCGGCATCTTCATGGGCGGCTACCGCTTCATGTCGCCGGTGATGGGCAGCGACCCGCTGCTCAAGGCGCTGATCGTCGTCGTTTTCGGCGGCATATCGAGCATATCGGGCCCGATCTTCGCCGCCTATCTGATCGGCTTCTTCGAGGCCGCCTGCAGCTATTATTTCGGCCTGTACTGGACGCCGGCGCTGCTGTTCGGCGTGCTGATCCTGACCCTGATGGTGCGCCCCGAGGGCATCTTTGCCAGCCGCTCCCGAGGCCTAGCATGACCGACACGACATCGCTGATCGCGCCTGGCCACGCCGAGGCGGCAACCCCGATCGCTCCAGGCCGCACGCCGTGGAAGCAGGAGGCCATCGGCTTCGTGCTCGGCTTCGCGCTGCTGGCGCTGCTGCCGCTGATCTTCGGCGACACCTATGCCCGCCACATCCTGATCATGGCCTTCATCTATGCGATCGTCGCCTCGAATTGGGACCTCAGCCTCGGCTATGGCGGCGTCTTCAATTTCGGCCATCTGGCGCTGTTCGGCATCGGCGTCTATGCCTACAGCCTGCTGACCAAGCTGGCCGAATTCGACCCGTGGATCGCGCTGTTTGCCAGCGGTGTCATCGCAACCCTGGCGGCGATCCTGGTGACCATCCCGATCCTGCGGCTGAAGGGCATCTACATCATCCTGGTCACTTTCGGCTTCGCGCAGTTGGTCATGCAGGTGATCATCAGCCAGTCCGCCATCACCGGTGGCACGCAAGGGCTGGTGCGCATTCCCGGACTTTACGTGTTCGACCACAATATGGTCCGTGACGGCAAGTCAGCCTATTTCTACATCGCGCTGGCGCTGCTGGTGGCGAGCACGCTGTTCCTGCGCGTGTTCGTGCGCTCACGCGCCGGGGCCAGTATCGTCGCCTTGCGCGACAATGAGGAATACGCCGTCAGCCGCGGCGTCTCGATCGTCCGCCAGCGCATGCTGACGCTTGCCGCGAGCGCCTTCTTCACCGGCATCGCCGGCGCCTTCTACGCCGCCTACCAGCGCAATGCCTCGATCGACGTCTTCGGCATGAGCCTGGCGACCATCATCCTGTCGATGGTGCTGCTCGGCGGCACCAGCACCATTTACGGCGCCATCATCGCCTCCTTCGTGCTGACGATCTTCGCCGAATGGATGGCCGATTTCGGTGCGTGGCGGCCGATGATCACGGCGGTGCTGATCATCGGCGTGATGCTGGCCTACCCGAGCGGCCTGGTCGGCATGATCAAGGCTTCATGGGGCGCCGTCGCCGGACGCCTGAAACGCCCGGCCTGACCGTTTCGGAATAGCGGCTCCGCCTCAGCGGATGCCGCACCAGTCGATGACCGAAGCAGCGATCACCTTGGCGGTCTCGACCACCGATTCGACCTCGACATATTCGTCGGAACCGTGAAAACCGTCGCCCGACGGGCCGAAGATGACACCGTCGACGCCGGCGCCGGCATAGTGCGCGGCATCGCACACAGCGACGAAGCCGCGCGCCTGCGGCGCCTTGCCGACCATGGCCTTGCGCTTCATCAGCGAGGTCACCAGCGGATGATCGACCGGGGTGTTCATCGGCGGGAAATACAGCCCGCCGAGCTCCCATTGGATCGCAGGCGGGTTGTCGCGCAGCCACGCATCGGTCTGGGCGAAATGGTGGACGAACGTCTCGAAATCGCGGCGGTAGTCGGCCGAGTTCTCATCGGGCAGGAATTTCATGTCGAGATCGAGCACCGCGACGTCGGGAATGATGGCCGGGTTGGTCATGACGGTCGGCAGGCCGTGTTCGCCAAGGCCGGTGCCGCCATGCATGACGCCGATGTTGATCGTGTTCATACCGAGCGGCAGCAATGGATGCGATTTCGCCCGCGTCCGGTCCAGTTCATACTGGCGCACGGCGGCGATGAAGCGAGCGGCGATCTCGATGGCGTTGACGCCCGGCTCGAGCCGGTCCTTGTCGTGGCGCTGCGGATAAATCTCGTTGTAGCGCAGCGCCGAATGGGCGTTGCGGCCGCGGATCGTCACCCGCGCCCATTCGAGCCCGCCTTCGACGGGCAGGACATCGCCCCAGGTCGGTTCGGCGACCAGCACCGCCTTGGCGAGCTTGCCCTTCTTCACCGCGTCCATGGCGCCGAAGCCGCCGGCTTCCTCGTCGACGACGGAATGGATGGCCAGCCGGCCCTGCAGCGTGATGCCCGCCTTGCGGATCGCATGTGCTGCGGCGACGCAAGCGGCGACGCCGCCCTTCATGTCGACGGCGCCGCGGCCATAAAGGCGGCCATTGGTGATCTCGCCGCCGAACGGATCCACCGACCAGTCCTTCATCGCGCCGACCGGCACGACGTCGATGTGGCCGCACAGGATCAGGCTGCGGTCCTCGTCTCCCGCCCATTCGCCGACCAGATTGGGCCGGCCGGGCAAGGCATCCCATTGCTCGGTCTTGAACCCGTCCTGCCTGAGGATCGGTTCGAGCAGCGCCTGGACATCCGCCTCGCGGTTGATCGCCGGGTTGGGCTCGAATTTGGGGTTGACCGAAGGGATGCGAACCATGTCGCGGGTCAGGCCGATCAACCAGTCGCGATCGGTCTCGATCTCAGCCTGCACGGCATCGATGATGGTCTGGTTGTCGGGCATTGTCGCTTCCTTCTCTGCGTCGCGGCGCTTTGCAATCGCTGCACTGGGCGCAACGACACTATTTCCTTGTGGTTTTGGATTTGGCGGCGTCGTCGGCCGATGACGACAGGGCGGTATCGAGCGTGACCGCATTGGCGCTGCGGATCCTTTCGATGTCCTCGATGCGCTTGCGCACCCCGGCGCCGTGGCTCTCCAGCGCGTGGGCAAACACGGTTTCCATCTGGGCAACGGCCGTCGCCAGCGTGTCGAACGGCGAGTTGGCGTCGATCGCGGCGACCATGGTCAGGTCCGCTATGTCAGATATCGGCGACAGCCAGACATCGGTGAACAGCAGGATGGAGACGCCGCGCTCCTTGGCCTGCTGGGCAAAGCTCACCACGTCCGACTGGTAACGCCGGTAGTCGAACACGACGAGGAGGTCGCGCTTGCCAAGGTCGATCAACAGGTCGAAATCGGCGGGGCTCAACGAACCGATGTCGCGCACGCCGGAGCGGAACTGCAGGAGGTAGCCGGCCAGCATGGAGGCGATATGCCGGCTGAACCGGCCGCCCAGCAGCACGACCTGGCCCTTGCTCTCCAGCAGCATGTTGACGGCGCGCGTGTAGGCCTGCACCGGCACTGCCGTGCGGGTGCGCTCCAGGCTGTCTGAAACCGAATGGAAATAGGTAAGTGCGGTGCCTTCGCTGGAGCCGCCCGGACGCTTGGCCTCCATCATCAAAAGCGGCGAATGCAGCCTGGATTCGACTTCGGTGAGCAGGCGTGCCTGGAAGTCGGCAAAGCCGACATAGCCAAGCTTGGTCATCAGCCGCGTCACGCTCGGGTCGCTGACGCCGGCGCGCCGTGCCAGCCGGGTCGCGGTGCCCAGCCCCGACATCGGATAATCGGCGAGCAGGACCTGGACGATCTTCTCTTCCGCGGAGGTGAACGCCACGGTCGTATTGGCCAGTTCTTCGCGGATCGACATTGTCATCGCCTATCGTCGACGGAAAGACAATTATCTTACAATTTCGCACATGTTTGTCAAATTTGGAACTTTTCTTACAGAACCATCGAGAGTTCGGCATGACTTGCAATCCCATGACAGCCAAGCCAGTCGTGCAACACATCCACGTCGGCTCGAACGAGGGCTTGCGTCTATCTGAAGCTGGCGATGGGCAGGAACTTGACCGCTGAACCGGTGAAGCGTCGGTGATCGGAGGTCTGTCCTCGCGGCTGGAATCCATCGAGATAGATGTGCTCCGGCGCTGTGCGGATGAGATTGGCGGCAATGACGGACGCCGCCGCAGGGCTAGCTCCGCCGGCGATGCCACGACCCGTCTCAATCAGCCGGCCGGACAACGCTGCCGGCACGATGACCGCGGTGGCTTCGGGATCGAGATTTGGCTGGACACGGTCGGCCTTCGGGCTGGTCCTGACGCGATCTTCGGGCTTCGATTGGGCAACCGAGACCCGCTGGCCGGCCAACCCATTGTGGCCGTCATCGGCGTGGTTCAAGGCCAGCAAGGCAGCGACCGCATCGCCGGCTTTGTCTGCTTCAGGCTGGCGCATCGGGCTTGTCAAGCTTTCCGGTCGCCATGTCGGCAACGGGATGTTGAGCGCCACAAGGTCCGGCGCGCCGCTCGCGGGGCCGGCATCCGACTTGCCCGAGGGAATTTCAGCATCGGTTGCCGCTGGATTGGCCAGTTCGGCCCGCGCCGTGGAAGCGTTGGCTGTTGCAAGTTGCGCGATTTGCGGGGTCGGAATGCTGGTCGTTGGCCCGGTGCGCGGGGCGAAGGCTGGCAGCGGCACTGAGCCCGGCGCCATCGCCATGACGATCGCTTCAGGCGTCTTTCCTTCCGGCCCAATCGACGATTCTTCGACCCGATCGACGGAAGCCATCTGGATGTCAGCGCGCTGGGCATCCTGCGGCGGCACGATCGCGATGCCGGCGGGCCTGGGTTCAACGGACTTGGCCGGCTTGCGTGGCGCCGGCACCGCTTCGGCGACATCATCGGTCTCGTCCGCGCCGCGCCCGCCCAAAAGCGTCGCCAGCAGGCCGCGCGGCCTGCGTTGGCCGCCGTCGGCACTTGCCAGGTCGATGTTGGGCGCGCCGGTGCCCTTGCGCGACTTGTAGGCGGCAAACGCCTGCCCATAACCGGGCAGCGGTTTGCCGTCGCTCGGCACATGCAGCGTATTGCCGTTCGGGAATACCCTTGCGAGTTCCTGGCGGCTGATGCCAGGCCAATGCCGCACATTGCCGACATCCATATGTATGAAAGGCGAGCCGGAGGTCGGGTAATAGCCTACGCCGCCGCCCTGCATCTTGAGGCCGATGTCGCGCAGCTTCTTCAGCGGCACATCCGGCAGGAAGAAGTCCATCGCGCGGCCAACCATGTGTTGGCTTTCCCGAGCCACGCCCTTCGAGCGGCTGCGCAGCATGGCGTTCGTCGCTGGCGACCGATAGGCGCTGACCACGTGAATATAGGCTGTCGAGCCGCTGGCGCGATAGGCCTGCCAGACAAGATCGAGCAGGCGCGGATCCATCTTCGTCGGTTCGTTGCGACGCCAGTCGCGCAGCATCAAATTGATCTTCTTCAATCCCGCCGGATCATAGCGCCCATTGCGCTTGAACACGATTTCAGCCTTCTCGCCCGTATGGAGATGTTGAATCTTCAAAGCACGCGTCTCCGCGAACGCGCCGGTAACGAACAGACATAAGAACGCTGCCATGATGGCCGGCAGTGTCCAAAGACGGGAAGCACCGGGGGCGTTTTGCACGTTTTCGCTCACGTTCATGCCTTGCACGTTCTTTTGTTTCGGGCGGTTTTAGGTTCCGCCCAGATCAGGAGCCTTTCGGCCCTCTTCCTGACAAGCATGGACTTGACCGACGCAGACGGGCATCCATGCCACAATACGTCATGTCGATGAACAGCATCTTGGTTAACGAATCGTGTCTTGCCGGGAATGCGCTTCGGCTGGAGTTGCCTGTGGCAGCCATTTTCTGGAGCAATGCACCGCTGATGAGGTCCGCCAGCACGACGGCCGCGCCGTTCCCGTGTAGCCGCCTCGCCCTTGCAAATGCAGAGGACGAATGTGCGGCAACAAGGATGTTGGAAACTGGTGCTGCGAGAGAGGATTGAACTCTCGACCTCTCCCTTACCAAGGGAGTGCTCTACCACTGAGCTACCGCAGCCGCTGATGGCGGGGCTTCTGCCATATCGAACCGGCAAGCGCAAGGCCAAGCGCAACGCTTCTGTGAAAGCCTTTGCCGGATAGCTTTTAATGACATGGGGGCGCCACAATGTTGGCTATCCCTGAATGGCGGGCTGGCTGCTCACGGGCCAGAGCGGGACAATGGATGACAAGGCAATTCCAGTGAAAAAGGATGGTCCACCGAATAACAGCGCAACAATCCGCAAGGATCGGCTGGCAGAGCAATTGCGCGCCAATCTGCAGAAGCGCAAGGCGCAGTCACGCTCGCGGCGCACCGGAGATGCAGATCAACGGCCGGACGGGCTCGCTGCATCGAAGGAAATACAAAAAGATTAACTCAAATCGGCCACTCTTGGCCCGGGGTGGGCGAAATCCCATTTCTTGAACCAGCGTAATTCTTGAACCAGATCGGCCAATGGTCTAGACGGGCCGCTACTCAAACGATTGAACCGGCCCTGTTTGGCCGAGAGGGACTTTCTTCCATGGATCGCATCAGAATTGTCGGGGGCAACCAGCTCTCCGGAAGCATTCCGATCTCGGGCGCGAAAAACGCGGCGTTGCCTTTGATGATCGCCTCGCTTTTGACCGACGACACGCTGACGCTGGAAAACGTGCCGCATCTGGCCGATGTCGAGCAACTGATCCGCATCCTGGGCAACCACGGCGTCGATTATTCGGTCAATGGCCGCCGCGAGAAGCAGAATGAGGGCTATTCGCGCACCATCAACTTCTCCGCCCGCAACATCGTCGACACCACAGCGCCCTACGAGCTGGTGTCGAAGATGCGCGCCTCGTTCTGGGTGATCGGCCCGCTGCTGGCCCGCATGGGCGAAGCAAAAGTGTCGCTGCCGGGCGGTTGCGCCATCGGCACGCGGCCGGTCGATCTGTTCCTCGAGGGCCTGCAGGCGCTGGGTGCCGACATCGACGTCGACACCGGCTATGTCATCGCCAAGACAAGGAATGGCCGCCTTGTCGGCAACCGCTATATCTTCCCGAAGGTCTCGGTCGGCGCCACCCATGTGCTGATGATGGCCGCGGCGCTCGCCAAGGGCGAGACGGTGCTGGAAAACGCGGCTTGCGAGCCCGAGATCGTCAACCTCGCCGAGTGCCTCAATGCCATGGGTGCGAAGATTTCCGGCGCCGGCACGCCGACAATCACCATCGACGGCGTCGAATCGCTCTCCGGTGCGCGCGTACGCGTCATTCCCGACCGCATCGAGACCGGCACCTATGCCATGGCCGTCGCCATGACCGGCGGCGACGTCGTGCTCGAAGGTGCGCGTCCGGATCTGCTGCAGACCGCACTGGACGTGATCGCCCAGACGGGTGCGGAGATCACGCCGACCAATTCCGGCATTCGTGTGAGGCGCAACGGCGCCGGCATTGCGCCGGTCGACGTGACGACGGCGCCGTTTCCGGCCTTCCCGACCGATTTGCAGGCGCAGTTCATGGGCCTGATGACGATGGCCAAGGGCAAGTCGCGGATCACCGAGACGATCTTCGAGAACCGCTTCATGCATGTGCAGGAACTGGCGCGGCTCGGCGCTCACATCACCCTTTCGGGCCAGACGGCGATCGTCGACGGCGTGCCGAAACTGAAGGGCGCGCCGGTCATGGCGACCGATCTTCGCGCCTCTGTCTCGCTGGTCATCGCCGGCCTGGCGGCGGAAGGCGAGACCACGGTCAACCGGGTCTATCATCTCGACCGTGGCTTCGAGCGGCTGGAAGAAAAGCTATCCAACTGCGGCGCGGTGATCGAGCGGATTTCCGCATAGGCCAATCGCAAGGCCTCGCGGTGCGGTTGCGCGGACGGGAAAGACCGCCTAACAGAAGGTTCAGTTATCAACCTTCAGGTGCGAAATCCGCATGACTGCCCTTAAGCTTATCGCGCTCGACGATCAGGATCTGAGCATCGTTTCGGCCCATGTCCAGGATGCCGTGATGAAGGTCAGCGACCTCGAATTCCTGCCTGCGGCCAAGCGTTTCCTGCTGACCATGAACCGTTTCGTCTGGGAGGCCAAATCCGGCCTGTTTCGCCAGCACAATGAGCGGCGGCAGGCGGTGCTGCATTTCGACCGGGTGCTCGGCGCCAAGACCAACGGCATCGCCCGCGACAAGCCCAATGAGGTCCTGTCGCTGCTGGCGATCAGCTTCATCGAGATCAGCAAGCCGGCGGGCATCGTCGAGCTGATCTTTGCCGGCGGCGGCACGATCATGCTCGACGTCGAATGCATCGAGGCGCGCCTTGCCGATATTGGCGGGGCGTGGGAAGCCACCTCGCGCCCCATCCACAAGGCCTGAGCGTCCGATGGCCATCAAGCTTCGTCAGTCCGACGCCGATTTCGAGCAGCGTTTCGCCGCCTTCCTGTTGACCAAGCGGGAAGTGTCCGCCGACGTTGATGCCGCGGTGCGCGACATCATCGCGCGCGTGCGCGCCGAAGGCGACGCGGCGCTGATCGACTATTCACAGAAATTCGATCGCGCCGATCTGACTGGATTGGGCATCGCCGTCTCGAAGGACGACATCGCCCAGGCCTACACGGCCGCCGATCCAAAGACGATCGAGGCGCTGGAATTCGCGCGCGACCGCATCCGCTCGCATCATGAGCGGCAGCGACCAAAGGATGACCGCTATACGGATGCCGCCGGCGTCGAGCTCGGCTGGCGCTGGACGGCGGTCGAGGCGGTCGGGCTCTATGTGCCGGGCGGCACGGCGAGCTATCCAAGCTCGGTGCTGATGAACGCCGTGCCGGCCAAGGTGGCCGGCGTCGAGCGCATCGTCATGGTCGTACCGGCGCCGGGCGGCATCATCAATCCGCTGGTGCTGGTGGCGGCCGACATATCAGGCGTGTCGGAAATCTACCGAGTCGGCGGCGCGCAGGCGATCGCCGCCCTTGCCTACGGCACCCGGACTATAAAGCCGGTCGCCAAGATCGTCGGCCCGGGCAATGCCTATGTCGCGGCGGCCAAGCGCCAGGTATTCGGCACCGTCGGCATCGACATGATCGCCGGTCCCTCGGAAGTGCTCGTCGTGGCCGACGGCAGCAATGATCCGGACTGGATCGCTGCCGACCTGCTCGCCCAGGCCGAGCACGACACATCGGCGCAGTCGATCCTGGTCACCGACGATCCGGCCTTCGGCATCGCTGTCGAACAAGCGGTCGAGCGCCAGTTGCAGAGCCTGCCGCGGGCCGAAACGGCTGCGGCGAGCTGGCGCGATTTTGGCGCCGTGATCCTGGTTCCAACCATTGAATCCGCGCTGCCGCTGGTCGACCGCATCGCCGCCGAACATGTCGAACTGGCCATCGACGATACCGAGGGTTTCCTGGCGCGGATGCGCAATGCCGGTGCCGTCTTTCTCGGCCGCCACACGCCGGAAGCCATCGGCGACTATGTCGGTGGTTCCAATCATGTGCTGCCGACGGCCAGATCGGCGCGTTTCTCGTCGGGCCTTTCCGTGCTCGATTTCGTCAAGCGCACGTCGATCCTCAAGCTTGGACCGGAGCAGTTGCGTATCTTGGCGCCGGCGGCGATTGCGCTCGCCAAGGCGGAAGGCCTTGAGGCGCATGGACGCTCCGTCGCCATACGGTTGAACATGTAGGCGGCGATGTCTGGCCCCGATCAAACCCGCGCCAGGCTGATCGATGTCGAACTCGATGAATCGATCGGCCGGTCGACACCCGATGTCGAGCATGAACGCGCGGTGGCGATCTTCGACCTGATCGAGGAGAACAGTTTTCAGCCCGTCAATGACAGCGGCGACGGCCCTTACCGGCTGAAACTGTCGCTGGCCGAGCAGCGCCTGGTGTTTGCCGTGGCGCGCGAGGATGGCACCGCCGTCGTCACTCATATCCTGTCGCTGACGCCGCTCAGGCGCATCGTCAAGGATTACTATATGATCTGCGAAAGCTACTACGACGCCATCCGTTCCTCGACGCCGAGCCACATCGAGGCGATCGACATGGGCCGCCGCGGCCTGCACAATGAAGGTTCGCAGACGCTGATGGACCGGCTATCCGGCAAGATCGACATAGACTTCGATACGGCGCGCCGGCTGTTCACGCTGGTCTGCGTACTGCACTGGCGGGGCTAGCCCTGGCACCCGGCGCCCTGCCCCGTTCGATCCTGTTCCTGTGCGGCATGAATGCCGTGCGCTCGCCAATGGCAGAGCAGCTGGCGCGCCGCATGCTGCCCGCCGCCATCTTTGTCGCTTCGGCCGGCGTTCGCGCCGGCGAGCGCGATCCGTTCGTCGATGCGGTGCTTGCCGAGGAAGGCCTGTCGTTGGGCGAGCGTCACCCACGGACCATGGACGATCTCGAGGACGATTATTTCGACCTCATCGTCACGCTGGCGCCGGAAGCGCACCACGCCGCACTTGAACTCACCCGCTCGCTCGCTGTCGAGGTCGAATACTGGCCGACGCCGGACCCGACCGACGCCGCCGGCACGCGCGAACAGATCATGGCGGCCTACCGGGACGTGCGCGAGCGCCTGAAAGCGCGGATCGGGCGTCGATTCACACCTCCGGAGGCCGCCGATTAAGCGTGTTCACAAGCGGACGATTATCATATAGGTTCCGCCGAAATTCCGGCCAGGGCGCTGGAACTACCATCCAAGCAAAGGTATCGAATGCCGAAGGAAGAAGTCCTCGAGTTTCCGGGTGTCGTGACGGAATTGTTGCCGAACGCGATGTTCCGGGTAAAGCTCGAAAACGAACACGAAATCATCGCCCATACGGCCGGCCGCATGCGCAAGAACCGCATCCGCGTGCTGACCGGCGACAAGGTTCTGGTCGAGATGACGCCATACGACCTGACCAAGGGCCGCATCACCTATCGTTTCAAGTAAGCAAAGCCCGACTGGTCCGCGATGAGCATTTTGCAGAAGCTGGTGCTTGCCTCGGGTTCGCCGCGCCGAATCGAGCTCTTGCAGCAGGCCGGCATCGAGCCGGACCGCGTGCTGCCGGCCGATGTCGACGAAACGCCGCTGCGTGCAGAGCATCCGCGCTCGCTGGCCAAGCGGCTGTCGAAGGAAAAGGCCGAGAAGGCGTTCGCGTCGCTGAAAACCGAAGCCGACTACGCGCCGGGCTTCGTGCTGGCCGCGGATACGGTCGTCGCCGTCGGGCGGCGCATCCTGCCCAAGGCAGAAACCCTCGACGACGCCGCCAACTGCCTCGGGCTGTTGTCGGGCCGTTCGCACCGGGTCTATTCCGGCATCTGCCTGATCACCCCGGGCGGCAAGCTGCGTCAGCGGCTGGTCGAGACGCGGGTGCGCTTCAAGCGGCTGCCGCGCGAGGAGATCGACGCCTATGTCGCGTCGGGCGAATGGCGCGGCAAAGCGGGTGGTTACGCCGTCCAGGGCCTCGCTGGTGCCTTCGTCGTCAAGCTGGTCGGTTCCTACACCAATATCGTCGGGCTGCCGCTCTATGAGACCGTGGCGCTGTTGAGCGGCGAGGGCTTCAAGGTGCATGGCGGCTGGCTGGCGGGACCCCGGCTGTGAATTCCGACTCCAAGGTCACACCCTTGCGCCCGAAGCGCCCCTGCCCCGAATGCGGCAAGCCCTCGGCGCGCGACACCTTTCCGTTCTGCTCGACGCGCTGCAAGGACATCGACCTCAACCGCTGGCTGAAGGGCGCCTATGTCATCAAGGCCCGCGACGACGAGGAAGAAACGGACCCCGACGATCCGAAATAGGTCGTCAGGCGGCTTCGATCTTGCGCCTCACACGCGCCCAGGCTGGCAGCCAGTCGCCGTGGGCGGCGAGGAGATCGTCGACCAGTGACCAGATCTGATCGAGATCGAGTTCGGCCGCAGTATGCGGATCCATCATCGCCGCATGGTAGATGTGCTCGCGGTTCTCCGTCATCAGCGCCCGCACCGTCAGTTCCTGCACGTTGATGTTGGTGCGGATCAGCGCGGTCAATTGCGGCGGCAGCTCGCCGATATAGGTCGGCTGGATGCCGGAGGCATCGACTAGGCACGGCACTTCGGCGGCACAGTCCCTGGGCAGCGAGGTGATGCAGCCATTGTTGCGGACGTTGCCGTAGATCACCGAAGGTTCGCCGGTCCAGACAGAATTCATGATCGAGGAGGCATATTCCCGGGACTGCTCGACCTCGATGCGGTCGGCCGAGCGATAGGCTTCCGCCTGCCCCTTCCAGCGCTCGATCTGCTCGATGCAGCGCTTGGGATATTCGTCCAGCGGGATGCCGTACTTCTCGATCAGGTCCGGGCGGCCTTCCTTGATGAAATAGGGCGTGTATTCGGCGAAATGTTCCGAGCTCTCGGTGACGAAATAGCCGAGCCGGGTCAGCATCTCGTAGCGCACCTTGTTGGGACAGCGCGGATTCCAGCCGGGCTTGGGCGCGCGGCCTTCGCGATAGGCGCGCACGAGATCGGGATAAAGGTCGCGGTAGGAACCGTCCGGCTGGCGATGCTCGAACTTCAGATAGAACGCCATGTGGTTGATGCCGGCCGAGCGATAGCGGATCTCTTCGTACGGAAGGTCGAGATCGTGCGCCAGCTCCATTGCCGTACCCTGCACCGAATGGCAGAGACCGACCTGCCTGATGTCAGGGTATTTCTCCGCTATCGCCCAGGTGTTGATCGCCATCGGGTTGACATATTGCAGCATGATCGCCTGCGGGCAGACGGCGAGCATATCTTCGCAGACCTTCCAAAGATGTGGCACGGTTCTCAAACCGCGCATGATGCCGCCGACGCCCAGCGTGTCGGCGATCGTCTGGCGCAGGCCGTATTTCTTCGGCACCTCGAAGTCGGTGACCGTGCAGGGCTCATAGCCGCCGATCTGGAAGGCGACGACGACGAAATCGGCGTCGGCCAGCGCCTTGCGCTGGTCCGAATGGGTCTCGGTCTTCGCCTTGACGCCCAACGTCGCGATCAGCTTGTTGACGACAATGGCGCTCTCTTCCAGCCGTTGCGGATTGATGTCCATCAGCGCGATCGTCGCGCCGGAAAGCGACGGGCGCTGCAGCACGTCGCCGACAATGTTCTTCATGAACACCGTCGAGCCGGCGCCGATGAACGTGATCTTGGGACTTCTTGCCATGCTAACCTCCGGCATATGTTCAGGCCACGTCGAAAGCGGCCCTGACGAGCCGTTCGGTGTAGGCGGTCTTGGGATTGGACAGGACGTCGTCGACGGGGCCCTGCTCGACGATCTTGCCGTTCTGCATGACGATGACGCGGTGGCACAGTGCGCGCACCACCTTGAGGTCGTGCGAGATGAAGAGGTAGCTGAGGCCGCGCTCGTCCTGCAGCTTGCGCAGGAGGTCGACAATCTGCGCCTGGACGGAGAGGTCGAGCGCCGATGTCGGCTCGTCGAGCAGGATGAATTCGGGTTCGAGCGCTATGGCGCGAGCGATGGCGATGCGCTGCCGCTGGCCGCCGGAGAATTCATGCGGAAACCGCGACAGTATATCGCCCGGCATGCCGGCGCTGACCAGCGCGTCGCGCACCCGTTCGACCCGCTCGCGCCGCGTCGCCCCTATGCTGTTGACGATCAGCCCTTCCTCGATGATCTGGCCGATCGTCATGCGCGGGTTGAGCGAGGAGAACGGATCCTGGAAGACGATCTGCATGCGCGAGCGCAGCGGCTGCATCTCGGCACGCGATAGGCCATGGATCGGCTTGCCGTCGAAATGGATCTCGCCGCGCTTGGCGTCGATCAACCGGAGCAAGGCCTGGCCGAAGGTGGTCTTGCCGGAGCCGGATTCGCCGACCAGCCCCAGCGTCTCATGGCGACAGAGTTTCAGGCCGAGATCGTCGACGGCGACCAGCTCTCGCCAGTCCGGTTTCAGGAAGGTGCCGTGGCGCAGCATGAATGAGACGCGCACGCCGCTGGCTTCGAGAATGATGCCGCAGCCCTCCGGCAGCGGCTTCGGCTGCCCATGCGGCTCGGAAGCCAGCAGCCGTCTCGTATAGGGGTGCTGTGGATTGGCGAACAGCCGTTCGGTGACGTTGTGCTCGCACATTTCGCCATGCTGCATGACATAAACGTAGTCGGAGAACTGGCGCACCACGGTCAGGTCGTGGGTGATCAGGATCACCGCCATGCGCAGCTCTTTTTGCAGGCTGCGGATCAGGTTCAGGATCTGCGCCTGGACGGTGACATCGAGCGCTGTGGTCGGCTCATCGGCGATCAGCACATCGGGATTGTTGGCCAGCGCCATGGCGATCATCACCCGCTGGCGTTGCCCGCCCGATAGCTGGTGCGGGTATTGCTTGAGCCGCGCGGCGGGATCGGGAATCTGCACATGCTGCAGAAGTTCCAGTGCGCGCGCCCAGGCCTGCTTGCGGCTGACTTTGCGATGCACCCGGATCGCCTCGACGATCTGGCTGCCGACCGTATAGATCGGGTTGAGCGAGCTCATCGGCTCCTGGAAGATCATCGAGATGCGGTTGCCGCGCAGCTTGCGCCGGGCGCTCTCGGGAAATTTCAGGATGTTTTGCCCGTCATAGCAGACGCTCGATCCGGGGGACACGGTGGCGCGCCGCGACAGAAGGCCCATGACGGTGCGCGCCGTCACCGACTTGCCCGAACCGGATTCGCCAACGATGGCGATCGTCTCGCCGCGATAGAGCTGAAACGAGATGTCCTTGACCGCGTCGACGACGCCATGCTCGACCTTGAAGGCCACGGCGACGTTGCGGGCGTCGATGATCGGCTGGCCCCGGCGTCCGTCATGGTCGTGACGGACGGTTGGTGCGAAGGATTCGGCGAGCGCGACGGACATCTCAGGCACCTCAATAAGGGTCGACAGCGTCGCGCAGGCCATCGCCCAGCGCGTTGAAGGCAAAGACGGTGACGAGCACGAAACCGACCGGCGACAGGATCCAGGGATAGGTGCCGATGACGGAATAGGTCGCGGTGTCCTGCAGCATCAGACCCCACGAGATCAGCGGCGGCTTGACGGCGAAGCCGAGGAAACCGAGGAAGGATTCGAGCAGCACCACCGTCGGGATCGCCAGCGTCACGGCGACAATCACATGGCTCATCACATTGGGAAAGATGTGCTGCATGATGATGCGACGGTCGGTGGCGCCGACCGCCATGGCGGCGCGCACATACTCGATCCGCGCCAGCGCCAAAGTCTTGCCGCGCACCTCGCGAGACATCTGCGCCCAACCCAAGGCCGACATGACGATGATGACGAAAGCGAGGAAGACGTTGGTGGGAGCGGTGACCGGGATCAGCGTCGTCAGCGCCAGATAGAGCGGCAGCTGCGGGAAGGCGAGCACCAGTTCGACGAAGCGCTGCATCCAGACATCGAACCTGCCGCCAAAATAGCCGGAGACCATGCCGACGGTGGTGCCGATGACGGTGATGATGAAGACGACCGTCAGCGCGATCATTAGCGAGACGCGCGAGCCATGGATGGCACGCGACAGCACGTCGCGGCCGAACTTGTCGGTGCCCAGGAAATGCACCGGCTGGCCGTCCAGCGAGCCGAACAGATGCCGGTCCGCCGGCAACAGCCCGAAGAGCTTGTAAGGCGCGCCATGCACGAAGAAACCAAGCAGCCTTGGATGATCGTAGTCGGGACCGACGACGGGCTGGAAAGTGACCGGATCGAGGTCCGCCGAATCGGCCAGCGCATAGACCCTCGGCCGCGCGACGAAACCGCCATCTCTGTCATGGAAAACAGGCACCTGCGGAGGCGCGAAGCCGACATCCGTCACCTTCGGGTCCATTGGCGCGATGAACTCGGCGAACACGGCCATCACCAGCAGCAGCACGACGAGCCAGAGCCCGGCCATGCCGGTCCAGGAGCGCTTCAGCCGGCGCCAGACAAGGGCGAGGTAGCTTTCGTTACCGCGCGCCGGTTTGGCTACGATGCGACCTTCGGCCGGCAGCGGTGGAGGGGATGGATCGCGCGCCAGCATCTCAGCGCTCCCCGAACTGGCGCACGCGCGGATCGAGCAGCACGAGCAGCATGTCGGCGATGATGTTGCCGACGATCAGCGTCGCCGACAGCACCATCATGAAGGTGGCGGTGACATAGACATCGCCGACAGCCATGGAGCCGACGATCGCCGGGCCGACAGTCGGCAGCGCGAAGATGATCGCCGTCTCGATTTCGCCGGTCAACATGTAAGGCAGCACCACACCCTGATACATGATGAGCGGGTGCAGTGCGTTAGGCACGGCGTGGCGCATGACGACGGCGGCGCCGGTCAGCCCCTTGGCCCTTGCCGTCTCGACATATTGCGCGTTCAGCGTATCGAGCAGATTGCCGCGCATGACGCGCATATTGTAGGCGAGCCCGCCGAAAGTCGCGATCGCCACCACCGGCCAGACATGCTTGACCAGATCGACGAATTTGGCCCACGACCACGGCGCGCCCCCATATTGCGGCGAGAAGAATGAGCCGATCTCCGACACGTTGAATTGGAAGACCAGGAGATAGACGATGATCAACGCCATCAGGAAGCGCGGCACCGTCATGCCGAGGAAGGAGATGGCCGACAGCGCCGAGTCGATCCAGGTGTATTGCCGGGTCGCCGCCCATATGCCGAATGTTATGCCCAGCACCGAAGCCAGCAGATGGCAGACCAGCGCCAGGAGAAGCGTGCGCGGCAGGCGCTCGCCGACCACGTCGGCGACCGGTTTGTTGTAATAGAGGCTGTAGCCGAAATCGCCTCGGGTGACGATGCCGCCGATCCAGTTGAGATACTGGAGGGGAAGCGGCTTATCGAGACCATGCTCGATGCGGTAGGCCTTTGCCTGCGCGTCGGCCTCGGCGAAGGAGGCTCCACCCTGGTTGATCGCCTGCGAGCGGATGTAGTCGGCATAATCGCCCGGCGGCGCCTGGATGATGGCAAATGTGGCCAGGCTCAAAATGGCGAGGACCGGGATTGCCGACGCTATTCGCGTGAGCAGGAATCGCAGCATGGACGGTTCGTTTCCTCGTCTCGCCGATCGCGCCCTTGGTTGCGTCCGGAGGTTGGTTTGTCCGGCCGCGCCAGCGGCGCGGCCGGAGGTCTCTCAGTCAGGGAGGTAAACCTAATTCATCGGCCCCTTCTCTCCGGGTTTGCCGGGCAGTTCTTGCGGGAACAATTCGTATTTCGCCTGCTTGTCGGCCGCGACAAAGACCCGTTCGCGGATGATCGAATCCTCGGCCCAGTTGAACATGAAGATCGGCGTGCCCTGTGGGATGTTCGAGAAACGCTTGTTGACGATCAGCGCGCCGGGATACTCCGTCAGGCCGACATTGTAGACGTGCTCCGTCGAGATCTTCTGGAATTGTTTCATCAGGCTGGCGCGCTGGTCATTGTCCTGGGTGGAGACGAACTTGTTGACGATGTCGACGAGGTCCTTTTCGAACGGCATCACATCGACCTCGCCGTTCTCCGGCGCACGATGGTCCCAGCTGGTGCGCGGACCGACCGGGGCAAGCTGCACGGTGTTCTGCACCACCGACGTCAGTTCCTGTTCGTTGCGACGGACCAGCCAATCGAAGCGGCCGGAATATTGCGAAGCGTCGCGTTGGGTCCCGTTGAGGCCGTTGAGCACGACCCGAAGCCCGAGCTTTTCCATCTGGGCGACGACGCCTTCGGCAAGGCTCTTGTCGGTCGTGTAGTCGTTGTTGACCAGCATCACGATCTCGACATTCTTGCCGCCGGCGGTGCCGGAAGGGAAATTCACGAAGCCGTCGCCGTCCGTATCCGTGAGGCCGGCCTTGGCGAGTTCGGCCTTGGCGCCCTCGAGGTCGAAGGGGTAGTAGACCGTCGAAGCGCGGTCGTAGAAGCTGGTTCCTGACGACAGGCCGCCGGGATAGATGGCGGTGAACGGTCCCTTGACCAGCGAGTCGCCGAGCGCCTTGCGGTCGAGCGCCATGGTGACGGCCTTGCGGAAATCCTCGTTGCGGTTCAACTCGCGGATCGCCTGGCCGCGTTCGTCCGGATTGCCCCAGCCATTGGCGGAAAAATTAAAGCGCAGATTGTAGCCGATGAGCCGCGGGCCGAAAGCAAGACGGGCCGGCGCGTTCGCCTCTGCCGCACGCTTCAGCGAGGCGACGAAGTTTTCCGGCTGCTCCAAATTGGAAAAATCGGCCGCGCCGGCCACCGCCTGGACATCGCGGTCGGCCCAGGTCGACAGCTTGTAGTGCAGTTCGTTGAGATAGGGCAGTTGATTGCCCTTTTCGTCGACCTTCCAGTAATAGGGATTGCGGCGCATGACGATGATGTCGTCCGGCCGGTATTCGACCGGCACCCAGCCACCCATCACCGGCATGTTCATGAATTCCGGCGGGAAGGCATTTTTGAACTGATCATAGGTATTCTTCGAGTATTTCGGATGCTGCGGCTTCAGGATGTGCGCGGGGCCCGGACAGAAGGTGCCGTAGGCCATGGCGTACAGGTACTGCTTCGGGAAGGCATCCTTGAAGGTCCATTCGACGGTGTAGTCGTCGATCTTCTTCAGCGTCGTGCCGACGCCGAAGGTTTCCGGCGTCGCACCGTTCAGCGGCGAGACGTTAGGATCGACCACCTCGTCGTCCCAGTAGAACATGACGTCGTCGGCATTGAAGGGCACGCCGTCCGACCACTTCGCTCCTTCGATGAGGTGCATGGTCAGCCTGTGGCCATCGCTCGACCAATCCCAGCTCCTGGCCAGGTTCGGCAGCGGCTCGGTGTCCTTGGCCTCGACCTGGAACAGCGGGGCGGTGCGCGTCAGGCATTCGGAGAGGCCGATGTCGATGCCGCCCCAGCCTTGCGTCTGACCGGCGCCGTAGTTCCAGCCTTCCGGCCGCCCGCCGATGACGTGGCGCATCGTATCGCCATAGACGCCGATGCCGTCCTGCATGTTGCCTGTCTTGAAGACCAGCGGATCTTTCGGCAGCCTGTCTTTCACCGGCGGCAGCTTGCCGGTCTTGACGTATTTCTCGGTGACCCAGTCGGGCTCGTGATATTCGGGGAGCGGCTTGAACTCCAGGATCGAGTCTCGCGCGACATAGTTGATCTTGCCTTCGGCGGGAAACGGTGTCGGCGCCGGCGGAACCGTCGGCTCGGAAGCGTAAGCACTGAGTGCCGAGACGCTCAGCGTCAGTCCGGCAGCAAGGCCGATATTGCGTAAATTCCTCACGGTCTCTCTCCCTCTTGTTTGTCCGGAGCGTTTGCACCCGCTCCGCCTCTTCTCGAATTCAAACGGCTTCGTGGCAGTGGATCCGCCTCCCATGGATCCACCATCACCGCATGAATTTTCAGCCGGCCCGTCTCAGCCGGCTTGCTTCAGCGCGGCTTTTTCGGCGCGCAATTCCTCGATCGAGCGAACGCTGCGCCGTGCGGCGCCCGCCCACTCGCGGGTCTTCACCTGAGATGTCGACAGCCGCTCCCTTGCGGCCGGAACCGCATGGGCATATTGCGGCAGCCAAGCCGCCTGGGCGACGACCATTTCGTCGACCATCTGCCAGACCTCCTCCGGCGTCGAAACCGCGCCGACCAATGGGTCATGCAGCACGGCGAGCTTCAGAAGATCGATGTCGCCTGATATCGCGGCATGCACCGACATGCGCTGGACGTTGATCGAAGCGATGCAGGTGGCGGCGCAGGCTTCCGGCAACGTGATGCCGGCGGCCATGTTGATGCCAAAACGGTCGACGAAGCCCGGCGACTCGATGATGGCGTCCTGCGGCAGGTTGGTAATCACGCCATTGTTCTTGACGTTGAAGTGGCCGCGATAGACCCGGTTGGTCTCCAGCGCCTCCAATATGTGGCTGGCATGCTCGTTGGAGCGCTTCTCCCGGTCGATCGGCTTGGACGCCGCTTCGAGGAACTGCGGATATTCCGTCTCGAACCAGTTGCGGGTTTCGGTGGAGTAACGGAGATAGCCGCCAGTCTCGCCATGGATCCAGTCGGACATATCGATCCAGCGCGTGATCTCGTCGGGACGTTTGCGGTACCAGGGCAGATATTCGGAAAGATGGCCGTTGCTTTCGGTCGAATAGACGCCGAAGCGCTTCAGGACATCGATGCGCAGTTTCTCCTGCCTGGAATAGACGGGATGCGCCTCGAAGGCAGCCACCAGTTCGTCCTTGCCGATGGAGCGGCCGTTCAGGCGCAGGCCGATGAACCAGGTCTGGTGGTTGATGCCGGAACAGACATAGTCGAGCTCCTGCGTGGACTTGGCGCCAAGCACCTCGGCGATCTGCTCGGCGCCGTGCTGGACGCCGTGGCAGAGCCCAACAGTGTCGACCTTGCCGTATTCGATCGCCGCCCAGGTGTTCATCGCCATCGGGTTGGCGTAGTTCAGGAACTTGACGTTCGTCTCGGCGACCTCGCGCATGTCCTTGCAGAAATCCAGGATCACCGGGATGTTGCGCTGGCCATAGAGAATGCCGCCGGCACAGATCGTGTCGCCGACGCATTGGTCGATGCCATATTTCAGGGGAATGCGGATATCGTCGGCATAGGCTTCGAGACCGCCGACCCGCACGCAGCTGATGACGTAGCGAGCGCCTTCGAGAGCCTGGCGGCGGTCGGTCGTCGCCGTCACCCTGGTCGGCAATCTGTTTGCCTCGACGATCTTGTCGAGGATCGCCTTGATCATCTGAAGGTTGTGCTCGCTGACATCGGTCAGCGCGAATTCGATGTCCTCGAATTCGGGCACGCACAGGATGTCGGTGAACAATTTCTTGGTGAAGCCGACGCTGCCCGCGCCGATGATAGCGATTTTGAAACTCATCAGCCGCACCTCATTCCACTTCGAATTGCAGGCAAGGAATGACAATGGGAAGCTGTAGCCACATGCCGACATGTATGCAGGACAAGCCGGAATCGGGCTCGCCAACCTCCCCGTCCGCTCCTCGACTGCGGATCTCTCTCGCTTTTCGACGGGGATTATGCGCTTATTCGCGAGCGCGACCAGAGAAGGATTATGCTTTCGGGGGTAATTTTGTGCTGCAGGATTTGATACAAAACGGACAGTCCATGCGCACGATCTCGCTGCCGCGCGGCCGCCAGCGCCTGCATGCCATGCCGACGAGCACGGGCTATGAAGTGCGCGAGGACGAGATCTACGACTGGGATGGGCGAAAGCGCGGCCAGACGCCGTTCACCGTGCTCCAGCACACGATCAGCGGGACTGGCCGGCTGCGCTACGAGAACCGCAATTACCGCCTGCAGAAGAACGACACATTGCTGGTGCTGGTGCCGCACAACCACCGCTACTGGCTGGCTGAGGACGAGCGCTGGGAGTATTTCTGGATTTCGATGAACGGCGAGGAGGCGTTGCGCATTCACAAGTCGATCCTCAGCGTCTCGGGTCCTGTATTTCGGCTGCAGCCGGCGACGATCGATCATCTTGCCGATTGCAGCCTGCGCCTGATCAAAGGCGCCGCTTCGCCGGGCGCTGCTTCGGCGATAGCCTACGAGGCTGCGATGGCGCTCTATGACGATGTCTTCGGCTCCCATGCCTTTGCCGAAAAACAGAGCGTTATGCAGCCGGTCATCGATCACATCAACGCAAATCTCGACAAGCCGCTGCCGGTGGCGGATCTGGTGCAGATCAGCGGCCTCAGCCGGGCCCATTTCTCACGCTGTTTTGCTGAAAGCGAAGGCTTGCCGCCTGCCGAGTTCGTGCTGCAGCAGCGTCTGCAACGCGCGGCGAAGCTGCTGACCAAGGCGGATTTTCTGCCGGTGAAGGAGGTCGCTATCCTGTGCGGCTTCGAGGACGCGAACTACTTTTCAAAGGTCTTCCGCCGCTGCTACGGCATCACGCCGAGCCAATTCCGCACCACAGGCATGTACGCCAATTTGCGGACTCCGGCCAGGCGTGGCGTCAGGGCGCCTGATGACGAGACCTGACGCCGCGACCGTTAAGCCGGCAGCCAGCTAGGCAGCGCGCAGACTGCCGCCATCCAGCCATTCGAGATCGGCTTGCGAAAGCGTGATGTCGAGAGCGCGCAGGCTGTCGTCCAACTCATCCAGCGTGCGTGGCCCGATCAGCGGGATGGATGGGAAGGGCTGAGCGAGCACATAGGCCAGCGCAATTTGGATCGGGCTCTTGCCCAGTCTCGCGGCAAGTTCGATCGCCCGGTCGCGGCGACCGAAATTCCGCTCGGAGTACCAGACCCGCACCAGTTCCTCATTGTCTTGCTTGTCCCGACCTGCGCGATCGGTGAAGAAGCCGCGCCCCTGGCTCGACCAGGCGAAATTCGGCATCTGCCTGGATGTCAGCCAGGCCTTCCATGCATCCGTGGAGGACGTGACGCAGCCTGCCCAGATCGGCTCCAGCATTTCAGCCAGCGAGAAATTGTTGGACAGCGCGCCGGGCTTTTGCTTGCCGGTGCGTTCGGCATAGGCGATCGCCTCATCCATGCGTTCCATCGTCCAGTTCGAGCCGCCGAACGGGCCGCGGATGCGGCCGGCCTTGACCTCACGATCCATCGCATCGACGAATTCGCCGACCGGCACATCCGGATTGTCGCGGTGCATGAAGTAGACATCGACATGGTCGGTCTGCAGGCGTTCGAGCGACTGGTCGAGCTGCTTGCCGATCACATCGGGATAGCAGAGCGGTGAATGCGCGCCCTTGGCGATGACCACCGATTGCGCGCGCACGCCACGGTTTTTCAACCACTCGCCAAGCAGCTTCTCGGTATAACCACCACCGTAGACGTAACCGGTGTCGAAGAGATTGCCGCCGGCCTCGAAAAAGGCATCGAGCAGGATCGAGCCTGAGGAAAACGTGCGGAAATCCTCAAAGCCGAGCGCCAGCACCGACGCCGGCTTCGACAGGCCAGGGATCGTGCGCTTGGCGATCGCCGTGCCGCCCGATCGCAAAGGCCGGCCGGAGATGGTGTTGGTACGCTGCTGGGCCTTCTCGATCCCGTATTCGAGGCCGGCGGCCGCCCGCCATTTGTCCAGCACGCGCAACGTGCCGAGGCTTTCCGCCCATGCCATGCCCGGCCAGGCGAATTCTTGGCCGCCGGCGCGGATGGCCTCACCGGCTGCGTCGACCTCGAAGGAATAGACATGGCGCTTCTCGTTGACGCTGATGGTCTCGCGCGTGCCATCGGATGCAATGACGTCGATCTGGCCGAGACCAACGTCGCGGTTGCCGCCGGCGAACCAGAAGTCCGGCACTTCGATGCGGCCTTTGGTGCCGAGGATGCGCAGAACATTGTCCTGGTTGAGCGAGATGCTGCAGGAGGCTTCGGCGACAATGCCACCCGGGAACTGCAGCAGCGCCGAGGCCCATTCGTCGACGCCGGACTGGCCAAGATGGGCAGTACCGACCACCTTGTCAGGCTCGGCGAAGGGTTTTCCGGCCGCGGCGCCGGCAATCAACCGCACCATCGAGACGGGATAGCCGCCGACGTCAAGAATGCCGCCGCCGGCGAGATCGTTGGCGTAGAGCCGGTGCTCCGGCATGAAGCGCGGCATCGCAAAACCAAAGCTCGACTTGATCATTCTGATCTCGCCGATGACGCCCGATCTGATCAGTTCCACCAGCTTCAGCGTCTGCGGATGCAGCCGGTACATGAAGGCTTCGCCGAGAAACGTGCCGGCCTTGCGCGCGGCATGCATCATGGCGTCGGCCTCGAAGGCGGTCAGCGCCAGCGGCTTTTCGCACAGCACATGCTTTCCTGCCTCGGCCGCCTTGATCGCCCATTGCGCATGGCCGGGATGCGGTATCGAAATGTAGACGGCATCGATTTCGGGATCAGCAAGCAGCGCATCGTAGCCATCGAGGATGCGGGCGCGGGGGAAACTCTCGGCGAGGCCAGGCTTGGCGGGATTGCGGGCACCGATGGCGACCAGCTTTCCGGTGCGCGAATCGGCCACGCCACCGGCAAAGGACTGGGCGATGCTGCCCGGTCCGAGGATGCCCCAGCGAATGGGCGTGGTTGCGGTCATTGTCATTCTCCTTGAAGGCTGGAAACGGCGGCCGGTCAGCGCAGCCGCAGTCCTTTTTCGTCGAACAGGTAGGATTTGCGGATTGAAACGGTGATCTCTGATGTGTCGGGGACCTTTGTCGCGTCGCGCTGGATCACCACGTCGTCACCATTGGCCGTTCTTGCGTAGAGGAAACTTGTGCCGCCCAGGTGCTCGACCACGTCGATGGCAACCACAAGGTCGGCGTCGCCCTCTCCGGCATTGCCGAAATGTTCGGGCCGCACGCCGACAATGACCTTGCTGCCGATTTTTGGGCTGCCCATTTCGGGTGCAGCGCCGGTCAGCGGTTGCGTGATGCGGGTCTTCTCCTGACCCGCCAGATCGACCACGACGCCACCCGCATCGTGCCCGACAACCCGGCCCTTGATGAAGTTCATCTTCGGCGACCCGACAAAGCCCGCAACGAACTGATTGTCGGGGTTGTCATAGAGATCGAGCGGCCGGCCGATCTGCTCGATATGGCCGGCGCGCATCACGACGATCCTGTCGGCGAGCGTCATCGCCTCGGTCTGGTCGTGCGTGACATAGATCATTGTCGTGCCGAGTTCCTTGTGCAGCCGGGAGATCTCGACGCGCATCTGGACGCGCAATTCGGCGTCGAGGTTGGAGAGCGGCTCGTCGAACAGGAACACCTGCGGTTCGCGCACGATGGCGCGGCCGATGGCGACGCGCTGGCGCTGTCCGCCGGAGAGTTTTTTCGGGCGCCTGTCCATCAATTCGCTGATGCGCAGGATCTCGGCCGCCCGCGTCACCCGCCGTTCGGTGTCGGCCTTTGGATTGCCGGTCATGCGCAAGCCGAAAGAGAGGTTCTGTTCGACGCTCATATGCGGATAGAGCGCGTAGGACTGGAAGACCATGGCGATGCCGCGGTCGGCCGGCTCGACATCGTTGACCACCTTGCCGCCGATGGCGATCTCGCCGCCGCTGACGTCCTCGAGCCCGGCGATCATCCTGAGCAGCGTCGATTTTCCGCAGCCGGAGGGGCCGACGAAGACGACGAACTCGCCGTCCTTGATGTCGATGCTCGCGCCATGGACGACCTCGAAGACGCCGAAGCGCTTGACGACACTGTTAAGCGTGACCGTTGCCATGCTGCCCCTTACTTGACCGCGCCGGCGGCGATGCCGGCGATGAAATGGCGCTGCAGCAGCACGAAGACGACGAGCATCGGCACCGTCAGCATCACCGCACCCGCCATGATGCCGCCCCATGACACCTTGGTGAGGCCGATCAGCGTGCCGAGCGCTACGGGTGCTGTCATCGAACCCGGCTGGCTGTTGATCAAAAGCGGCCACAGATAATTGTTCCAGGAGGCGAGGAACAGGATGATGGCGAGTGCGGCCAGCATCGGCCGCGCCAAAGGCAGCGCGACGAAGAGGAAGATGCGCCATTCCTTGACGCCCTCGACGCGCGCCGCATCGAAGAGATCGTCCGGCATCATCGAAAAACTCTGCCGCATGAACAGCACGCCGAGCGAATTGAACAGCGGCGGGACGATCAGCGCCACCCAGGTATTGGCGAGCTTGAAGTCGCGCGCCACCATGATGAATTGCGGGATCAGCACGACCGCATAGGGCAGCGTTATGGTGCCGAGGATGATGGCGACAACCGCGCCCTTGCCGAAAAACTGGTAGCGGGCCAGAGCCCAACCGGCCATCGACGTCAGCAGCACCGACAGGAATGTGTAAGTCACCGCCACCGATACCGAGATGCCGATGGCGCCGACGAAGTTGGTGTCACGCTGCAGATTGTTGAAATTGTCGATGAAATTGCCGTGCGGCAACAGCTCGATGCCGGGGCTGAAGATGCCGTTGTCCGGCATGGTCGAGAACACGACCATCATCCACAACGGAAACAGCCAGATCAGCGCCAGCGGCGTCAGGAACAAATGCAGAGCGATGCTGCGTCCCAGTCTGGCTGCGGAGCGCGAACTCATTTCGGTTCCCTCGTCAGCCACAGCTGCGCCAGCGTGATGGCGATCGCCAGGCCGGCCATGGTGTAGGCAACGGCCGACGCGTAGCCGAAATTGAGCGACCGAAAACCCTGGCGGTAAAGCAGCAGGCCAAGCGTCTCCGTGCCGCCGCCAGGCCCGCCGCGCTCGGTGATCAGGAACGGTTCGGTGAACAGCTGCATGGTGCCGATGATCGACAGCACGAGGCAGAACACGATGACCGGCTTCAGCAGCGGCAGGGTGATGTAGAAGAACTGCTTGAGCTTGCTGACGCGGTCGAGCGTCGCCGCCTCGTAGACATCTTCGGGAATGGACTGCATGCCGGCGAGCAGGATGATGGCGTTGTAACCGGCCCAGCGCCAGGTCACCGCGATCATGATCAGCGCCATCGCCGGCGTGACGTTGGAAAACCAGTCGATCTTGGGCAGGCCGATGCTGTTCAGGAGCTTGTTGATGATGCCGAAATCGAGGTTGAACATCAGCCGGAACACCGCCGAATAGGCAACCTCGCCGACCACCACCGGGGCGAAGAAGGCAAAGCGGTAGAGGCCGCGCGCCTTCAAGAGCGGCGAGTTCAAAAGCACCGCCATGACGAGCGCCAGCGAGATCATCACCGGCACCTGGATGACAAGGATGAGCAGCGTGTTCTTCAGGGCGTTGAAGAAGGCCGGATCGCCGATCAACCGGCCCCAGTTGAAGCCGGGCGCGAACCGCCACGGCACGGTACGCGTCGCCTGGAAGGAAATCATGAAGGAGCTGATGATCGGCCATACCCAGAAGATCGCGAAGATCAGCAGATAGGGCGTGAGGAAGCGATAGGCCGTGGCGTTGCGATTGCGCATCTTCCTCCTCCTTCATTTCGTTGCCGCTTCGGCCATGGCCCTCGCAGCAGCGGAGCCGGTTTGCCAGCAAATACAGGTCCCGTGGGAGAACCCCACAGGCCGCGACCAGGTCCGGGCGGCGCAAACGCCTGTCCCGGACCCGGCTTGGGAGGTTATGACTTGACGGGCAGTCCGGTTGCCGCCGCGATCTGGCTTGCGGCATCGTCGAGTGCCGTCTTGGCGTCGGGGTAGCCGCCGGCCAGATACTTGGTCTGCACGGCGCGGACGATGATTTCGGCGTCGCTCTGGAACTGCGTGCCGCGGCTCGGAACAACCTTCGGCAAGGTGCCGAGAATGTCCTTCCACACCGCCTGGCCGCCCCAATAAGGCAGGCCTTGCGCGACATAGGGATCGTCAAGCGCCGAGATCAGGGACGGCACCAGGCCGAACTCCTTCAGCATCGTGATCTGGCCTTCATTGGTTCCGAGCGTGTATTTCAGATAGGCGTAGGCGGCCTCCTTGTTCTTCGACGCCGAGGTGATAGCCAGTGAGGAACCGCCGAGATTGGCGGCGCGCGGCCCGTCGGCGGTGAGGCTCGGCATCAGATAGACGCCCCATTTGCCGTTTTCACCGGCAGATTCGGTGCGAATGGTGCCCTCATACCAGCCGCCATAGATCTGGGTGGCGACGGTGCCGGCGGTGTTGTTGGTGATCTTGGTGCCCCAGTCGGCCGACGAGATGATGCCGGCGTCCTTCATCTCCTTGACCTTGGTCATGGCATCGACGCATTTGGGCTGGTTGACCGTGATCGATTGTCCGTCCTCGGAGAAATAGGCGCAGCCCTGTTCGTTGGAGATCATGCGGAAGAATTCCGAGTCACCGTTGAAATCGGCATTGGTCATCGAGACGCCTGGGTTGGCGGCCTGGATTTTCTTGCCGGCGGCGATGAAATCATCCCAGGTCTTGATCGAAGTCGGATCGACGCCGGCCTTTTCGTAGAAGTCGCGGCGATAAAAGGCGGCCACCGGGCCGGAATCCCACGGCATTGCGTAGGCCTTGTCGCCCACTTCCAGCTCGGTGCGCTTGAAATCGGGGAACTTTTTCTGGTCTTCGGCTGTGTAGCCCAGCGTATGCAGGTCGACGAAGCAGTCGGGGAACTGGCTCCAGTAATTCTCGGCCTCACCGTTCTCGACGGTGACGATGTCGGGCAGGCCTACGCCGCCGGCGGCGCAGCCGGCGATCGACTTGTCGTAGGTTGGCTGGTTGCCGAGATCCTGGACCGTGACCTTGACGTCGGGAAATTGCTTGTTGAAGCCGGCAATGGTCGCCTTCAGCGATGAAGCCGCGACATTCCAGCTCCAGACGGTGATTTCGCCGGATTGCGCGAAGGCCGGGGCTGAGCCCAGGGCAAGCGCGAGCGCGGCGCAGGTCATTGTGATGCGCATTGAAATCCTCCCATTTCATTTGCTCTCTCACTGTGAGCGTGGCTAGACTATGCAGTGGGCAAGGCCTGTCGCCGTCAAAGGGAATATGAAATTGGCGGAAAGTAAGATGCCTGAACGGCCGTTCTACCAGCCTGGGGCCAGCAGCGTGGAAGGCCTGCCGCTGCTCCTGCAGATGTTTCACACCAATCCGCTGGTGATGCTCAAGCCGCATTGGCACGCCCAGGTCGAGGTTAATTTCATCGTGCGCGGCAGCGTGCATTACCGGATGAACGACTACGAGATTTCGCTGTCAGCCGGCGAGATGTGCCTGTTCTGGGGTGGCCTGCCGCACCAGATGGACGATTTGTCCGACGACGCCATCTATGCCGGGGCGCATCTGCCGCTGGTGCATTTCTTCCGGCTGCACCTGCCCACCGATATAAGGCACCGGCTGATGACGGGCGCGACACTGGTGACATCAGCCACCGACCAGTCCGACAACCATAATTTCGAGCGCTGGAACCGCTACGCCCGGTCCGGCGACCAGGCCAAGGCCGAACATGCCGTCAACGAATTGCTGCTGCGGCTGGAGCGGGTGCGGTTCGAGCCTTACCAACTCGTATTCGCAACTCCGACCGACCAGGAAACAGGCAGCCCCTTCGACCAGCAATCGTCGCGCAATGTCGGACGCATGTGCGATTTCATCGCCGAAAACTTCCTCTACGACATCGATTGCGTGAACATCGCGGCGGCCGCCGACATCCATCCCAAATATGCCATGAGCCTGTTCAAGAAATCCACCGGCATGACGCTCAACGAGTATGTGAACCTGTTGCGGCTGAGCTATGCGCAGGCGCTTTTGATGCATCAGGACGCCAATGTGCTGCGCGTCGCCATGGATTCGGGCTTCGGCTCGCTCAGCGCCTTCAACAAGTCGTTCCGCAAGCTCGCCGGCATGTCGCCCTCCGATTTTCGACGCGGCGTGACCGGCGTCAGATAGAAGGCGGCGACCAGTGGCGGGTCTGAGCCGCAAATGCATTGGTGCGCCTCGATCGCCGGCCAAAGGCAGTGCCACGGCATGTCAGCCGTCAATGGCGGCACGGACAGGGATGGCGAAGGCCGCATCGTGCCATGCCGTGCCCGATTCCGGCCTGCAAGCGGCATGGAAACCGGGGCACCGCACGGCATCGCTTTTCCTGCCTGAAATCGCCCACTAGGCGCTGGACAGGCCGAATTCCCGTGCTATAACCCACGCGCTTTCAAGGGGCGCCCACGGCGCCTCGATGAATTCCGGTCAACGAGTTTTCGTTTGCCGGAACAGGCCCAGATAGCTCAGTTGGTAGAGCAGCGGACTGAAAATCCGCGTGTCGGTGGTTCGAATCCGCCTCTGGGCACCATCCCCTCTTCTCCCGACACTCCGTTTAGCCGAACCGTCTACGCTGCAGCTTCTGCAAGCGACTGGAATTATTGATCTTTTGCTGTCGCATTGCGCAATTAGGCGTGACAGAGAGCGCTTCGGGCGCATTTGATCCAACGAGGCGGGGGGATGGTATTTCCGTTGGTATTCGACATCCTGATGGTATCGAAACAGCCAAGGGAGACCTGACGAATGGCCCTATCCGACGTGAAATGTCGAAACGCCCGCCCTGCTTCCAAACTCGCGAAATTGTCTGACGGGGGCGGGCTGCAGCTATGGGTACAGCCCACGGGCTCTCGCCTCTGGCGGCTCGCCTACCGCTTTGACGGCAAGCAGAAACTGCTCGCGCTGGGCAGCTATCCCCTTATCTCTCTCGCCGAGGCACGGGAGGCGCGCGATGATGCTAAAAGGCTCCTGCTAGCTGGCGTCGACCCTGGAAAGGAACGCAGCTTGCGGAAGGCCGATTCGGCAAAGGACTCCTTTCGCTCAATCGCGGACGAATATGTTGACAAGCTGAAGAAGGAGGGACGTGCCGACCGGACGATCAGCAAGGTCAAATGGCTGCTCGACTTTGCCTATCCGATAATCGGCGACAAGTGCATTCGGGAGATCGAGCCGGCCAGCATCCTTACCGCCCTCCGTCGCGTGGAGGTTCGCGGTCGATATGAGTCGGCCAGGCGACTGCGCTCCACCATCGGCAGCGTGTTTCGATACGCGATCGCGACCGCACGCGCCGAGACAGATCCGACCTTCGCCCTCAGAGGCGCACTCATCAGTCCGAAGGTAACGTCTCGCGCCGCGATTACCGATCCGAAGGCCTTGGGCGGTTTGCTGAGGGCGATCCATGCATTTGACGGACAGCCTACAACGCGAGCCGGTCTGAAGCTGATAGCGCTGCTGTTTCCCCGCCCAGGCGAGCTTCGCGCCGCTGAATGGGAAGAGTTCGATTTTGAAAGCTCGGTGTGGACGATCCCTGAAGCACGCATGAAAATGCGACGGCCGCACCGCATACCCCTATCAAAGCAAGCGATCAGCGTCCTGACTTCACTGAGAGAAATCTCTGGTGATGGATCGCTGCTGTTTCCTAGTGTTCGATCGGCTTCGCGTCCGATTTCCGACAATACCCTTAACGCCGCACTGCGTCGTATGGGTTACAGCAAGGAAGAAGCTACCGCGCATGGTTTTCGAGCAACGGCATCAACTCTGCTGAACGAATGCGGCAAGTGGCATCCGGACGCGATAGAGCGGCAGCTGGCCCACATTGAGAACAACGACGTTCGGCGCGCCTACGCCCGGGCAGAGCACTGGGACGAGCGCGTCGAGATGATGCAGTGGTGGGCCGATTATCTGGATGAACTCAAGAGCAAAAACCTGCGGGTGATCTCAATCGAGGGACGCCGCAAGCCTGCTGTCCACACACCAACGCGACCATCCACTTTGAAACCAACAGAGGCCGTTCATCAAACGCCGATACAAATCTCCAACCGCCGGAAATCATACTGACCGTCGAAAAACGCCACAACTCGACGCCAAATCGTAGGCCCGCATTGTCAGATTTTCCGGAGAGAAAGTTGACCGCGTTCGGCAGGAAGCTGCCGTTCTGCAGCCGACCCCATTTCCGTCATTCAAGCTGCCGATGGCCGGTTCCGAAACCGGCCATCTACCCGGCCCGGGGCCGCGCGCTATTAGAGCGAGAATCCCGTGGGCAGTGTGCGGTCCGTCCGTTTCGCCGGCATTAGTCCGTGGATCCGCTATCCCCGCCCGACTTTAACCTCCACAACCTTCCTCTCCATAGATCCGGGACAAGCCCTTGATGCGCGTCGCGATCGCGTCGACGAGGCGACCAACGATCTCATGGATGATCCCCTCCTGGCGAAGCTCTTGGGCGCACTCCGATGCCATATCGGGCATCACCGCGAGCTGATGGCGGATCGTCCGCACCGTGTACTCGCCGCCAACCTTTGCTGAGGACGCACAGCGCCCCCAGTGGCGCGGCATGATCTCCTCGATGGGATAGACTCTGTCGATCTTCATCGCCAGTTTAAGGTCGCGCATCTCAGATTGGATCTCTCCCCCGAGGTGCGGCAGAATGGAGGAGATGTCGTAGAGCGGAGCTAGGCGGGCCTCGCCCTGGGCTCCGAGCAGCATCGAGTAGTTCTTTGCATGCGCGTCCGTGCCGGCGATGATCCAGTTGAAGACGTTCGCGGCCATGAAGATCTGACGGTCTTGGACGGGGTCGAGGGAGGCCGACAGCACCTTTCTGGAGATCGTCGTGATACCTGGCCCACCCTGGTTCTCGTACTTGAGCGTCGGCATCACCGACAGGGCCTGGCACATGTCCTCCTGATGGATGCGGATGGTCTTGCCGTCGATGTTGCGGCGGTCGTAGCGCTCGATAACGATTGCCTTTTCGCCTGCGAAGTCGAGAACCTGGCTGTGTGCAGCGTCCATGCCGAGCTTGGATGCAAGCTGCAGGCAGAAATGCTCGTTCTCGGTATGCCCGTGCAAGTGCGGCAAAGGCGGCTTGAAGATGTGTGTCGTGGGCGTGTCGCCTAGAGGGATCCCCCAGCGATTGCTGCCCTTATCGAAATGGAACGCCGTCTTTGCCTGCGCACCAGCGAGACTGAACTGACCAGGATCGCCGATTCGCCGGGTCGCTGCACCATCTTTGCGCAGATCGCGCAGGCGGTCGCCGATCTGCGCCTCGGTGAGCAACTCCACGTTCTCGCCGCGGGAAATCTGGTCGCCACGCGAAAGGAACTGGACGGCGCCGGCGCAGTCGCGGCCGACATTCTTGAGCAGGGCAAACGGGTTTCGGGCGGAGACCTGGAACCTCTGCGCCCATCTGGCGAGGGTCTGCTCATTATCCGGCAGTAGGCCCCAGAGGAATGCCTCGACGACCTTGCCCTCGTAGGTCCTGGTGATCGTCGGCATGGACAGGGAGAGCGGGATCGCCACCGGGCCTTCCATCCATGCCTCGTGATAGGAGAACGAAAGCTTGCCGCCCTGCAGGTGGTGGAGCCCCCCAACCGGTCTGCCAGCGATATAGACGTCGAGGGTGTCGATCGGGTTCATCATGATCATCGTCATCTAGAGCTTGTAGGGAATCTCGTCGTCGTCATCGTCGACATGCCGTTCATCGGCATTATGATGATGATCAGCCGACGTCGGCGCCGGCGGGATCTGAAAGTCCATCTCCACACCAAGCGTGGTCAGCGCCAGCAGCACGTTGCCGATCTCGGCGCTGGGCTTGCCGTTCTCGATCCACGACACCCACGTCTGCGTCGTGGTGATCATTTTGGCCAAGGCAGCCTGTGACAGGCCGCGCCGGGTGCGGGCCTCCTTGATCAGGATTCCAATGTCGCGAGCTGTTCTGATCTTCATGGCGTATACGATTTCTGTATGAGCTAGCCTGATATAGGCTCGTATATGACGGGTGTCAATATACGTCACTATATCAATTTAAGGCTATATAGGTTCACATATCGACAACCTTCATATACTAACGTATATAAATCATTGCTCCACGCAACAATGTGCGATCGACCTTTCGCCACGGTACCATCGAGAATGACCGCTGGTCGAGAACTCAACAACTTGTCGGGGCCGGGAGCGGTCCGGTCCGCTATTCAATTACTGTTGGCGAGAAGTTGTCATTCAGCATCCGGTCTGGCGGCATCGTGACAAGATCGATTTTTTGTCCGAAGAGAACGAGGCCGGCCGCAAGAAAAAGCCACGGCTTTTATGCACTTATTGTCTAGCAGGCTTAGTTGTTCCCCTGAAACTTGAATCTCCCTCAGACTCAGTGTCTTCTCAGGGTAACCGCTGGGAATTAGACATGCCTTCAGGCTCGTTTCAACACCGCGTGTGGCAACGGATTGTCGCGTGCTTTCCGACGCCGGCGCACCTCGATGTACAGGAGCGCAATCATCGCTTCCTTGAAGAGGCGCTCGAACTCGCTCAGGCGAATTCCTGCACAAAGGAGGAGGCACTCGAACTGGTGGAGTACGGACCGGCGGCAACGCGGTCAGCATCAAGAACCTAGCGTGCTCCAAAACGACACCAAGCGCTAACCGTTGTCCAGTGTGGAAGATGATTGCCTTCGTGGTTTCTCCGACGCGCCGGCGCCCGGCAGACCTTCCTTTCTGGCCTTGGCAAACGCCCGGTCGCCTTCCAGGAACCCGACCAGCATAAAGGGGATCAGTTCCGCCACCGTTTCGGACTCGCCATAGGTCTCACGGTAAAGTGCGGCATAGTCGTTGAGTGCTTGGCTCAAGTCGGCGCCAACGGTGATGGTGATCTTCGAAGGTGTCCGGTCCGGAAGTTTTCCGAGTTTCAGGTTAGCCATGAAGTCCTCCTGTTCACCCCGTGTATGGCCGCAACACGAGGTCCTTGTGCACGATGACGCGCAACGGCCAACCAGGGCGCACGGTGATCGTGGGTTGGACGTTCAGGTTCTTTTCAGTGATCCGTTGGCCCGCTTGACTGACGTTCTGCTGGGTGGATTCACGAATTGCCTTGACCAAGTCGCTTTCATTTTCCCCAAAGCTCAACTCGGTACCAACCCCCAGCAATGTGGCCACCGCGACGCCCTTGATCAACTGCCAAGTATGGAAATCCACCTTGTCCTCAAGCCCGGCATAGCCGGCCGCGTCGGTCACGGGCAGATTGTCGATTTCGGTAGAGGAGCCGTTCGGCATAACGATGCGTTGCCACACCAACAGAGCGCGCCTTTGCCCAAAGGCTACAACGCTGTCGTAGGTGCCGATCAGCCGTGAGCCCTGCGGGATGAGCAGGATGCTGCCGGTGACGCTGTCGTGCACATTCTCGGTGATCTGGGCGACGACAAGGCCGGGCAGATCGGAATTGATGCCGGTGATCAGGCTTGCAGCGATCACGCTACCGGCCATGATCTGATAGGGCGAAGCCGGCGTCTGCAGTGCATGCGGGTTGTAGATCCCGCCGGTGTTCCGTTGATCGATGAAATCGAGCTTGCGCTGTTGATTGTTCTGGTCGCCCTCGGCCGGCGCGACGGAAGCTCGCTGGCCTTCGGCATCTGGCTGCGGAGACGCCGTCTCGAAAGGGGAACGTCCGCCCTGCCCATTGCCAAAAGCTTCCGCCTGCTGGGGCCGGTTTTCGATGCGGAAGAGGACTTGCGACTCGCGCGCCTCAATCGCTTGTTGTGCAAGCCGCTGCGCCTCGGCGGAAACGTCTTGCCCAGGTGCGATGCCAAGCTGGCGCTGGTGCTCGAGAATAGGACGGCCGAGATCCCCGGGCAGCGGCGGTCCAAGCACCGGAGCCTTCGGCTTGCTCCCGGAATAGTCCTTGGGCAGCGATTCAAGTCCCTCGGCGGTCGGCTTGCGGTCCGTGCTGTAGAGCTCTTCGGCCTGCTGTTTCAGGCGCAATGCGGGTCCCCGCAGCGCCATCATCGTGACGCCAAAAACAGCGCCGGAACCAACAGCAGCGATCGCGACGATTATGCCGCGCCTGAACCGCACCGCTCGGCGGGGCGAGGCTCGCAGCTGCAGCTGTTCGGGATTGAGCTTCGGCGGAGCATTCGGATGGGAAGTATCGGTCATGAGCCTCCCCTCACCTGCCAAAACGCGAAAACAGCGAAACCCGCCGCGGCGGTTTCCGACCGTCGGTTCTCGTAATGCGCACCACCTGCTGCTGTTTGGTGCCCAGCCTTAGCTCGGCCGCAGCAAAGAGGCGATCGACGATGTAGTAGTTGCCGCGCATGCGATAGTTGACGAGCTGGTTGTCCCCGTCGGCTCCGACGATGAAGAGCGGCGGCGCCTCACCTTGGTCTATACGGCGCGGGAATTCGATATAGACCCTGCTGCCATCATCAAAGGCGCGCGTCGGTCTCCATGGTGGCGTGTCGCCGGCGATCGAATAGCGGAAGCGGATGTTTTCGAGTGCTACGTTCGAGGCCGCGGGCATTTCAGCCTCTGCCTGAGCGTTGCGCCGCCGAAGCGCCACGAGTTGGTCTTCGCTGTAAATCCAGGAGAGCGCCGCCATGGCAGTTTTCTCAGTGCTTTGAAGCTGCAGGTGATAGGATCGCCTGTCGGTCGTGATGACCAGATTGGTGGCAAGCCCCGGCGCGAATGGCTTCACCAGCACATGAGTGCGCTGGTCATCGCCTGAGCCACTAACGGTGTCACCGATTACCCAACGGACCGTATCGCCGGCTGAGACCGAGGTCAGCTTCTCGCCCCGCTGCAATGAGATATCGGTGACGCGCTCCGGCGCGGCGTAGAGCTGGTAGAGCGCGCCGTCGGCAAAGGGGTAAACCTGCACCGCATTGACATAGCCAAACTTGGTGGGTTGTTGCGTCGCCGCCTTGTTGGCATCGGCGACCTGTTCTTCCGGCGAGCGCTTATCTGGGGCGGGCTTGCCGGGTGCGGGCATCAACTGACCAGGCAACGGTAACGGTTTCGGCACTTCCACGACCTTGACCGGCTTCTCCGGCGCCTTCTCGATCGCGGCTGGTTTGAAGTCCTCGTGGTCATAGGAAATCTGAGGCGGCGGCACTGGCTTCGAGGCACAGGCCGAAAGAACCGCAGCAGACGCCGACAGGATCAAGGCAGCACGAAGCAATGGGGCTCTATTTGTCATTGGCGGGCTCCTTAGGGGAAACGGGGGTTGGCGGCGCTGTCGAGCTCGCGCGACCAGTCGATGGCGTTGATGAATACGCCGAGCGGGTTCTTGCGCAGCTGCTCGGTTGTCCTAGGCGGGCGGATGAGGATGGTGAGGATCCCGATCCAGCGCGCCGTGCTGGCGAGGCTGCCGCGCTCGAACACCTGCTCGGTCCATTTGACCTGGAACGAGCTGTCGGAAGCCCTGACCACGCTGGTCACCTGCACTGACACGCTGCGCGTGCCTATTTGGCCGAAAGGGTCGTTCGCCTTGGCATATTCGTTGAGGAAGAGCGCCGCTCGGTCGGTGGCAAAGTCGTAGGCCGACAGCCAATTCTGCCGCACCAGAACCGCATCGGTGGAAACCGAACGAACATTCTGGATGAAGCGGCTGAGATGCCAGGCGATCTGGGCGTCGTCGGGCTGGTAGTTTTGGACTGCCGGCGTGACTGCGTGCGCCTCGCCAAAGCGGTCGACCTCGACGACATAAGGCACGACGCGGCCCTGCATCGACTGCCACAGAAGCCCACCGGAAAGCCCCGTCGCCAGAGCCAGGCAGCCAAAGGCCATGAAGCGCCAGTTCTTGGCCTGGACGCGCGCCGTGCCGATGCGCTCATCCCAGAGTTGGCTGGCCTTCTGGTAGGGTGTTACGGGTTCGGGCGTCTTTCCATAACGCTGAACGGGTCGCTTGAAGAGCATCTAGTCTTCCTTGTCATTGAGGGAGGGATTGGCGCCGCTTCCGCCCCGATCTCCATCGCGCACCGCCTGCGTGGCAGCATTGCGATGGGCGCGTGCGGTCTGTTCGGAACGCAGACGCCTTGCCCAGGCAGGCGCGGCCGCGGGAGCTACAACTGGAGAGCTTCCGCTCATCGAGCTGGTCGGCATGCCGCCGGTCATCCAGCCGGCATCGCGACCGGCGTCGGCACTACGGCGGAATGGTTCTGCTGCGGATCGCATTCCCCGCATCGCGGCGCCGCTAGCGGCACTCGCCACCCCCTGCAGCCCAGCAGCTACCCCGGACAGCCCGGACTCGGGCGATGTCGCGCGCCCCGTTTGCCAAGCGACGGTGGCAGCGGACCCCATGGCGGCGCCGGCACGGACTGCGGCGAGGCCGCCGCCTGTTGCCATGCGCGCGCCGGCAAACGTAGCGCCTCCGGCAACGAGCGTTGATCCAGCTGCGGCCGCCGTTGTTCCAAGTGCCGCGCCGGCGCCAAGCTGCGGCGCGCCGGAAACGAGACCCGAGGCAATCCCGGGGCCGAAAATGCCGAGCCCAAGCAGCGCCAGCGCACCCAGCACCTGAGACATGGCCGCCGCCAGGTCCGGCTCCTGGCCCTGCAGGGCGGAAGCGAACTCGCCAAAGAGCGTGGAGCCGATGCCGACGATGACGGCAAGCACCATCACCTTGATGCCCGACGAAATCACATTGCCGAGCACGCGCTCGGCCAGAAACGCCGAGCGGTTCCAGAGCGCGAAGGGCACCAGGACGAAGCCGGCCAGCGTGGTGAGCTTGAACTCGAGGATGGTGATGAAGAGCTGGATGGAAAGAATGAAGAATGCGATGAGGACCAGGAACCAGGCCAGAAGCAGCACGAAGATGGTGAGCGCGTTACCGAAGATCTCGGGGAAGCCTACTAGCTGGCTCGCTTGATTGAGGAGCGGCCAGGCGCCCTCGAAGCCGGCCGCGGCAATGCGGCCTGGCCGCAGGAGACTGTCGGCGGACAGGTTGCCGGCCGATGCGTTGATGCCGAGACCGGCAAAGGAGCGGTAAATTATGTCGGCCAGGTTCTTGAAATTGTTCAGGACGAAGGCGAAGGCGCCGACATAGAGCACTTTGCGAACAAGCCGGCCAAGTATGTTGGGCTCGCCGCCGAACGCCCAGACCAAGCCCGCGAGCGTGATGTCAATGCCGATCAGAATGGTGGTGAGAAAGGCGACGTCGCCCGAAAGCAGACCGAACCCACTGTCAATGTAGCGGGTAAAGGTCTCCATGAAGCGATCGATGACTCCGAGGTCGTTCATGTCGCCGCCTTCCTCGTTGTCTTGAAGAACTGCCGCTCAGTTGCCGGGATAAGCCGTGCCGGTGCCCAGGAAACGCTTCGTCGTCTCGCGAGCGGCTTCCTCAGACTGCGCCTTGCGCGCCGCATCCTCGGCCTCGGCCCGGAACTGGGTCGCAAGCAGCGTCTGGATCTGCATCTGCTGCTTGGTCGAAAGCGCGATCAGCTGATTGGTAGCCTGGCTTGCCTCGAGGGCACCTGCCGCGCCCTGACTGCGATTGACGAGATCGGTAAGCAGGTCGCCATCGGCCTGCACGTTCTCGACGATCTGCGACTGCGCGCTCATGGTCTGGCGGAACGCCTGCATGGCGCTCTGCCAGCGCTCGCGCGCGGCGCTCGCCACATCGCTGACCTTGATGGTGGCGTCGTAGCTTTCCGGATATTGCTGGCGCCACTGGTCCTGCAGCTTGTCGAGATCGAAGCTCAGGCCGCTCGCCTGGGTCATCAGACCGTCAATCCGTTGGAGCGAGCCGGTAAGCTGGCCCACGGAAGAGAAATCCAGGCGCTGAAGGTTGCGCGCCATGTTCTGCAGCATGGTCGCCTGGTTCTGAAGCGACTGGATTTGGTTGTTGATCTGCTCCAATGCGCGTGCTGCCGACAGCACATTCTGCGTATAGTTGGACGGGTCAAACACGATGAGCGCATAGGCCGGCTGGACGTAGTCAGCCATCGGTTTGGCGATCAGGGAAACGGTGACCAGGCTAGTAAAAAGGCGGCGTCCGATCATGACGATTGCTCCTTGTTAGGTTGAGGAAATTGCTGGAGAAGCTCGGCAGCCCAATCCAGGCCGCGCGCACTGAAGAAACGGGCGGCAAAGCTGCCCTGCCCTTCTTCGGAAAGAATATTGTCGATCAGGTTCTGGGCGGCCGGGTCGGAGGCGCCGCAAAGCGCAAGAGCGATCGGGCCTAGCCCGAGCTCGAAGAGGCGATTGCCGCGGCGCGACTGCAGATAGTAGTGGCGCTTCGGCGTGGCGCGGGCGACCAATTCGATCTGTCGCTCATTAAGACCGAAGCGCTCATAGGCTGCCCGTGCCTGCGGCTCCACCGCACGATCATTGGGGAGAAAAATGCGCTGCGGGCAACTCTCGATGATTGCCGGTGCGATAGAAGAGCCGGCGATGTCGGCAAGCGACTGCGTCGCGAAGATGACGGAGACGTTTTTCTTACGCAGTACCTTAAGCCATTCGCGGATGCGGGCGGCAAAGAGCGGGTTGTCGAGATAGACCCAGGCCTCGTCGAGCATGAGCAGCGTCGGCCGCCCGTCAAACCGGTCCTCAAGACGATGGAACAGATAGGTGAGCATAGGCAGCACAGCGCCTTGGCTGTGCATCAGCTCCTGGGTCTCGAAACACTGCACATCCGAGATGGCCAGCCGGTCGTCATCGGCATCGAGCAGCCGGCCGAATGGACCGTCGAGCGTGTAGGGCATCAACGCCGATTTGAGCGCATTGGACTGAAGCAGGACCGACAGGCCAGTCAGCGTGCGTTCCTGCGCCGGCGCGGTGGCGAGGCTGGTGAGCGCCGACCAGATTGCCTCCTTCACCTCCGGGGTGACGGTGACATTCTCGTGGGCAATGAGGCCGGCGATCCATTCGGCCGCCCAGCTCTGTGTGGCCGGGTCGTCGATGTGGCGCAGCGGCTGGAAAGCAAGCGCACCATTCGCACCCAACGCATGGTGGTCGCCGCCCATGGCAAGCGCGGCGGCGCGGGCCGAATTGCCTTTGTCGAAGACATAGATTTGCGCGCCAGCGTAGCGCCGGAACTGCAAAGCGATCAGGGCAAGCAGAACCGACTTGCCGGCACCGGTCGGCCCGACAATCAGCATGTGGCCGACATCGCCGATATGGGTCGAAAGCCGAAACGGCGTCGAGCCGCTGGTTTCGGCGAAAAGAAGCGGCGGAGCGTAATCGCCGGTGACCTCGGCAAGATGCTCGTTCTCCGCTGGACCTGCCCACACGGACGACAGCGGCATGAGATGGGCAAGGTTAAGCGTGTGAACGAGCGGCTGGCGAACGTTGGCGTAGACATGACCCGGCAATGAGCCAAGCCACGCTTCGACGGCATTGATGCTTTCGCGAATGGTGGTGAAGCCGAGCCCGTTGACGATCCGCTCGACGGCGCGAAGCTTTTCCGCGGCGGCTTTACGGTTCTGATCCCACACCGTCACCGTTGTGGTGAGATAGCCGAAGCCGACATGATCGCCGCCCAATGCCTGCAGTGCTGCATCGGCATCGAGCGCCTTGTTGTCGGCGTCGCTGTCGACGAGAGGCACCGGTTCGTTGGTCACCACCTCGCGCAGAATAGCCGCGATCGATTTGCGCTTGGCAAACCACTGCCGGCGGAGCCGAGTCAGCGTCTTCGTGGCTTCCGCCTTATCGAGTGGAATGAAGCGCGTCACCCAGCGATAGGCGAAATCCTGGTTATTGAGCGCATCAAGGATTCCTGGCCGGGTGACGTTCGGAAAGCCGAGAACTGTCAGCGTGCGCAGATGCTGTTCGCCCAGCATCGGCTCTAGGCCGCCGGTCAGCGGCGCGTCAACCAGGACGCCGTCGAGATACATTGGCGTTTCAGGCACGGCAACGGGATGACGGCGGGTCGAGATCGTGCCGTGCAGGTACGTCAGGGTCTCGGCATCGTCGAGCGCGCGCACCTCGGGCACGAAGCCCGAAAGAAGATCGAGAACGCGGTCAGTCTCGTCTCGGAACCGGGCAAGCTCCTGGCGCCAGTCTCTTTCCCCTCCCAAGTGATGCGAGTCGACGAGAGCACTTTCCGCGCGCGCTTGGCCATCGGGCCCAGGCATGAAGACCAAGGTCAGATGATAGATGCTCTCGAAATGCGCGACCTTGCCCTCGAAGGCCGCGCGCCGTTCCTCATCGATCAGCCATGAGGCAGCATCGGGAAGGGCCGAGCTCGGATAGCCCAGCGCTTCGATGCGCTCGGCCTCGAAGAACAGCGCCCAGCCAGAGCCGAGCCTTCTCAGCGCATTGTTTGCCCGCGCGCATATGCCGATAAGTTCGGCCTCCGTCGCGCTTTCAAGGTCGGGGCCACGAAACCGCGATGTCCGTTGGAAGCTGCCATCCTTGTTGAGCACGATGCCGGGCGCGACGAGTGCTGCCCAGGGCAGATGGTCGGCAAGCCGGTCGGCTTTGCCGCGGTATTCGGAAAGCTTCAGCATGCAAGCCAGCCCTTCTGACGAAGATGACGGACAAGTACGCTGGCAAAGTCCGGGTCGCGCCGTGCGGCAAAGACCGCGAGCGTGTGGCCGGCGATCCAGAGCACTAGACCGCCAATCCACTGCTGCAGGCCAAGGCCGATTGCGGCGGCCGCGGTGCCGTTAAGGATCGCCACCGCCCGCGGCGCGCCACCGAGCAGGATCGGCTCAGTCAGCGCCCGGTGGACGGGCACCTCGAAGCCTTGGATATGCTTCTCTCCCATGGCCATCAGACGAGCGCCCCGCCACCAAAGGAGAAGAAGGAGAGAAAGAAGCTCGAGGCCGCGAAGGCAATCGACAGGCCAAAGACGATCTGGATCAGCCGGCGGAAACCGCCGGCCGTGTCGCCGAACGCAAGGGTAAGGCCAGTGGTTATGATGATGATCACGGCAACGATCTTGGCCACCGGCCCCTGCACCGATTCCAGGATCTGCTGAAGCGGCTGTTCCCAGGGCATGCCGGAGCCGGCAGCGTGAGCCTGGGCCGTGAGAAGAAGCGCGACGGCGGCGGACGAAAGAAAGCAAATTTTCTTGCGCATGAGATGACCTTTCAAAGCTGCTGGAGTTGCGGAAGAGTGAGCTGGCCAACGGCGTAGTCGCCACTGCCGTCGAGGCCTGTGACCTCGGCAATCGCGTCTATGCGGCGCGACGATCCGCGTCCGGCGATGAAGACAATCAGGTGGACAGCATCGGCGATCAGCCGGCGGGGAACGGTGACGACCGCTTCCTGGGCGAGCTGCTCGATCCGGTAGAGGGCCGAGCGCGCCGAACTGGCGTGGACCGTGGTGATGCCGCCGGGGTGACCGGTGTTCCACGCCTTCAGCATGTCGAGCGCTTCCGCGCCTCTGACTTCGCCGACGATGATGCGGTCGGGCCTCAGCCGTAGGGTCGAGCGTACGAGATCGGCAAGTGTGACGGAGCCCCGCCTCGTCCTCAGCGCAACACAGTCCTTGGCCGCGCATTGCAGCTCGCGGGTGTCCTCAATGAGGATCACCCGCTCATCGCATTCGGCGACTTCTGCCAGAAGAGCATTGGCAAGGGTCGTTTTGCCCGATGATGTGCCGCCGGCGACCAGGATGTTGCGCCGCTCGCGTACCGCCTTCCTCAGGGCATCAGCCTGCAGCGGGAGCATGATGCGATCGGCGACATAGTTGGCCAGCGTGTAGAGTTTTGCTGCCGGCTTGCGGATGGCAAAGCATGGCGCCAAGACGATTGGCGGCAACAGGCCCTCGAAACGCTCGCCTGAGGGTAGTTCGGCACTGACGATTGGGTTGTCCGCATGCGCCTCGGCGCGCACGTGAGAGGCAACGAGGCGGACGATGCGTTCGGCCTCGGAAGGATGCATATGCACGCCGGTATCGACCCGGCCTTCTCCCAACCGGTCGAGCCGCAGCGCGCCGTCGGGGTTGACCATCACCTCGATGACGGTCGGATCGGCAAGGGCCTCGGTGATCGCGTGGCCCATGGCTGTGCGCAGCATGGCGCGGCGGCGGTGGTCGGCTGCGGGATGAGAGCTCATCCTTCGCCTCCATTGCCATTGCCGTTGCCAAGCGAGCGCTTCCCGGAGGCGATCTGGCGACCGACCTGCTCGACGAATTTGTCAAAGCGCTCTTGGGCAATCGCCTGTGTCGCCCGATCCGGGACCGGCGTGTGGGAATGAAGCGTAATCGAAAAGCGTATGAAGAGTGCGAGGCTCTCCAGGATCACCTCGACATCGGTTCGGATATGGTCGAGGTCGCGGGAAAGACGGTCGAGACGCCTGCCATAACGATTGTCGAGTTCGTTCTCGCCACGCCGCTCGATGAAGGCCTCGACCGCTTTCGCAACGATCGCCGATTTTGTGGTCGACGGGTTGCGGCTGAGCGTTTCCAGCTTCTCGCTTAACGCGGGTTCGAGCAGAAACTGGTGGCGAATGCGATGGGGCTTCATGGGGCTCGTTCCGACTGGCCGGCGCTGATGCGCCGGCGGCGGGAACGAACATCGCCGATATCTGAAAAATCGCTTATGGGCGTTATCTACGCTGAGATACGCCTGAGCTGCGAAAGCGCTTAGAAGCCGGGGATGATGTCCTTGTCGTCGCCCCTTCCCTCGTTGATACCGTAGGCGCTGGCTGCGGTGGAAACCCGGTCCATGACGCGCTTGTCTGCGAGTGCCTCGGCGTCATCGTCCGCCAGATTGAAGAGGTCGTCTTGATCAGGCTCCTGAGAGACGACGACGTGGTCTTCAGGCAGGCCGGGATGACGCTGCTGTTGCACGCCGCCGTCTTCTTCGATTGCCGCGCCGGCGTTTTCGTCATCTGCAGCGAGACGGCGGTCAACACTGCGGACTAGTCCGCTCCAATCGTCGGGGCGCGACGCAGGACAGTCCGCGTACAGACCCTCCCGCAACACCGGCGCCGGCAGCACCCGTTCGGTGAAATTCGGATCCTGGTAATAGCGCAACTTCTGGGCGCGGATCGGCGGCAACCCCGAAGCAAGGATTAATTCGTCAGCTTGCGGCAACTGCATCACTTCGCCAGGCGTCAGCAGCGGGCGAGCAGTCTCCTGGCGACTGACCATGACGTGCGAAAGCCAGGGAGCCAGCCGGTGGCCGGCGTAGTTGCGCATGGACCTGAGTTCCGTCGCCGTACCGAGCGCATCCGATATGCGTTTGGCCGTGCGCTCGTCGTTGGAGGAAAAGGCAATGCGCACATGGCAATTGTCGAGAATGGCGTTGTTCTCGCCATAGGCTTTGGAGATCTGGTTCAAGGATTGCGCGATCAGATAGGCGCGGATGCCGTAACCCGCCATGAAGGCGAGCGCGGTCTCGAAGAAGTCGAGGCGACCAAGAGCCGGAAATTCGTCTAGCATCATGAGCAGTTGGTACTTGCGGCTTTTCTTCGGGTCACCTTCCAGCCGCTCCGTCAGTCGCCTGCCGATCTGATTGAGCACCAGTCGCACCAGTGGCTTGGTGCGCGAGATATCCGATGGCGGCACCACTAGATAGAGCGACATCGGTCGTTCCGCATCCATGAGGTCGGCAATGCGCCAGTCGCAGGCCGATGTTGCCGAGGCAACCGTCGGATCACGATAGAGCCCGAGAAACGACATTGCGGTCGAGAGAACGCCAGAACGCTCGTTCTCTGACTTGTTCAGCACCTCGCGAGCCGCCGAGGCCACGACGGGATGGACCCGAGGTGTGTCCGCCGTGCCGAGGTGGTTGGTGGTCATCATCCGCAGCAGTGTCGCGGCAAACGAGCGTTGCGGATCCGACAGGAAAGTGGCGACGCGCGCGAGCGTCTTTTCTTCTTCCGCGTAGAGCACGTGCAAGATGGCCCCGACCAAGAGTGAATGACTAGTCTTCTCCCAATGATTCCGCCGCTCCAGCGCGCCTTCCGGATCGACGAGAATGTCCGCGATGTTCTGAACGTCGCGAACCTCATCTGAACCCCTGCGCACTTCCAGCAGCGGGTTATAGCGCGCCGATCTCGAGTCGGTCGGATTGAACAGGAGGCAGAAAGAGAACTTCGACCGCCAGCCGGAAGTCAGCTGCCAGTTCTCGCCTTTGATGTCGTGAATGACGGCCGAGCCGGTCCAGGAAAGAAGCGTCGGAACAACCAGTCCAACACCCTTGCCCGAGCGCGTGGGAGCAAAGGCCATTACGTGCTCCGGCCCGTCATGGCGAAGATAGCGGTCCTTCAGCTTGCCAAGGAAAACACCGGCTGGTCGAAACAGCCCTGCCTTCTCGATCTCCCAAGACACGGCCCATCGCGACGAGCCATAAGTGGTGACTAGGCCGCGCTGCCGCGCACGCCAGAGGGAGCCAGCGATGGCGGCCGCGCAGCCCAAGAATCCGCTGGCTCCGGCAAGCATGCCGGCCTTGTCGAAGACCTCAGGCGCATAGGCGTCGAAGTGAAACCACCATTCGAACAGTTTCCACGGCTTGTAGATCGGTCGGGCCGCCGCGGCAAACCATGGCGTGCCAAGCTGCGGCTGATAGTCCAGCATGTGGGCGCACCATTGCGTTGCCGCCCATACGCCAACGATGACGATGGCGAACACAATGACGATCTGGCCGACAAGGAGCTTCGTCGGTGTCACGGGCACAGCCTCCACTGTTTGGTAGTAGATGGAAGCAGCATGACGTGACGTTTCAGAATATCGAAGATACCCAATATACGCGCCCGTGCGATGCAGTGAACGTTGCAGGCTTGGAAGACTGGGGCGCCAAGAAGTGTCATCGCGAAGGGCGAGAGCGAATGACTTGTATGGGGCCGACTGCGGACAGGCAGCTTTCGGAAACATGATTGCGAAAAAGCCGCCCTCGTCACGGTCTGTCCGTACGAAAAGTACCGGCACGATGAGAGCCTCAGTGCGAAAGAAAAATGTCACACTGAGGCTCACCGAAGGTGGGCTATAACCCGAACAGACGCCGGACAAGCTGCCATATACTTGCGAAGAAGCCAGGCAGTGGCCTATGGGCCTCATAGTAGGCCTGCCTACGCCTTTCATCCCTCAGCATGCCTGTAACCGTCTGGGCGGCGGTCATTTTGGGCTCCCACAAGATCCGTCCGTCGCGGATGATGTAGTGGGAATTACAGGGAAGTTGCCCGCTGCCTATTGACGGCTGTAGTGACGGCCGGCCGCCACGTTCGGTAAACCGCCATTCCGCAGGTCCGAGAGGTATAGCCACTTTGCAGCCGCAGCCGCAGGCGCACAGGTGCACCGCAACCTGGTATTCATCGGACACATACAGGACGCCTTTATCAAGCTCCTTGGGCACGAAATGGACCTTTTGAAGCCGGATATCATTCATGGCGCGTCTCGACGAAAAAGCGTGGCATGGTTGTGTCCATCAAGATGTGGTAGGCTGGATGGTCCTCGACGTAAAAACCCCGGTATTGTTTGTATCGGATTACCGCGATGCAGGCATTCATCGCGTTCAACTCGGATATCTGTATGTTGGTGCGATATTCATCGCCGGGCTGATCAGCGGTCTCGGATAGAGCCTTGGCCCTGATCTCTTCGGCGTCGTCAGGCAGATAGACTGTTGCGCGCAGCATGCCTGCCAGCGCAGACTGCTGGCGGTTCAAACCCAAGCCGACGTCGATGAAGGGAATCTTCAGGCCGATGAGCAGGTCGAAAACTCCGGCGCGGGCCGACCCCTTATCGACGCAGACGAAGGCGAAGGTGACGCCTTGCAACTCCTCAGTTGACGATTGGTCGATGAATTTCCTTTCAAGTTTCAACCCGCTCCGGAAGTTGCCATAGCGATCTTGATACAGGTCGGCCTTGGCCCGCTTGAAATCGTCTTCCTGAAGCCGGCCGGGAGATCGGTAGGCGTTGTGGACGTGGAACACGTCGGCGTCGAAACCGCGGATTTCGCGCACATTCGTCTTGACCATGAAGTCAAGCACATAGGCACCGGTCCCACCGAGCCCGATGATTGCGACCACCTCATCTTTGAACCGCGCCGCCAAATCGCCAATCTCCGCGCGGCTAGTTAACGTGTCCTGATAGGTGAAGACACTATCTGCGACCACATCGTGGTCGACCGCGAACGTGAGGGGTGTCGCTTGCGGGTAGCGGCTCACGGCCGGACCGGACAGCAGAGCTACGTAGTGCTGGATTTTCTCAAAGAAATCCGGGAAACCGGTTGGCGGTTTGTTCGAGAACGAGCGCTCAACCAACACGTCATCTCTGGTCAGGGCCAAGGTTCTCGGGCCACCGCCCAGGTTCGGGATCGGCCGCCCGTCGGCCTCATGGGGAACCCCACCGGCGAAGAAGACCTGATGGTCGTCTTGCTGGACCTTTTCAGCGTCGACGAAGACAAGCTTAGTCACAAAAGCGCCCGTGCACAGCTCCAGTTGCGCGTTGAGGTAGGGAATGTCGCGGACAACCAAATATCCGCTGTCAAACCGGAGCGCGAAGCCCCGGTCGAGCAGCCGTTTTATGTCGGGATTATGATTCGCTAGTGCGATTAACACGGAACGCCATCCCATCCTTTGCCTTGACGGTGCCTCCGGGGGAGAGGATTCCATCTCGGTCGTTGTGGCCCCGGGTGTAGGTGACCGAATAAGTCGCGCCCGGATTTTGGGGATAGTCCGGATAAGCATGGGTAACGACCTCGACATAAGTCAGTTCGTCTTTTTTCGGCACCTCGTGCGGCGTGCCGTTGACCACGATCGTGATCGTCTCGTCGTGGCCCTTGTTATCATCTTCCTGCGCCATTGTGCTGTCCTTTCGCTTAGCCGCGCGGCGGATTGGGGTCGTGGCCGTGGCTATCGCTCTGCGCGATCTTGCCGTCCCGGTTGTGAATCTTGAGCTCGGTCGATTGGTTGCGGCTGACGCCGCGGCCGAAGTCTACCGCCTCTTTCTTGCTGTCGAAGTGACCGGACGACCGCTGGCCTCCGCCCCTCTTCACGTCCCAGCCGCCATCGTGGTTGGGAACCACATGATGCGTACCGATGGTCTTGTGTGACGCCATATCTTGTATCCTTTCGTTGGTTTCGGTATGGGAAGTACGTCTACTCCGAACAGGTATGCCGTCTCGCATATCGATTGTCAAGCACTCTCTGTGCTGCTACTCTGAACAGAGGAAAACGACAGAAAGAGGCAATCGTGACCACGCCGCTCGGCAACAAGATTCGCGCGCTGCGCAAAGATAAGGGCTACACGCTGGACAGGCTTGCGGAGCTCGCTGACTCCAGCAAGAGCTATATCTGGGAGCTTGAGAACAAGGAGCCGCCACGACCGTCCGGCGACAAAATCAGCAAGATCGCTACGGCGCTCGGCGTCACCACCGATTATTTCCTGACCGACGATGTCGAATTGGAGGATGCTGCAGATCAGGCGTTCTACAGGGAGTACAGAGCGCAGCGGCCGAAGACCAAGGCACGCCTGCGCCAGATGTTCGCGGTCATAAAGGACGATGAGCAGTAAGCGGCGCCCAAACGCTGCGGCAATTGCAATTGCGGCGCTTCTCAACGCGGGGTTTCGCCCCCGATGTTCGGCGGGTCGCCTGAGAGTGCTCGGGCCGCCGTTTCCGAAACGATGACCTGTTTCCGGGCGAACTCAGCTTCTGTGGTTGCCAGAACCATGTGATTTAAGCGTGGCCCGTATCTTGGAGGACCCTTTGAAGACGTCGCGAATCTCCTTTTGCGTATCCGCGATGCTGCGGGCCAGCTTTTCCGGCAAAGGCTCAGGTGCCAGGCCCTGCCTCTCCTCTTCACGATTGATCAGACGCTTGAATGCAGAATTACGCTTCATCATCGCGGCTCTCTGTCATCATCAGATTTGATCGAACGCGGTGCACGTATCGAAGGTTCAACTCGGGCTCGAAATAATGTTTCCGCTTCACCCATATGAAGCCGTCGGCCCGCGAAATGACCGCGACATCGATCGGGCCACCAACGGTCTGCATGCCACGCGAGACATGACGTTTCAATGACGTCAGGTTAACGAGGGCCTCCGCCATAGAGGCCAGCTCGGACTTTGGCATGAATTCGACCATGTCCTCAATCTCCTTGCGGGATTGTGAACGGATTTCCTCAAATTCCTCCTCACGCAACCTTTTGTTGAAGGCTGTCTCGGCCTCGCCAGCTTGCCGGATCAGTAGCCGCCGCTCCGCCTCGGGCATATCCAGTTGAGCAATGATATCTTTCGAGATGCTTGAAATCGTGTTGTTCACGAAGGTCGTTATGTGTCTCTCGATACCCTCATCAAGGCCGTACAGGAACCGTTCCACCATTTCCCTCTGCGCAAACGGCAGGACACGCGACCGCTCGCCGTCGCGATCGATGTCGACAAAGTTGGTCCGGGCGTATTTTAACTTTCCGAACACCACGCCGTCGATTTCGAAGGAGATCAGCGAAGGAAAAAGGTCCCTAGACCCGAACCCGGCGATGACGATGCCCGTTTGCGAGCCCGTCCTGGTCTCGCTCAGAACCGCGCGCTTGGCCAAAGCGACGACGCGATCGGTAAAACCCCGGTCGTCCGCACGCATAAAGTTCTGTTCAACGATCTCGCGGATTTGAGCTTCACGACCTTTTGTAATCCTCGGAGCGGAACCGCCGATGAACCTGGCGGGCTTGACGCGCCGGTAGATCTGCTCGAACGTCGCCAGCACGAGATCAACAATTCTGTTGAGTTCGGTCTCCAGATGCATGCTTTTCTTGAAGTCCTTCAGCAGACGTTCAAGCCTTGTCGTGATGCGCTCGTTGATCTGGCGGATCAACGGCATGAGGATTGATTCGACCGCGGCTGTCTGGACCTTCGCTGAGGCATCGTTTCCCCACGCGTTGAGATATGTCAAGAAATCCAGTGCCGCATCTTGCAATCGCGGGAAGGACTTGCAGTCGCGTCGATAGTCGCTGATCAGAATCTGTAACGGCGCCTGCATGAACTGCATGCCGTTGTAAATCATGACCCCGATAGGGTCCCGATGGGACAAATCGAAGAGCTTTTCGGCGGAATCGTAGGTTTTTTCCTCGACATCACCCGCCGAAATCGTGACAGCGCTATCAGCGGCCAAAGCCACTGCGGATTTATTTAGGATGGCGATTTCCGCTGTCATGGCGCTACAGCGTCAATTGGCGTCATGTTGAAAAATGCCGAAGCCGGATCGGCTTCAGACTGAAAACGTGCCCCCATCAAAAGCCGCCCACTCCCCATAATTCGGCTCGATTCTTTTGTGAGATTACGCGGCTTTGCCGGCAAGGGAAGTGATTACTTCACTATTCTTCAACAAAATTGTGGGGCCAAGCTGTGCCAACGAGCCTTAGCGCGACCCTAGAGTAATACAAGGCCCCGGACGGCCGCGTATCGAATTGAACTCGGCGAATGGCAGGTTTCAGAAACCATGCTGCCGCACTCGAACGACCGAGTTGAGGCGCAAAGCCGCTGGACCTAACACGAAGCGATGACGACCCCGCGCGACCCACGCGTGGTCGTCCACTTTCAGATTTCAGTTCCCTCGGCCAGCGTCGGTGCATCCTCGACGTCGACGCCGAGATACCGGACGGTGTTCTCAATCTTGGTGTGGCCGAGCAGAATTTGAATTGCTCGGAGATTCCCGGTGGCCTTATAGATGATGGAGGCCTTGGTACGACGAAGCGAGTGGTGCCATAATCCTCACGGCGGAGGCCAACCGCCGAAACCCATTCATCGACCAAGCGCGCATACTGCCTGGTACTCAAATGGCCAGCATGATCGACCCGACTGGGAAAGGCAAAATCGTCGCCCGTTCCACATCTATGTTCGAGCCATGCGAGTAGGCTTGCTCGCGCGTCTGCCATCAGTTCGAATTGAACTGGCCTCCCAGTCTTCTGCTGCACAACCATGGCCCGGGTCCGAATCTCAGCGCCACTCACTAGCGCGCCAATCTTGAGCTTCACCAAGTCGCAACCACGCAACTTGCTATCGATCGCAAGGTCGAACAGCGCTCGGTCCCGTGATCGACCTTCGCGGTCGAGAAAGAACCGGATTTCCCAGATTTGACGAACCTTCAGAGGTCGTTTGACGCCTACTCTCTTGCCTGCATTCCAAGCGGGACGGCCTTGTCCGGCGAGGTCATACTACGAATGTCCCATATCGTTTCTCCTCAGGCCACTATTGGCCAGGGCACAAAGATTCAGGAGGGCGGCCGAAAGCGGACAGGCAGTTTTCAAGAACCGCCCTGCGAAAGCAGACGTTTAGGTCGGCCGGTGTGATGTCTGGGTCTGGCCCGAACCCGACGCTCGTCCACGGCGCAAACGGCCGCGCCTCATTACGGATATTTCGGGCAAGCGACACCTAGCAGGCTGTTGAAAAAGGGGCTCGCGGTTGGGGTAGCTCCGTGATTCACTCATTTCGCGAGAATGCGGAGGGTGAATCGTGCG
>NZ_JAMYSJ010000028.1:0-77071 GCF_040321855.1 Mesorhizobium sp. M0227 | reverse complement strand
CCTGGTCATCCTCAATGCAAAAGCACGCGATGCGCGCAACGAGTTCGTAATTGCAACTTGACACCCCAGATAGTCGCTCTCCCCCGATCGACGGGGTAGAGGAAAGGCGCGAGCCTATTGAGCCAGCGCTCCTTACGCTGGGCTCCCTTCCTCTCCCTCCGGAGGGGGGAGAGGTGGCGCTGCGAAGCAGCGACGGAGTGGGGGAAGCCGGTCCTTAAGCGCGAAGCCGCTGATAGGTGAGCGCCACCGTGCTGGCCCGATACCGGGAAGTGGTAGGCATGTGAATCGCTCCAGACGGCCAGCCTCCCGAATTCTCGAACGATCTCAGGGCTCCAGTTCGACATCCCAGTACAGATAATCCATCCAGCTCTCATGCAGATGGTTGGGCGGGAACAGGCGGCCATTGTTGTGCAGATCGTGCACCGTCGGCTGGAAAGGCTTCTGCAGCGGCCACATCTTGGCATGCGCCGGCATCATGCCGCCCTTCCTGAGGTTGCAGGGCGAACAGGCGGCAACGACATTCTCCCATGTCGTCGCGCCGCCACGGTGGCGGGGAATGACGTGATCGAAGGTCAAGTCCTCCGGCGTGCCGCAATACTGGCACTGGAAACGGTCGCGCAGGAAGACGTTGAAGCGGGTGAAGGCCGGGTGCCTGGAGGGCTTCACATAGGCCTTCAGGCTGACCACGCTCGGCAGCTTCATCGAGAAGGTCGGCGAGGAGACGGCGTGCTCGTATTCGGCGACGATGTTCACCCGGTCGAGGAACACCGCTTTGATGGCATCCTGCCACGACCAGAGCGACAAGGGATAATAGCTGAGCGGACGGTAATCCGCATTCAGCACCAGTGCTGGAAGCCCATCCGGAGATACGGCAACCGTCACGTGTTCACCTCCTTGGTTCTAGACCCGAACGGCGCGGATACTGTAAGCCCGACATGACAGGGATGTGAAGCGGATTGTCGCGTGGCCTAAGCGCCAAAAATGCGTGATTTTTATCATTTTTTGCGGATTCAGGCCGGCGGCGCGGCGTCCCGCCCTCTGGTTTCACGATAATAGGACCAGAAAAGCCGCGATGCGACACCTCGCCACGGGCTCCATGATTCGGCCAATGCGATCAGGGTTTTCTCCGGCGGACGCGGCTCGATGCAGAGCGCGTGGCCGACCGCGCTCTGCAGCGCGACGTCGCGCGCGGGGAAGATGTCGGGATGCCCGGCGGCGAATAAGAGATACACTTCCGCCGTCCACGGGCCGATGCCGGACACCGCCGTCATCGTCGTGATCGCCTCCTGGGCATCGAGCGAACAGAGGTGATGAAGGTCGAGGCCGTCGGCCACCGCCTGGGCAATTGCGATCAGGCCGCGCTGCTTGGGCCGCGACAGGCCGGCCTCGCGAAACATGTCCTCGCCGGCGGCCAGGATCGCTTGCGGCGTCAGCGGATCGACGAGTTTGGTCAGCCGGCCGAAGATCGCATCGGCACTGGCGCGGGACACTTGCTGCGAGACGACGATCGACGCCAGGCTTCGAAACCCCGGCTCGGACAGCCGCAGCGGCACCTCGCCGGCCATGCCGCGCACCTTTTCCAGGCGCGGGTCGATCACGCAAAGCGCATCGAGCCCCCGGGCAATGTCGTCTGATGTCACGATACGGCGCATGCTTTCTTGTTCCTCGACCGTCGACAGGGTAGCAATTGGCGAAGCGCCGCAAAACATGATTGCCGCCTGAGAGATGACACTCCTGACATTCCGCTTCGCGCCCAGCCCCAACGGAGACCTGCATCTCGGCCACGCCTATTCGGCGCTGCTCAACCAGAAGCTGGCGGCACAGGCGCACGGCCGCCTGCTGCTGCGCATCGAGGATATCGACACGACGCGCTGCACGCCGCTATTCGAGGCAGGCGTGCTTGCCGACCTGAAATGGCTGGGGCTTGGCTGGGAAGAGCCGGTGCGCCGCCAGTCCGAGCATTTCGCCGAATACCAAGCGGTGCTCGAGCGGTTGATCGCGGACGAACTCGTCTACCCCGCCTTCATGAGCCGTGGCGAGATCCGCGCCTTCATCACCGACAGCGAAAAGCGTGGGCGCGACTGGCCGCGCGATCCCGATGGCGTGCCGCTCTACCCCGCCACCGACAAGGCGCTGCCGCTGAAGGAACGCCAGCGGCGGATCGCCGAGAATGCACCCTTCGCCTGGCGGCTGGATGTCGATGCCGCCATGGCGCGTGTCGGCAAGGACCTTTCATGGACGGAGTATTCTGACGAGACGCTTTCCGCGACGCGCTCCGTCGAAGCCCGCCCGCGGGACTGGGGCGACGTGATCTTGGCGCGCCGAGACATTCCGACCAGTTACCACCTCGCCGTCGTCATGGACGATGCGCTGCAAGACGTCAGCCACGTCGTGCGCGGCCAGGATCTGTTTTCCGCCACTGGCGTGCAGCGCCTGCTGCAGCAACTCCTCGGACTGCCGCAACCGGCCTATTTCCATCATCGTCTGATCCTCGGGACGGACGGACGAAAACTGTCGAAGAGCTTCAGTGATACCGGCCTTGCCGCATTGCGCCATGCCGGCGCATCGCCTGACGACATCAGGCGGATGGTCGGGTTTTGAGCTCGGTGAGACCAGGGCGCCACCCCCCAAATGCGCCGGCCGTTGAATTCCGGTGACGCATGGATCAACGGTTTCGTTTTGCGCGCCGGGTTGAAGCGCAGTAGAGCAGCGCCACGGTCAACTCCCTCCAGCGCGGCGGTCTCCGGAACATGCACAGCATCAAGCGGTTCATCCCCGCCACCTTCGTCGTCCTGTGGGCGACCGGCTTTATCGGCGCGCGCTACGCCATGCCGTGGGCGGAACCGTTCACATTCCTCGCCGCGCGTTTCGTCATCGCCGCCACCCTGCTGGCCGTCCTGATGCTTGTGCTGGGCTCGAAAAGAGCCACCCGCGAGGAGGCGCTGCATGCCACCGGCGCCGGCATCCTGATGCATGGCGTCTATCTCGGCGCCGTCTTCTGGGCCATCCACAGGGGCATGCCGACCGGATTTTCGGCCCTCATCGTCGGCCTGCAGCCGCTGATCACGGCGGTGCTTGCCGGTAAGTTTCTCGGCGAGGCGATCCTGCCGCGCCACTGGCTTGGCCTTGGTATCGGCCTCATCGGCATCGTCATCGTGCTGTGGCCGAAGCTCGGCGCGCTCGGCGGCGGCGTGACCGCGGCGACATTGACCGCCTCGCTGGTCTCGGTGCTCGGCATGAGCGCCGGCACCATCTGGCAAAAGCGCTTCGCTTCCGGCGGCGACCTCGTCGCGGCTACCATGTGGCAATATATCGGTGGCGGTTCGCTGATGCTCCTAGCCTCACTCGCCTTCGAGACCCACACCGTCGTCATCAACGGCGAACTGATCTTCGCCATGGCCTGGCTGGTGCTGGTGCTGTCGCTCGGCGCCATCTTCCTGCTGATGGTGATGATCCGCGACGGCGAGATGTCGAAAGTGGCGTCGCTGTTCTACCTGGTGCCGGCGGTGACGGCGGTCATCGCCTGGGCACTCTTCGACGAACAGCTCAACGCGCTGCAGATCGCCGGCATGGCGATCACGACCTTCGGCGTTGGCCTGGCAACGGCGCGGCAGACCAAGGGAAGAACTGTGGAATTGAGGCATTGAGGCATTGAGGCATTGAGGCATTGAGGCATTGAGGCAGATGGGGGCCATCTGGCGCTGGGTGCTACGTCAATTCTTCAATTCTTCAATTCTCCCATTCCTCAATTCTCCCATTCCAGTTCCCCAATTCGACCTGTCATCCCACCCGCGCACGCGCCTCCAGATAGCGACTGATCGCGGCATTGAGCTCGCCGCCGAGGATGAAGATCGCCGACACCATGTAGAGGAAGACCACGGCGATCATGATCGAGGCCAGGCCGGCATAGGTCGTCACGTAGGACGAGAAGTGGTCGAGATAGGTGGCGAAGATGGTCGAACCGATAAGCCATGCCGCCAGCGTGAAGACGATGCCCGGCACCAGCGAGACGAAGCGGCGCTTGCCCGCCGGCAGCCAGAAATGCACGGCAAACAATCCGCCGACGATGACCGCCGAAGCGATGACGTAACGCCACAGGGTGATGGTGCCCATATAGGGCTTGATCCAGTCGATATGGGCTTCGGCGAGCCGCGCCAGCAGCGGCGCGAACACCAGGAGCACGCTGATCGCCAGGAAACCGGCCGTGGCGATGAGAACGAAGATGATGCTCTGCACCCGGCGGTAGATGATGCCGCGCGTTTCCGAAACGCGATAGGCGCGGTTGAGCGACGTGCGCAGCGCCTCGATGCCGTTCGACGCAAAATAGGCCGCAAGCACCACACCATAGGTCAAAAGGTCGGTGCGTCTGACGGTCAGCACATTGAGCACTTCGCGCGCGATCGGCTTGGCGATCTGTTCGGGCCAGGTGTCGAAGACCAGATGCACGGCCGTGTCGGAGAACGCCTGCGCACCCAGGAAGCTCGCCAGCGTCGTCGCGAAGATCAGGAACGGGAACAGCGCCATCAGCGATGTGATCGCCAGATGGCTGGCCATGGCCCAGCCGTCATCGGTGTTGAAATGGCCAAGCGCGTCGTAGAGAACCCGCTTGAGGGCTACGATCTTCCGCAACAAGAACCGCGCCCTCCAATTGTCTCCACGCCGGGAATATGGGAAGGGATTGCGGCAAATGGCAACCCTTGGCGAAACCACGAACAGTCCGGCGCAGAAGGTGCGCTCGATTATCATCACCGGTGCGTCTTCGGGAATAGGCGCGTACTGCGCCCGCGCGTTGAAGGTGGAAGGCTGGCGGGTGTTCGCAACGGCGCGCAAGCCGCAGGACATCGCCGCACTCGAAGCCGACGGCATCGAGGCCTTCTATCTCGATTATTGCGAGCCGGACTCCATCGCCGCGCTGGTGACGGCGGTGCTCGACCGCACCGGCGGCCGGCTCGACGCCCTGTTCAACAACGGCGCCTATGCGCAGCCGGGCGCCGTCGAGGATCTGCCCGTTGCGGCGCTCAAGCAGCAGTTCGAGGCGAATTTCTTCGGCTGGCATGATTTGACCCGCCGACTGGTGCCGGTGATGCGCCGCCAGGGTCAGGGCCGCATCGTCCACTGCTCGTCGATCCTTGGCCTGGTGCCGGTGCGCTTCCGCGGCGCCTATTCCGCGTCGAAGCATGCACTGGAGGCCTTGATGCTCTGCCAGCGCCAGGAACTGGCCGGCAGCGGCGTCCACGTTTCGCTGATCGAGCCGGGGCCGGTGAAGTCGAAGATCGCCAGCAATGGCCTCATTTGGTTTCTCAGCAGCATCGACCACGAAAATTCCGTGCACCGCGTGGACTATGCGGCGCAACTCGAGCGGTTGCGGGCCGGCGGCAGCCAATCGGCCTTGAAGCCAGGGCCGGAAGTCGTTCATGCGGCGCTGCGCCATGCACTTCTGTCGCGGCGCCCGCGCCCGCACTATGTGGTAACAGTGCCGGCCAGGATCGGTGCGGTGCTCAAACGCATCCTGCCGGCATCGATGCTCTACCGCCTGATGGCCAAACGCGCCTGAACGCCAAACAACTGGAACGCAACAATGGCAACCGTCTTCAACATTCTCGCCATTCTGGTCATGGTCGCCGTTGCGGTCGTGCTTGTTCGTGGCCTCATCAACATGATGCGCGGCGGTTCCGGCGTCACCTCGAACAAGCTGATGCAGGCACGCGTCATGCTGCAGGCCGTGGCGCTGGTGCTGATCCTGCTTGCGGTGTATTTCACCCGCAAGTGAGGATATCGGCAGCCGGGGAGGCGAAATGGTCAAGCTCAACAAGATCTACACCCGCACCGGCGATGATGGCACCACGGGTCTCGGCACCGGCGAAAGGCGGCTGAAATCCGACCTGCGGGTAGACGCTTACGGCACCGTCGACGAGGCCAATGCCTGCATCGGCATCGCCCGGGTCCACACGGCCGCGACCCATCCCGCGATCGATGCCATGCTTTCCCGCATCCAGAACGATCTGTTCGATCTCGGCGCCGATCTCGCCGTGCCCGACGACGGCAAGCCACTCGGCTACGAGCCGCTTCGCATCGTCGCCGTGCAGACCGACCGGGTCGAGAAGGACATCGACCTTCTCAACAAGGAGCTTCAGCCGCTCAAATCCTTCGTGCTCAATGGCGGCACGCCGGCAGCGGCGGCACTTCACCTTGCCCGCACCGTGGCGCGGCGGGCCGAAAGGCTGATCGTGGCCCTTGCCCAGGACCCGAACGAGCACGTCAACCGCGACGGACTGAAATACATCAACCGCGTCTCGGATTTCCTGTTTGTCGCCGCCCGGGCGGTCAATGACAACGGAAACGCCGACGTGCTATGGGTTCCCGGCAAGAACCGCTGATTGTCGAAAGCGGAAGAGGGCCTGGGGCAATGTTCATCCCGCTTTACGACACCAACAGGCTGCGGCACATCCGCCTGCAATATGTGACCATCGGGCTGATCGTGGTCAATGCCCTGGTCTACCTTGCCACCGCGCTCGGCGGCGAGAGTTTCTCCAATGCCGCCGTGCTTGGTCTCGGCTTCATCCCGTCGGTCGTCCATGACACCGCCGAGCTCGATCCCCGTTTCATCGTCATCCCCGAAAGCCTGAGCTATCTCACCTATTCCTTCCTGCATGCAGACATCTTCCATCTCGGCGGCAACATGCTGTTCCTGTGGGTGTTCGGCGACAATGTCGAGGATGCGCTCGGCCACATCCGCTACCTCATCTTCTACCTGTTGTGCGCGATCGCCGGCGCCGCTTTCCAGGGCCTCGTCGCCTGGGATTCGCAAGTGCCGCTGATCGGTGCCTCCGGCGCCATCGCCGGGGTGGTCGTCGCCTATCTGATCCTTTATCCCAGGGTGAAGGTCTGGGTGCTGGCCTTTGCCCGCATCCCGCTGCGGATTCCGGCCTTCATCCCGCTCATCCTGTGGGTGCTGTTCCAGGTGGTGATGTTTGCCGCCGGTGGCGAGGATCAGATCTCCTGGGCCTGCCATATCGGCGGCATCATCGCCGGAGCTGTTCTTGTGCTTGTCTTGCGCAGCCGCGGCGTGCCGCTGTTTGCCGGCGCCGACGAGGACGTCGCGCCCACCGCTCCCGACCAACCGCCGGTTGCCACGGAACCGCTGATCCCCGACCCGCCCGCCGCGACACCGCGCTGGGGGCGAGGAAACGCTTCCAGTTCGGACTGAACCGATTTGAGCGGCTTGCAGCGTATTGACGTGCAGGGTTGCCGCAACTACGGAAACGTCACCGCCGCAACCTAAGGCGGGCAAAGACCAGAATTTCCATCCGGCCAGAATTCCATCCGGCCAAAATTCAGTCAGGAATGTCGGCTTTCGACAACTCAGAAAGGGCGCAGGCTGTTATAGCGCGCCCAACTAGCGTGAAGAGGTGACAGGCAAATGAAGATCCTTGTACCCGTGAAGCGGGTTGTGGATGCGAACGTCAAGGTTCGCGTGAAGGCTGATGGTTCGGCGGTGGAGCTCGCCAACGTCAAGATGGCGATGAACCCGTTTGACGAAATCGCGGTGGAAGAAGCAATCCGGCTGAAGGAAGCCGGCAAGGCGGAAGAAATCATCGTCGTCTCGATCGGCCCGCAGCAGGCGCAGGAAACACTGCGCACCGCGCTCGCCATGGGCGCCGACCGCGCCATTCTGGTCAAGACCGATGAACAAACCGAGCCGCTCGGCGTCGCCAAGGTGCTGAAGGGCGTCGTCGACGCCGAGCAGCCCGGCCTCGTCATTCTCGGCAAGCAGGCGATCGACGACGACTCGAACCAGACCGGCCAGATGCTGGCGGCACTGCTTGGCTGGGCGCAGGGCACCTTCGCTTCCAAGATCGTGCTCGACGGCGACAAGGCCAAGGTGACGCGCGAAGTCGATGGCGGCCTGCAGACCGTGGAACTGAAGATGCCGGTGATCGTCACCGCCGACCTTCGCCTCAACCAGCCGCGCTATGCCTCCTTGCCCAACATCATGAAGGCCAAGAAGAAGCAGCTCGACGAAAAGACCCCAGCCGACTACGGCGCCGACGTCAAGCCGCGGCTGAAGGTCATCAAGACCGAGGAGCCGAGTGGCCGCAAGGCAGGCGTCAAGGTCAAGAGCGTCGCTGAGCTGGTCGACAAGCTCAAGAACGAAGCCGGCGTGCTGTAAGCGATCGGGAAAGGAACAAGAAAAATGGCTATTCTCCTCATCGCAGAACACGACAACGCAACGCTTTCCGACCAGACCGCCAAGGCGCTGTCGGCCGCCCTGCAGATCGGCTCGGACGTGCATGTGCTGGTTGCCGGCAAGGGCGCCAAGCCGGCAGCGGACGCTGCCGCCAAGCTCAAGGGCGTGAGCAAGGTGCTGCTGGCCGAAGCCGACGAACTCGCCGAGCGCCTCGCCGAGCCGACGGCAGCACTGGTTGTGTCGCTGGCGGGCGCTTACGACACCATCATCGCGCCGGCGACCTCGTCGGGCAAGAATGTCGCGCCGCGCGTGGCTGCGCTCCTCGATGTCGCGCAGGTGTCCGAGATCATCGAAGTCGTATCGGCCGACACCTTCAAGCGCCCGATCTATGCCGGCAACGCTATCCAGACGGTGCAGTCGAGCGACGCCAAGAAGGTGATCACGGTTCGCACAGCCTCGTTCCAGGCAGCCCCCGAGGGCGGCTCGGCGGCGGTCGAGACCGTCAAGGCCGCGGCCAATCCCGGCCTCTCCACCTTCGTCGAGAACAAGCTTTCCGAGACCGACCGTCCGGAGCTGACCTCGGCCAAGATCATCATCTCGGGTGGTCGTGCGCTGGGTTCGGCGGAGAAGTTCCAGGAGGTCATCCTGCCGGTCGCCGACAAGCTCGGTGCAGCCGTCGGCGCCTCCCGCGCCGCGGTCGATGCCGGCTATGCGCCGAACGACTGGCAGGTCGGCCAGACCGGCAAGGTGGTTGCCCCCGATCTTTACATCGCGGTCGGCATCTCCGGCGCCATCCAGCATCTCGCCGGCATGAAGGATTCGAAGGTCATCGTCGCCATCAACAAGGACGAGGAGGCGCCGATTTTCCAGGTTGCCGACTACGGCCTCGTCGGCGATCTCTTCGTCATTCTGCCGGAGCTGCAAAAGGCGCTTTGACGCTTTCTGCCAAAGGTATTAAATGGTGAGGGTGGGGTAGACGAAGTCGCCCCGCCCTTTTAGTTTGCACCGCACAAAAAGCAGGCCGCAAAGGCGAAAAGCAATCCAGCAAAAGTGCGCAGCGGTTTTCCCGGGGAAAGCGCGTAGCGCTTTCCCTAGGGAATTGCGGTAAAATAAAAAGGTGGAGCGCTTTCGCAGTTCAAGCGGAAGGGCTCAGGACGGGATCGGTGTAATGAGCAAGATCGAGACGATCGGCATCATCGGCGCGGGCCAGATGGGCGGCGGCATCGCCCATGTCTCCGCGCTTTCGGGCTACAAGGTGCTGATCTATGATATTTCGCCCGACCGCATCGAGAAAGGCATCGCCACAATCAGCGGCAACATGGCCCGCCAGGTGGGGTCCGGCAAGCTCGACGAGAAGGTGCGCAACGACGCGATGGGCCGCATTTCGGCCGCGCCCGCGATGGCCGATCTTGCCGGCGCGGATCTGGTGATCGAAGCGGCGACCGAGGACGAGACGGTCAAGCGCAAGATCTACGCCCAGCTCTGTCCGCAGCTCAATCCCGAAGCCATCCTGGCGACCAACACCTCGTCGATCTCGATCACGCGGCTTGCCGCGCAGACCGACCGGCCGGAGCGGTTCATCGGCATACATTTCATGAACCCGGTGCCGCTGATGAAGCTGGTCGAACTGGTGCGCGGCATCGCCACCGAGGACCAGACCTTCGAGGCGGCAAAGACCTATGTGAAGCAACTCGACAAGACGATTACGGTCTCGGAGGATTTTCCGGCCTTCATCGTCAACCGCATCCTGCTGCCGATGATCAACGAGGCGATCTACACCCTCTATGAGGGTGTCGGCTCGGTCGACGCCATCGACACCGCCATGCGGCTCGGCGCCAACCATCCGATGGGGCCGCTGCAGCTGGCCGATTTCATCGGGCTCGATACCTGCCTGTCGATCATGCAGGTGCTGCATGACGGCCTGTCGGACTCGAAGTACCGTCCTTGCCCGCTGCTGGTGAAATATGTCGAGGCCGGCTGGCTCGGCCGCAAAACCGGGCGCGGTTTTTACGATTATCGCGGCGAGCATCCCGTTCCGACGCGCTGAGCGCATCGTCGGCGCAAATCAGGGGCAAGCCTTTCGGCGGTGACAGGCTCGATCAGGAGGCCGCGGCCAGCGGCTCTGTCCGGCCATCCACGATCCGTGCGTCGGGCGCCACGGAGACACAGCCACGGCCGGCCGCCTTGGCCGCATAGCAGGCCGCATCGGCTCTCGCGATGATCTCGTCGACCTCGCCGCAATTGGCATTGATCGCAGCCAATCCGATGCTGGCGCCGATCACGTGAGGACGGCCGTCCCAGGTGAAATCCAGGCCGCCGATCGCATCGATGATGGAGCGCGCCGCGATCTTGGCGCCGGCTGCTGAACCCGATTTCAGAATGACCGCGAATTCGTCGCCGCCGAGGCGAGCGACGATATCGTCTGGACCAAGCACGCCGCGAATCGCCACGGCAACCCGCTTCAGCAGCGCGTCTCCCGCCGCGTGGCCGCCCGTGTCGTTGACCAGTTTGAAGTGGTCGAGATCGATGAACATGAACTGATGTCCGCTGGCTCCGGCCGACTTTGTCGTGTCGCCGGTCGACTTTGTCGTGTCGGCGGTGCCGTCCTTGCGCGCCTGGCCGACTAGGCCCTCCATGGCGCGGATGAAGCTCGAGCGATTGGCAAGGCCGGTCAGCGCATCGTGTGCCGCGGCGTGCGCCAGTTGGCGCTGCAGCGCGCGCGCATCGGTAAAGTCCTGGAAGACGATGACCAGCCCGCAGAATTCGTTCCGTTCGTTGATGATCGGCGACACGACCTGACGGATGCTGCAGCGCGTGTCGTCGCGCCGGATAAGGACGGCGCGGCTGTTCTGGTCGGCCGGCGCCTGAACGCCAACCACGGGCCGGGTCACGCCAATCCTGTGCCCCGTCTCCTCGTCGACCGCCCAGTAGACATGGCCAAGCACCTTGCCGAGGGCCTCGCCGCCGGCAATCCCGGTCAGCTTTTCGGCGACCGGGTTCATGAAGGTGATGCGGTTTGCGGCATCGGTGCAGATGACGGCATCGCCGATCGATTGCAGCGTCACCCTCAGCCGCTCCTTTTCATCGGCAAGCATTGCCGCCGACACAGTGAGGCGCTCTTCGGCCTCCTTGCGACGGGTGATGTCGGTCAGGCTGCCAATGGCCCTGATCAGCCGTCCATCCTCGTCGCGTTCGATAGCCTTGCCGCGGTCGAGTATCCACATCCAGTGGCCATCCTTGTGGCGCATCCTGAATTCGGCCTCAAAGAACGGTGTCTTGCCCTCGAGATGAGCGCGATCCGCTTCGGCGACAGTCTCGCGATCGTCGGGATGAATCATCGTCAGCCAGCTGTCGGTGTCGCCATCGAGCTCGCCATCCGCATAGCCCAGCATCTTGACCCAGGTCGAGGAATAGGTCGTGCCGCCCTTGCGCATGTCGAGGTCCCAGACGCCTTAGCCGGCACCAGCCAGAGCAAAATTCCAACGCGTTTCCGCTTCGGCAATGCGCGCCTCGGCCTGCTTGCGCGCGTCGATGTTCTCGATTTGCGAGACGAGATAGAGCGGACGGCCGCTGTTTTCATCGCGAATGACCGAGCCGGCAAGATGGGCCCAGACGGGCGTTCCGTCCTTCCTGAGATAACGCTTCTCGAAGTGGAAGGAATTGACCGTGCCCGCCTTCAGATCGTCCATCGTCTCCCGCCCGATCTGCAGATCGTCGGGATGCGTGATCTGGAAGAAAGTCAGCGCCTCGATCTCTTCGCTTGTGTAGCCAAGCATGGCGGCGAAGGCCGGATTGGTCTGGCGGATGCGACCGTCGAGACCGACAACCACGATGCCGATCGCCGAATCCTCCATGGCGCGGCGGAAGCGCAGTTCGCTCTCGGCGATCTGTTGGCGATCCCTGCTGATCCTGCGGGCGGACAGAGCAGCGAGGAACAGCGCGCCCGCCGCCACCGCCACCGCGATCCGCAGGCAGAGCTTCAGCGCTTCGGTGCCGAGGTCCAGGCGCGAAAGCAGGATCGAGGTCGCCAGCACGCCCAGGCCGGCGACGAGCAACGCCAACCCTGCATGCCCAAGAGATTCTCGGCTGGTCAATCCTCGCCACATCACGATACGTGCCACCCCCGTGCGCAAACGCATGTTCTCGCATCAACCTTGGCGGATCGATTTTAAGGAAAGGTTGCGTCCGGCATGCCGGCGTGGTCGCTAACCGGCAAACAATTGCCGGCATGATTAAGGATCGGTGCATGGGTCCGCGATCGTTACGAAACGCTACCAGCGTATGAGGAACCGTCCGCCGAGCGCACCGAGCAATGCGAGCGCTGCGATCGCTATCGTGTACCAGGGGGCGACGAAAAGCGGCGAGTCGTCGAAGCAATGCGCGGCATAGAAGGTTGCCGCCAGCCCGCCGGCGAGCAGACCCGCCACCGCACCGGCAAGCACCGGCCGTGTCGGCGCGCCATAGCGCAGCATCCACAGGAAGACGGCAAGCGGGCCAATACCGATCAGCGGGATGAAGCCCATGCAGAGCATCATGTTGTTGCCGACCATCCGTGTACCCCACAGCGCCTCCGGCACCATGAAAAGCTCCAGAAGCACCGCCACGGCTACCAGCACTGGCGCCGCGGCCATCCAGGCCATTGCCCGGCCCGTCGAGGCGCCCGGCGTCGACAAGGCGCGGATCAGGGCGAAGGCGCTGACGGCAAGCACGATGGTGAAGACGAATTTGGAGAGGAAGCGCATCGTGTGCGCGGCCGCCATGAAGTCTGGGCGCGGGCCGATGGTCAGCAGGAAAACGATGGCCGCGATCACCGCCCCCGCACCGGCGGCCAGCCACCAGGCCGATTGCAGCGGCATCGCCTTGCTGCTTGCATCGGCGTCCAGCGCCCTGATGAGATCGTCCGTCCTCATGTCATTCCCGCCCGAACCGCCCCTGCCCGAATCGCTTGGCTATCGCGGCAAGTCCGCGATGCAGCGACACACGCACCGCCGTCTCGCTGATGCCGAACTTCGCCGCCGTCTCACCGATGGACCGCCCTTCCACCGACACGGCCGAGACCACGGAGCGCTGTGCCGGCGACAGGCTGTCCAATGCCCGGTTGATGTCTCGCTCGCTGACGGTCTCGGTTTCCGGCTCGGCGAACGTCTCGGCGATATCGTCGACATCGATCTCGATGCGCCGTCCGCGCCGCCGGAACGCATCGATCAGCTTGAAGCGGGCGATCGCGTAGATCCACGGCAACACCGGCGCATCCTGGCGCCAAGTATGTCGTTTTACATGAATGGCCAGCAAGGTTTCCTGCACGACATCCTCGGGATCGACCCCGCCCTGCACGATCTTGCGCCTGGCAAAACCGCGAACCAGCGCGGCAATCCGGTGCAGAAAGTCGGCGTAAGCCCTTTCATCTCCTGCGATCGCGGCCCGCATCAGCCGGGAAAGTTCGGCCTCGTCCTTGCCGCTCACAAGAGTTCACTCCCCCGAATTTCGCGTCTCGGCGCTGATTTGTTACGTGGCCGGCGAAATAATGTCCAAGCCAAACTGCCGGCAAATCACGAAAGTTTGCGGCATTGCCGAGCCGTGAGCATCACGCGGAATTGTCCGTTCGGTACCGACCTTTGCACTTCAGCGGCCGATTGAAGCAGATCACCAATGTTGACTAAGGCTGTCAGGTATCGGTAGGTGAGCCGGTGCCAACCGAACTTTAGGACAATGACATGAAATACGCTCTTTCCACTCTCGCCGGCGCCACCGCGCTGGCAATCATGCTGATCGCCAGCCCGTCGATGGCGGAAGATGATGGCATCATTGTCTACAACGCCCAGCACGAAAGCCTGACCAAGGCGTGGGCCGAAGGCTTCACCAAGGAGACCGGCATCAAGGTCACCGTGCGCAATGGCGGCGACAGCGACTTCTCCAACCAGATCGTCGCTGAGGGCACTGCTTCGCCGGCCGACGTGTTCCTGACGGAAAACTCGCCGGCCATGGTGCTGGTCGAGACGGCCGGCCTGTTCGCGCCGGTCGACGCCGACACGTTGGCACAGGTTCCCCAGGACTATCAGCCGGCCAGCGGCAAATGGGTCGGCGTCGCAGCGCGCAGCACGGTCTTTGCCTATAACAAGACCAAGCTGACCGCCGACCAGTTGCCCAAGTCGATGCTTGACCTCGCCGATCCGAGCTGGAAGGGCCGTTGGGCCGCCTCCCCGTCAGGCGCCGATTTCCAGGCCATCGTCAGTGCCCTGCTCCAGCTCAAGGGCGAAGCCGCTACCGCCGACTGGCTGAAGGCGATGAAAACCAACTTCACCGCCTATAAGGGCAACAGCACGGTGATGAAGGCGGTCAATGCCGGCGAGATCGAAGGCGGCGTGATCTATCACTATTACTACTTCGGCGATCAGGCCAAGACCGGCGAAAACAGCGGGAATGTCGAGCTGCACTATTTCAAGAACCAGGATCCGGGCGCGTTCGTCTCGATCTCCGGCGGCGGTGTGCTGGCCTCGAGCAAGCATCCGAAGGAAGCCCAGGCCTTCCTGAAATGGCTGACAGGCAAGGGCGGCCAGGACGTGCTGAAGACCGGCGATTCCTTCGAATACCCGGTCGGCAAGGGTGCGGAGTCCAACCCGAAGCTGGTGCCGCTCGTCGATCTGCAGGCACCAAAGGTCGACGCCACGACGCTGAACTCCAAGAAGGTCACCGACCTGATGACGGCAGCCGGCTTGCTTTAGTTGCCATTCGTCCTAAAAGGACACCCGACCACGCTCCCGCGGGAATTCGCCTTCCGCGGGAGTGATTTTGTTTTTCGAGATGACATTCGTCGATGACGACACGCTGTGTTCCCGACCGTGATCGCGGTCTTTCAATTGCTGCCGCTGGACGGCAGCGGCACGGCGTCTGACCTGATGCAGTCCGCGGTTGATCTCGCGCGCTCGGGCCTGCCTTCGGGCACAGGCCGAAGGGCCCGGCGCCGAGCCCCGCTTTGGCTGGTCATTGCCGCCATCTTCGTTGCGCTGCTGGCGCTGGTGCCGCTCGCCTTCATCATCTGGATCGCGGTGCAGACCGGCTGGGAAACCGTCTCGGCGCTGGTCTTCCGGCCGCGTGTCGGCGAGCTTCTGGTCAACACTGTCCTGCTGGTCGCGCTCTCCGTGCCGATCACCATCGTGCTGTCGGTTGCGCTGGCCTGGCTGACCGAGCGCAGCGACCTGCCGGGCGCCCGGCTCTGGGCCTGGCTCTGCGTGGCGCCGCTTGCCATCCCGGCTTTCGTGCACAGCTATGCCTGGGTCACCATGGTGCCGGGACTGCACGGCCTGTGGGCCGGCGTGCTGGTTTCCTTGATCGCCTATTTCCCGTTCCTGTATCTGCCGGTGTCGGCGGCATTGCGCCGTCTCGATCCCGCCCTCGAGGACGCTGCCGCCGCACTCGGCCTTGGACCCCGGCGCGTGTTCTGGCGGGTCGTGCTGCCGCAATTGCGGCTCGCCATCTGCGGCGGCTCGCTGCTGGTCGGCCTGCATCTGCTGGCCGAGTACGGCCTCTATGTCTTCATCCGCTTCGACACCTTCACCACGGCGATCGTCGACCAGTTCCAGTCGACCTTCAACGGACCGGCCGCCAACATGCTGGCCGGCGTGCTGGTCAGTTGCTGCTTCGTGCTGCTCGGCCTCGAAGTGCTGGTGCGCGGCGAGGAGCGCTATGCCCGCGTCGGCTCAGGTGCGGCGCGCCATCAGCAACGCACGAGCCTCGGACGCGCCACCATCCCGAGCCTGCTCTTGCTTGTCGTCACCACGCTTTTGGCGCTCGGCGTGCCGTTCGTCACCATCGGTGGCTGGCTTGCCGCCGGCGGCGCCGCTGTCTGGCGCTTGGACGAAATCGGCCTGGCGCTTGGCCAGACGCTGTTCCTGGCGCTCGCCGGCGCCTTGCTGGCCACCGTCGCCGCCATGCCGATGGCCTGGATCTCGATCCGCGCGCCGGGGCCGTTGCAGCGTCTGCTGGAGGGCTGCAACTATATTGTCGGCTCGTTGCCAGGGGTTGTCATTGCGCTGGCGCTGGTCACCATCACGGTGCGCATCGCGCTGCCGCTCTACCAGACCCTGTTCACCATCCTGGTGGCCTATGCGCTGATGTTCCTGCCGCGCGCGCTGGTCAGCCTGCGGGCGTCGATCGCGCAGGCGCCGGTCGAGCTCGAACGCGCCGCTTCCAGCCTCGGCCGGCCGCCGCTGCAGGCGCTGTGGTCGACGACGATCCGCCTGTCGGCGCCGGGTGCCGCGGCCGGGATGGCGCTGGTGGCGCTCGGCATCATGAACGAACTGACCGCCACCCAGATGCTGGCGCCCAACGGCACCCGCACGCTGGCGATGGCGTTCTGGTCCTACAGTGGTGAGATTGATTATGCCTCGGCGGCACCTTACGCCTTCATCATGGTGGCGATGTCGCTGCCCTTGACCTGGCTGCTCTATGTCCAGTCGAAACGGATGGCCGGACGATGAGCTTTCTCGAAATCAGCGGCCTGCACAAGCACTACGGTCCGGTGGCCGCTCTTGCCGGCGTCGACCTGAGCGTCGCCAGTGGTAGCCGCACGGCGATTGTCGGTCCGTCCGGCTGCGGCAAGACGACCTTGCTGCGGCTGATCGCCGGCTTCGAGGCCCCGGACCAGGGCCGCATCACGCTCGATGGCGAGGTGCTGGCCAATGGCGGCGCGGCGGTACCAGCGCATCGCCGCGGCATCGGCGTGGTGGCGCAGGACGGCGCCCTGTTCCCGCATCTGACCATTGCCGACAATATCGGCTTCGGCATGGCCCGAGGCGAGGACAAGCGCGCTGAGCGCATCGTCGAGCTCGCCTATATCGTCGGGCTCGACAAGGCGATCCTCAAACGCCGCCCGCACGAACTCTCCGGCGGCCAGCAGCAGCGTGTGGCATTGGCCCGCGCCATGGCGATGAAGCCCAGGCTGATGCTTCTGGACGAGCCGTTCTCGGCGCTCGATACCGGCCTGCGCGCCTCGATGCGCAAGGCGGTAGCCGAGCTGCTGGAAGCCGCCGGCATCACCACCATCCTGGTGACGCACGACCAGGCCGAGGCGCTGTCCTTCGCCAGCCAGGTCGCGGTGATGCGCGACGGCAAGTTCTCGCAAATCGGCACGCCGCGCGAGCTCTATCTCAAGCCGAAGGACAGGATGATCGCCGAATTCCTGGGCGACGCCATCATCCTGCCGGCCAAGATATCGAATGGCTTCGCCAACTCGCCGCTCGGCCGCATCGCGGTCGACACCAATGACAGCCGCGACATCGCCCGCATCATGCTTCGCCCGGAGCAGATCGCGCTGAAGAGAACGTCGCGCGAGGGCATGTCCGGCACCTCGGACATGCTGTTCGGCGAAGTGACGGAATCTGAATTCGCCGGCTCGATGTGCACGGTCGCGGTGCGGCTCTTGAACAATGCCGATCCGCCCGATGCGGCAGCGATCGGCAACACGCCGCTGGTCCTGCGCAAACCGGGCATGGACGCGCCGGCGGTCGGCGAGATCGTCCGACTGACCGTATCGGGAAAGGCGCATGTCTTCGCCTGAACGCCGTATGCGGTTAACCGACGCGCTTTCCTGCCTGATCGAACCAGTGCAGCTTTTCTGCCTTGGCAACCACGCGCAATTGGTTGCCAACCGTGGCGGTGGCGCGACCCGCGACACGCACGACGATGCGGTTGCCGCCTGCCGCACAGTGAAGGAAACTTTCGGCGCCTACCGGTTCGACTGCCTCGACCAGCGCCGGCAGGACGAGCGCGCCGGACGGCGCCTCCGCATTGAAGGTGACGTCGGCATCCTCGGGCCGAAAACCGAGGGTCGCAGCTCTTGCCTCCCGAGGCGCGAAAGCGATCGCCGTGCCGTCTGCGAGCACCGCGCCCGAGGCGCCTTCGGTCAGTGCCAGGAGATTCATCGGCGGCGCGCCGATGAAGGAAGCGACGAAGGTCGAGGCCGGTCTTTCGTAGACGTCGAGCGGCGCCCCCATTTGCTCGACCAGTCCGGCATTCATGACGACGAGAATGTCGGCCAACGTCATCGCCTCGAGCTGGTCATGCGTGACATAGACCGACGTGACGCCAAGCGAGCGTTGCAGGTTCTTTATCTCGACCCGCATCTGGCCACGCAATTTGGCATCGAGATTGGAGAGCGGCTCGTCGAACAGGAAAACCCTCGGGTTGCGCACAATGGCACGACCCATGGCGACACGCTGGCGCTGGCCGCCGGAAAGCTCCCGCGGGCGGCGGTCGAGCAGCGCCGAAAGTTCCAGTATTTTCGCCGTCGCGCGAACCCGGCTGTCGATCTCGTCCTTCGGCGTGCCGCGGTTGCGCAGCCCATAGGCCATGTTGTCGTAGACTTTCATATGCGGATAGAGCGCGTAGTTCTGGAACACCATGGCGATGTCACGCTCGGTTGGACCAATTGAGTTTACGATCTTGCCATCGATCGCAACTGTTCCCGAGGAGATGGTTTCGAGCCCGGCGATCATTCTGAGCAGCGTGGACTTGCCGCAGCCCGATGGGCCGACCAGCACGCAAAGCTCCTTGTCGGGAACTGCGATTGAAACGCCCTTCACGGCCTCGAAACCGCTGGGGTAGACCTTCTTCACATCCTTCAGATCGACGGTCGCCATCAGCTTCTCACTTTTCGGAATCGACCAGGCCGCGAACGAACCAGCGTTGCATCAGCACCACGACCAGGATCGGCGGCACGATGGCCAGCATCGCTGTGACCATGACCAGGTTCCATTGCGTATCGGCATCGGCGAAGGAGACCATCTTTCTGAGCGCGATGACGATCGTGTTCATGTTGCTGCTGTTGGTGACGAGCAACGGCCATAGATACTGCGTCCAGCCATAAATGAAGAGGATGACGAACAGCGCCGCGATATTTGTCCGCGACAACGGCAACAGGATATCGAAGAAGAAGCGCCACGGCCCCGCACCGTCGACACGCGCCGCCTCCACCAGCTCACCTGGAATGGTCATGAAAAACTGTCGAAACAGCAATGTGGCGGTGGCCGAGGCGATCAGCGGGATGATCAAGCCGGCATAGGTGTCGATCATGCCGAGATCGACCATCACCTTGTAGGTCGGCAGGATGCGCACCTCAACGGGAAGCATCAGGGTGATGAAGATCAGCCAGAAGAAGACCATCCGCAGCGGAAAACGGAAGAACACGATCGCATAGGCCGACAGGATCGAGATGAAAATCTTCCCCACCGCGATGCCGAGCGCCATGACCGTGGTGTTGAGCAGCAATCGACCGACGCTGACGCCGCCGATGCGACCGACACCGCCGAACAGCGCCTCGGTGTAATTGTTCCAGAACTGATCGCCGGGCAGGAGCGGCAACGGCGGCCTGAGGATCGTTTGCAGCGTCTGCGTCGAGGCAACGAACGTGTAGTAGATCGGGAAGGCAACGATCAATATGCCGAGGATCAGCACGGCGTGGGCGATGACGGTGCGGAGCGGTGACTGGCCGATCATCGCTCGCCCTCAGCCGTAATGGACTTTGCGTTCCACATAGCGGAACTGGATGGCCGTGAGCGAGATGACGATGACCATCAGGATGACCGACTGCGCCGCCGAGTCACCGAGGATCAGATTGACGAAGCCGTCATTGTATACCTTGTAGACCAGCGTCTCAGTCGTCTTGCCCGGACCGCCTCCGGTGACGGCATGGACGATGCCGAACGTGTCGAACAGGGCATAGACGGTGTTGACGACCAGCAGGAAGAAGGTCGTCGGCGCAAGCAGCGGGAAGACGATGGTCCAGAATCGCTTGGTCTCGCCGGCGCCGTCCATGGCCGCCGCCTCGATCAAGGCTTTCGGCACCGCCTGCAGGCCGGCGACGAAGAACAGGAAATTGTAGCTGATCTGCTTCCAGGCAGCGGCGGACACCAGCAGGATCATGGCGTGGGTGCCGTTGAGCAGTGGATCCCAGGCGATGCCGAAACTCCTCAGCATGTAGGCCAGCGACCCGATCGACGGGTTGAAGAGGAACAGCCACAACATACCGGCGATCGCCGGCGCCACCGCGTAGGGCCAGATCAAGAGCGTGCGGTAGAGACCTTTGCCGCGCACCACCTTCTCTGCCATGACCGCGAGCAGGAGCGCCACGCACATGGCGACGATAGCGGTCGCAAGGGAAAACACCACCGTGACCTTGATCGAGTTCAGGTAGGCCGGATCGGCAAGCACTTTCCTGAAATTGGCGAACCAGACGAACTTGGTCCTCAGTCCGAACGGGTCCTGCCTGAGCATGGATTGGTAGAACGCCTGACCGGCCGGCCAGTAGAAAAAAACGAGCGTGATGGCCAGTTGCGGCGCCACCAGCAGGTAGGGAAGGATCTTGTTGGGAAACACGACGCGAGGGGTCATGGAGCCACTCCGAGGTGATGAGGCGGGCGGCACGATGCGGCACCCCTCTTCGCCAAGATGGCTTTGAAGAGCGTTTCGGCGTTGGCATCATCGACCATTGGCGAAATCGCAAGGGACGGCAAAACTCCCCTCGCCGAGGGGAGATGCCTGGCAGGACAGATGGGCGCGCCGTAGAGCAAAGGACCTGCGCTCGCTCTAATTCCCCAGCGCTTCCTTGATCGCGGCGTTGCCACGCGTAACCGCATTGTCGAGCGCCTGCTGGGCGGTTTGCTGGCCGGCGAGCATCTTCTCGAACTCCTCGTTCTGGATATCGCGCACCTGCGGCAGGTTCGGCAGACGTACGCCCTTGGAATTGTCGGTCGGTGCCTTACCCGTCATCTGCAGGATCGGGGTCTCGCGACCGACGTTCTTGTCATAGAAACCGGACTTCTTGGTCGCTTCATAAGCCGCCAGCGTCACCGGCAGATAACCCGACTTCTGGTGCAGGTATTCTTGCACCTCGGTCTTCGACAGGTAGGCGAAGAAGGCCGCGACGCCCTTGTATTCCTCGTCGGATTTATCAGCGAAAACCCACAGGCTGGCGCCACCCGGCGTCGTGTTCTGCGGCGCGCCCTTGGCGTCGCTGTCATAGGGCAATTGGCCGATGCCGTAATTCATGCCGGACTTGACGATATCGCCAAGGCCGCCGGAGGATTCGGTCATGATCCCGCATTCGCCAGCGAGGAAGATCTGCTTGGCTTCGGAGGTGCGGCCGCCATATTTGAAGGTGCCGTCCTTGGCGAGGTCTGCGAGCGCTTGGAAATGGTTGACGAAAATCGGCGCATTGATCTTGAGCTCGACATCGCCGCCGGCCAGACCGTTCTGCTGGGTGGCCCATGACACGTCATTCCAGGCCGCGAAATTCTCCAGATGGATCCAGGTCAGCCAGGTCGAGGTGTAGCCGCAGGCGGCTGCGCCGCTCGCCTTGATCTTCTTGGCATCTTCCCACACCTCATTCCAGGTCTTGGGTGGGCTGTCGACGTCGAGACCAGCCTTCTTGAAGATATCCTTGTTGTAATAAAGGATCGGCGAGGAGGAGTTGTAGGGGAAGGAGAGCATGGTGCCGTCCGGCTTCGAATAATAGCCGACTATGCCTGGCAGATACTGGCTCTTGTCGAAGGTCATTCCAGCGCTGGTCAACACATCGGCTGCCGGCTTGATTGCGCCTTCGGCTGCCATCATCACGCCGGTGCCGACATCGAACACCTGCATGATATCGGGCGCCTGGCCCGCGCGGTAGGCGGCGATGCCGGCATTCAGCGTCTCGGGATACGTGCCTTTGAACACCGGAACGAGTTCATAGTCGCTCTGGCTGGCATTGAAATCTTTGGAGATCTTGTCGACAACTTCGGCATTGGCGCCAGTCATGGCGTGCCACCAACTGATCTGCGTGACAGCAAAAGCGGAGGTTGAGGAAAGCAGCATAAAGGTGGCGGCAACACCGGCCGCGAAGCCGAAGGACTTCATGTTTCATCTCCCGTTTGTCATTGGCGAAAGGGGCACTCCCGCAAAGGCAATATGTGTCGCTCGTGACAATCAGACAACGGTTTTGTTGCAGATCGACGAACTTCACCCTTTACCTCACGCCACCCTCGCCTCCGCTTGGAGACATGGAAAGCCACACGGTTAGCCGGCTTAGCGCGACGACAAGCGCGCCAGGAACTACCATCGGAACTGCCAAGCTGGCTTCGGCGTGTCAGCCCTGATTGCAGCCGCCGCAACCCGAAGAGACACGCCAAGGTTGCAGGCGACTTTATCGATCCCTCAACGGCAACGCGCTACTCAATCCTGCTGCCCTGTTTATTTCCAAAGATCAGGTGAAATAAAATGCTGACGGTCTACAATTGTATCGTCAACGAACACGATCTGAGACTGGTCGCACTTGCCGCGCTGATCTGCGGAATTTCCTGTTTCTCTGCCGTCAACCTGCTTCATCACATAAGCCGCTCCACCGATCGGAACCGGCTTGCCTGGCTGATGATCGCGGCCACTTCGACCGGCTTCGGCATCTGGGCAACGCACTTCATCGCCATGCTCGCATTCACACCGGGCATACCCAGTGCTTACGATCCCGCACTCTCCGTGCTTTCGCTCGCTGCTTCGGTCACTCTGACGGCAGCCGGCATGTGGATCGCCACCTTGCGGAATGAGTTCGATTATCATCTCGTCGGCGGCGCCGTGCTGGGCGGCGGTATCGCGGCCATGCACTACATTGGTATGGCGGCGTTCGAGGTTCAGGGCCGCATCGAGTGGAACCTGTTGCTTGTCGCCGTTTCCCTTCTGGCCGGCGTAACGCTCGCGGCGCTGGCGCTGCGTGTCGTGCAGCGCCGCCCCTCCATGAAGGCGACATCCGGCGGCGCGGTGCTGCTGACGCTGGCAATCTGCACCCTGCATTTCATCGGCATGGGTGCCGTCTCGATCTTCCCCGATCCCTCGATCGTCATATCCGAATACACGATCGAGCCGACCTCGCAGGCTTTCGCCGCCGCCGCCGCCACATTGGTGATCCTGGTCCTGTCGGCATCGGCGCTGTGGATCGATTTGCGCTTCCGTCGCCAGAAGCTCGAGGTCGACCGCATGCACGGCCTGGCCAATGCCGCCGTGGAGGGGCTGATCGTCTGCGACGGCAACCGCATCATCAGTGCCAATGACAGCATGGCGACATTGACGGGCATCGCAACAGCGACGCTGAACGGAATGCAGCTTGGCGATCTCTTCGGATCCGACATGTCAGGCTTCGGCGAACAGCCGCAGGAGGCCGAATTGAGCGGCCGCGATGGCACGAGCATTCCTGTCGAGTTGATCGCCAGGAGCATCGACTACTGTGGCAAGCCGCACAACGTGGTCGCGGTCCGCGACATTCGCGAGCGCAAGAAGGCGGAACAGGAGATCCTGCGGCTTGCCCATTTCGATCCATTGACCGGACTGGCCAATCGCCGCAGCTTTTCCGGCCGGCTGGAGACGGAAATTGCTGCGATGGGCCGCACCAGAAAAGGCGGCCAGCTTGCGCTTCTGCTGCTCGATCTCGACCGGTTCAAGGAGGTCAACGACCTGTATGGGCATGGCGCCGGGGACGCCATGCTGCAGAAGGTTGCGCATTGCATTACCGGCATCCTTCGCCAGGGACAGATGGTGGCGCGGCTGGGCGGCGACGAATTCGCCATCATCGCGCCGAACCTGACCGACCCGTTGGAGGCCGGCCGTATCGCCGACGCGGTGCTGACCGCCATGCGCGAGGAAAACCGGCTTTCTGTCGGCGGCGGCCTGGTGTCGGCCAGCATCGGCATTGCGCTTTATCCATCGGATGCCGAGAACCAGGCCAGCTTGATAAGCCACGCCGATACGGCACTCTACCGGGCCAAGACCGAAGGCAAGGACACCTATCGCTATTTCGAAGCTTCGATGGGGGCCGAGGCGCGCGACAAGCGCGTGATGGAGCACGAACTGCGCCAGGCGGTTGCGCGCCAGGAGTTCTACCTCGTCTATCAGCCGCAGAAGGAGATCAGCAGCGGAAAGATGGTCGGTTTCGAAGCGCTGGTCCGGTGGCGGCATCCGACGCGCGGCGACGTGTCGCCGAGCATATTCATCCCGGTGGCCGAAGACAGCGGAGCCATTGGCCAGATTGGCGAATGGGTGCTGACGGCTGCCTGCGAGGAAGCCGCCCGCTGGGAAAATCCGCTGACGGTGGCCGTCAACGTTTCGGCGGTGCAGCTCCACAACACGAATTTCAGCCGCAAGGTCCACGAAACCTTGCTGAATTCCGGCCTGGCGCCCGGCAGGCTCGAGCTTGAGATCACCGAGACGGCGCTTGTTAAGGACATGCCGCGGGCACTGGCCACCTTGCGGCAGGTCAAGGCGCTGGGCGTGCGCGTCGCCATGGACGATTTTGGTACAGGCTATTCCTCGCTCTCCAACCTTCGCGCCTTCCCCTTCGACAAGATCAAGATCGATGGCTCCTTCATCAAGTCCGTCGACAAGAACGGCCAGGTCGCGGCGATCGTGCGCGCCGTCCTGGGACTTGGACGCGGTCTCGGCCTGCCGGTTCTGGCGGAAGGTGTCGAGACGCTCGGCGAACTGAAATTCCTGGACGCCGAAGCCTGCGAGATCGGCCAGGGCTATTACATCGGCAGGCCAGCTCTCATCGAGGAATTCGGCGAGCTGACCGGTGTAGTCGCACCCGCTGTCGGCAGCAAACCCGCCACCTTGCGCGACAGAAGCGTTCTGGCCTTCGCACCCGCGCCTGTCCTCAATAGGGCTTAAAAACTCTCGGGCTTGAGTGCCGTCTCGATCAGCCGCCTGGCGTCCGGCCCCGACCATTCGGCCGGGCCGTTCATATGGGCGATCAGGCAGCCTTCGCCGTCGATCAGCATGGTAACGGGAAGGCCTAGCGCCAGGCCGCGCTTCTTGAGGTCGTTGAACAGCGCCATCGTCGAATCCCGGTAATAATCGAGCGTCGCGACGCCGGTATCGCTGAGGAACTTCTTCGGCTTCACATCGTCGCCGGCATCGACATTGACGGCGACCACTTCAAAGGAGTCGCTGCCCTTTTCCTTCTCCAGCGCATCGAGCGCCGGCATTTCGGCACGGCACGGCGCGCACCATGTCGCCCACAGATTGAGCAGCACCGTCTTGCCGGCATGATCGGCAAGCGTCATCGGCTTGCCGTCCGGGCCATTGAAGGCAAGGCTCTTCAGGGATTGTGGCGGATCGGCCGGCAAAAGTGCCGCAACCTCACCGGTGGCCGACGCCGCGATTTTCTTGGCGCGGTCGCTCTTGGCCGCGCAGGCGACATCGTCCTTGCTCTCATCCACGGCAGCTTGTGCCGGTGCATTGTTGCCAGACCGGCTCTCGCTGACATATACCGCGACCGCGCCCGCCAGCGCGCCCGCCACCAAGGCGGCGAGGATCAGGCGCGGGGCCGGGAAGAATCTACTACCGTCTGCCATTTTCTCAAAACTGCTCCGAAGCACGGGTTATAGCCATGAGCGACAAGAAAACCAGCAACCAGATGTGGGGCGGACGTTTTGCCTCGGGTCCGGCCGCGATCATGGAAGCGATCAACGCGTCTATCTCCTTCGACCGCAAGCTTTATGCGCAGGACATCAAAGGCTCGATCGCCCATAGCGAGATGCTGGCGCAAACGGGCATTATTTCGGCGGCCGACCAAGAAAAAATCGCAGACGGGCTGAACACGATCCTGAAAGAGATCGAGGCCGGCAGCTTCGAGTTCTCGCCACGGCTCGAAGACATCCACATGAACATCGAAGCGCGCCTTGCCGATCTGATTGGCCCGGCGGCCGGCCGCCTGCACACCGCACGCTCGCGCAACGACCAGGTCGCGGTCGATCTGAGGCTGTGGGTCAAGGAGGAGTGCTTTCGCGTCGCCGGGGCGTTGAAGGGGTTGATCGAGGCGCTGCTGGAGCGGGCCGAGGAGCATGCGGCGACCGTGATGCCGGGCTTCACCCATATGCAGGCGGCCCAGCCGGTGACCTTCGGCCATCATTGCATGGCCTATGTCGAGATGTTTTCTCGCGACCTGTCGCGCGCGCGCGATGCGATCGAACGGATGGACGAAAGCCCGCTCGGTGCCGCAGCCCTCGCCGGCACCAGCTTCCCGATCGACCGTCACCGGACCGCCAAGGCGCTCGGCTTCCGCGAGCCGATGCGCAATTCGCTGGACAGCGTCTCGGATCGCGATTTCGCGCTCGAGTTCCTCGCTCTTGCCGCGATCTGCGCCACGCATCTGTCACGGCTGGCTGAAGAGATCATCATCTGGTCGACGCCGCAATTCGGCTTTGTCAGGCTGTCGGACTCGTTTTCCACCGGCTCATCGATCATGCCGCAGAAGAAGAACCCCGATGCAGCCGAACTGGTGCGCGGCAAGACCGGCCGCGTCACCGGTCATCTGGTCGGCCTGCTGACGGTGATGAAGGGCATGCCTTTGACCTATGGCAAGGACATGCAGGAAGACAAGGAATCGGTGTTCGACGCCGCCGAGACGCTCGATCTGATGCTGGCGGCGATGACCGGCATGGTCTCGGACATGACGGTCAACGCTGTTGCGATGAAGAAGGCCGCCGGCTCCGGCCACGCCACAGCAACCGACCTTGCCGACTGGCTGGTACGCACGCTCGGCCTGCCGTTCCGCGAGGCGCATCATGTCACCGGCCGGGCGGTGGCGCTGGCCGAAGACAAGAAGGTGGGGCTGGAGAAGCTTTCACTGGAGGATTTGCAGTCGATCAATTCCGGCATCAGGGCCGACATATTTTCGGTGCTGGCGGTGCAGAACTCGGTCAAGAGCCGCACCAGTTTCGGCGGCACCGCGCCGTCGGAAGTGAGGAAGCAGATCCGCGCCTGGAAAAAGCGGCTGGCGAAGGCGTAATGCCGGATATTGCGAGCAGTAATATCCCGGATATTTCGACGAGCAATATCTCGGGGTGCAATGCGCCGAGAACTCGGCTAAAAGCGGCGGCTGACAAACGTTTCGGACGGATGGATCGATGACCGGAAGCAGGATTTTGGTAACGCTGACGCTGCTGGTTGCGATCGCGGCCGTTTCGGCCTGCGGCAGGAGGGGCGCTCTCGACACGCCCTATGAGGCGGCCGTGCAGGCGCGCAAGGATGCCTCGAAGGCCCACCAGCCCGTGCCGCCGGAGCCGGAAAAACCGGTCAAGGACAAGAAATTCATCCTCGACCCGCTGATCTAGAGCCGACGAGAGCGGGGCCTTCCAACCCGATCTCATCGAGCCCCAACTTTCCGGAACCACTCTCGTGAACCATTTCGACTACCGCGACGGCGTGCTCCATGCGGAGGACGTGGCGATACCAGATATCGCCGCACAGATCGGCACGCCATTCTACTGCTATTCGACGGCCACCCTGACCAGGCACTACCGGGTGTTTGCCCAGTCCTTTGCCGGGCTCGACGCGCTGGTCTGCTACGCCATGAAGGCCAATTCCAACCAGGCCGTCCTGCGGACGCTGGCCAAGCTCGGCGCCGGCGCCGACGTGGTTTCGGAAGGTGAATTGCGCCGGGCGCTGGCCGCCGGCATTCCGGCCGGCAAGATCCTGTTTTCGGGCGTCGGCAAGACCGCGCGCGAAATGGACTTTGCCCTTGCCGCCGGCATCCTTTGCTTCAACGTCGAGTCCGAGCCTGAACTCGAGCTGTTGTCGGCGCGGGCCACTGCCCTTGGCAAGGTGGCGCCGATCTCGCTGCGCATCAATCCCGACGTCGACGCCAAGACCCACAAGAAGATCTCCACCGGCAAGGCCGAGAACAAGTTCGGCATCCCGTGGCAGCGGGCGCGGCAGGTTTATGCCCGCGCGGCAAAGCTTCCCGGCATCAGGATCACCGGCATCGATACCCATATCGGCAGCCAGATCACCGAGCTGCAGCCCTTCGACGATGCCTTCGCCCTGCTTGTCGATCTCGTCGGCGCGCTACGGGCGGACGGCCATGCCATCGAGCATATCGATGTCGGCGGCGGGCTCGGCATTCCCTACCGCATCGACAACAACCCGCCGCCGCTGCCCGACGCCTATGCCCAGATCGTCAGGAAGCATGTCACCAAGCTCGGGCTGAAGGTGATGTTCGAGCCTGGCCGGCTGATATCAGGCAATGCCGGCATCCTCGTCTCGGAAGTGATCTTCGTGAAGGAAGGCGACGCCAAGAACTTCCTCGTCGTCGACGCCGCAATGAACGATCTCATTCGGCCGACGCTCTACGACGCCTTCCACGACATTCGTCCGGTCGTGCAGCCGCCGGCCGATACGCCGCGCATGATGGTCGACGTGGTCGGCCCGGTCTGCGAGACCGGCGACTATATCGGCCTGGACCGCGATCTGCCCAGGCTGAAGGCCGGCGATCTGATTGCCGTCTCCACCGCGGGCGCCTATGGCGCGGTGCAGGCCGGCACCTACAACACCCGCCTGCTGGTGCCGGAGGTGCTGGTCGACGGCGACCGGTTCCACGTCGTGCGCCCACGCCCGACCTATGACGACCTGATTGGGTTGGATTCCATGCCCGACTGGCTTGCATAGAAGCGCCGGAAACACACCTACCCGTCACAGGGAGCGAATCATGACGAACGGCATCACCGTCACACGCGAGCGCATTGCCGCGATGGAACCGCGCATCCGCCCCTATATCAGGCACACGTCGGTGCTGCGCGTCGACATGGCCGACTTCGACCGGCCGCCGCTGGCCGTCGACCTGAAGCTCGAATGCCTGCAGCATTCCGGCTCGTTCAAGGCGCGCGGCGCTTTCACCAATCTCCTGGAGCGGCCGGTTCCCGACGCCGGTGTCGTCGCGGCATCGGGCGGCAACCATGGCGCGGCCGTCGCCTATGCCGCCATGCGGCTGGGCCATAAGGCGACCATCTTCGTTCCCGAGGTGAGCCCGGCGGCCAAGCTGGAACGGATCCGCAGCTACGGCGCCGAGCTGATCGTCGGCGGCGCCCGCTATGCCGAGGCGTTGGCGGCCAGCGAACGTTTCGCCGAGGAGACCGGCGCCTTGCAGATCCATGCCTTCAACCAGGAGGAAACGCTCCTCGGCCAAGGCACGCTCGGGCTCGAAATCGAGAGCGATTTGCCTCGGATTGACACGCTGCTGGTCGCTGTCGGCGGCGGCGGCCTGATCGGCGGCATCGCTGCCTGGTTTGCCGGCCGGATCAGCATTATCGCCGTCGAGCCGGAAGGAGCACCGACGCTTCATCGCGCCTTCGAGGCCGGACACCCCGTCGACGCACCGGCCGAGGGCATCGCCGCCGATTCGCTGGCGCCAAAGCGCGTCGGCGAAATGATGTTCCCGATCGCCGAAGCCTTTGTCGAACGCTCGATCCTGGTCAGCGACGACGACATCATCGCCGCGCAGAAGGCGCTGTGGAACCGGGCCCGCATCATCTCCGAGCCGGGAGGTGCGGCCGCCTTTGCCGCGGTCCTTTCGGGCCGCTATGCGCCGGCGGCGGGCGAACGGGTCGCCGTGCTGGTCTGCGGGGCGAATGCGGACCCCGCTACCTTCTAAGGGCCTGCTGCCTTCTAAAGGGTATGCAGGATGGAACTATAACGGCCCACTTCACGTTTTTCCGAACTGCCTCGCCTTTGCCGTGTTTGCTGGTATTCTTTGAGTCGTGAGGCGTCGGGCTATCCTGCCCGCTCCACAGCATGATCCCGAAAAGTGAAATCCCTTTCGGAACAGATCATGCTCAAAGGGATAGGGGCCGCATCCCGGTTTTCGGGATAGGCTCAAGGAAGGGCCGATGACGCAACGACCCACCTTCAGCAGCGATCGCGGCCTGGCCGGGCGCCTGGCCTTGAGCCGGTTGGCGACGCGGGTCTCGATAATGGTCGAGCGCGGCTGGCCGTTGCTGCTTCCGCTCGTCATAGTCGCCAGCCTGTTCCTCAGCATCTCCTGGCTCGGGCTGTTCTCCCGGCTGCCGGATATGGCGCGCATCGGCCTGATCGCTGCTTTTGCCATAGCGGCACTGGCCGCGCTCTATCCGCTGCGCTTCTTCCGCCTGCCGGGCGCCGCCGAAATCGACCGCCGCATCGAGGCCGCCAATCAACTGTTGCACAGCCCGGTGCTGGTGCAGACCGACCGGCCCAGCGGCAGGGAAAGCAGCTTCTCGCAGGCGCTGTGGCGCGAACACCAGAAGCGCATGGCCGGAAAGCTCGACAACCTTGGCGCCGACCTGCCGCGCACGCGCGTGCCGGAGCGCGACCCCTGGGGGCTGCGCGCGGTGGCGGCCCTTTTGCTCGTTACCGCCTTCGCCTTCTCCTTCGGACCGACGGGCGGCAGGATCAGCGACGGCTTCAATGCCCATGGGACGCGCGATATCGTGCCTCCGCGCATCGATGCATGGGTGACGCCACCGGCCTATACCGGCAAGCCGCCGATCTTCCTGACCGCCGATGCAAACCAGGCGATCCCGACCTTTACGGTTCCCGAAGGCAGTGACGTTTCGCTGCGCGTGACGGGCGGCTCGGGTGAGGAAACGCTCGGCTATGCCGACAAGAATGGCAACGCCCGCGTCATCGACCCCGCTGCGCCGCAGGCCGCCGCCAAGCCGGCTGCAAGCCCGGCGCCGCCGTCCAAGGTGCGCCAGTTCACCAGCAAGCTGACCGGCGACGGCACGCTGACGCTGACGTCGGGCGAGGACCAGCTCGGCCGCTGGGCCTTCGCGGTCGTATCGGACAAGCCGCCGCAGATCCGCTTCGTCGGCGAGCCCAAGCGCGCCGCCAACGGCGCCTTCGAGCTAAACTACCAGATCGACGACGACTATGGCGCCGCCACCGCCAGGGCGGTGTTCGCGCTCGCCGATCCGCAGGCGCCGAATGCGCGTCCGCTGTACGGTGCACCTGAAATGCCGCTGACGCTGCCGCGCCGCGGCGGCAAGTCGAACGCCGCCAGGACCTCCAAGGACCTGACCGAGCATGTCTGGGCCGGCAGCAGCATCAAGCTGACGCTGGTCGCCACCGACGATGGCGGGCACACCGCATCGAGCCAAACCAAGACGCTGCTGATGCCGGAGCGGCCTTTCGCCAATCCGCTGGCACGCGCCGTGATCGAACAGCGCCGCCTGCTGGCGCTCGACGCCAACGCCAAGCCGCGCGTGCTCGACCTGATGGACGCCATCACGCTGCGGCCGGAAGACACGTTCGACAACATGTCCCACTACCTTGCCATCATGAGCGCCCGCACCCGGCTGAAGATGGCCGAGAGCGACGATCAATTGCGCAGCGAAGTCTCCTATCTCTGGGAAATCGCGCTTGGCATCGAGGAAGGCAATCTTTCGGCCGCCGAAAAACGGCTGCGTCAGGCGCAACAGGCGCTGCAGGACGCCATCAAGAATGGCGCAAGCGACGCTGAAATCGAAAAGGCGATGAAGGAACTGCGCGAGGCGATGAACCAGTTCCTGCAGGAATTCGCGGAGCGCGCCAAGCAGAATCCCAACGCCCCGCAGATGCAGCAGAACGGCCAAGAACTTCGCCAGAGCGACATCGATCGCATGATGGACCAGATCGAAAACCTGGCCAAGTCCGGTGATCGCGACAAGGCCCAGCAACTGCTGTCGCAACTGCAGGACATGATGAACAATCTGCAAGCCGGCCGTCAGCAGCAAGGCGGCCAGCAGGACAGCGAGATGCGCCAACAGATGGACAAGCTGGGCGAGATCCTGCGACGTCAGCAGGAGATGATGAACGACACCTTCCGCATGGATCAGATGCAGCGCGGCGAGCGCCAGCGCGGGCAGAACCGTGACGAGCAGCTCGGCGAAGGCGGCCAGGATGAGGACAGACCCGGCGTCGGCGAAGACCGCGATCCGCTCGCCCGGCAAAAGCCGATGACGCCCCAGGAATTCGCCGATGCGCTGAAACAGCTGCAGCAGGGCCAGGGCCAGTTGCAAAGCGACCTCGAGCAGCTGAAGAAGGGCCTCGAAGGCATGGGTATGGAGCCCAATGAAGGATTTGGCGAGGCCGGCAAGTCCATGGGCAATGCCGAACAGGCACTCGGCGAGGGCGAAGGCGATGCGGCCGTCGGTCATCAGGGCCGGGCGCTGGAAGCGCTGCGCAAGGGCGCCAAGGACATGATGAAGCAGATGCAGGCCATGCAAGGCGACCAGGGCGGCGGCGAGGAAGGCGGCCGCCAGCAGAACGCCGATCGTGATCCGCTCGGCCGGCCACGCGCCAGCACGGGTCCCGACTTCGGCGATTCGGTGAAGGTGCCCGACGAGATCGACGTGCAGCGTGCCCGCCAGATACTGGAAGCGATCCGCAAGCGGCTCGGCAATGCGCTCAGCCCTGATATCGAACGCAGCTATCTGGAACGGCTGCTCGAGCTGAAATAGAGCAATTCCAGGAAAAGTGTGAAGCGGTTTTCCGTCCGGAATTGCGAAAAAACATAGGATTGCCGCCCGCGTCCGTCCCACCTGAAAAATCCTCTCGCACGGTTGCACCACCATGCCCAGACTTGGCGCCGTCACACCCATCCTGCGCATCTTCGACATTGCCAAGGCGCGTGAATTCTATGTCGGCTTCCTCGGCTTCGAGGTGCAGTGGGAACATCGCTTCGCGGACGACGCGCCGCTTTACATGGCGGTCGGCCGCGACGGCTGCGTTCTGCATCTCAGCGAACATCATGGCGACGGTGCACCCGGCATCGCCCTGCGCATCGAGGTCGAGGACATCACGGCTCTTCATGGCGAACTGATCGGCAAAAACTACCGCTTCGCCCGGCCAGGCGTGGAAGAGACGCCTTGGAAGACCCGCGAGATATCGGTCGCCGATCCGTTCGGCAACAGGCTGCATTTCTACGAGGATGCCGCCGGCTGACTGAGCCTGTTGACGAAGGCTTCGCGGATAGCATCCTGCATGCCGTCGATCGCCTCGCCTGACGCATTCGGGTTGCGGTGCATCACCACGTTCGAGGAATCGATGGCGCCGAATCCGTCTGCCGTGGTCAGTTCACGACAGCCGTCCGGAATGTTGCTGCGCGAAATCGGCGCGATCGCCAGTCCGGAGGTGACGGCGAGCTTGAGGCCGCCGGTGGTGTCGCTGGTATAGGCGACACGATAGGCAAGATCGCGCTGCTCCAGTGATTTGATGGCAAAGTCCTTGCACCAGCCGGCCCGGTTGTAGAGCGCGATCGGCACTGGCTGTTCCTCATGCATGTGATGCAGGGTCGACGTCACCCACACGGTCGGGTCGTGCATCAGCACTTCGCCGCCGGCAGGATCCTGCCATTCGAACACCACGCACAGATCGAGCTCGCCGGCGGCGAGCGCCGCCATCTGTGCCCCGGAATGGGCATAGCGCACGGTGACCTCGACCTGCGTATGACGCTTCGAGAAGGCGCCGAGCGCGCGCGACAGGATGGCGTGGCCATATTCCTCCGGAATGCCGATGCGCACCGGCCCGCCAAGCGGCGCTGCCGCCATCGATGCCGACGTCTCGTCGAGCAGCGAGACAATGCGGCGGGCGTTGACGATGAGTTCGCCGCCGCGCCGCGTCAACGCGACGCCGCGGGAACCGCGCTCGAACAGGCTGGCGCCGATCAGCTCTTCGAGCTTCTTCATCTGCATCGACACCGCGGATTGGGTGCGGCCGGCCTGCTCCGCCGCCTTGGTAAAATTGCCGGTCTCGGCAATCGCCACGAAGGTGCGCAGGAGGTCGCTGTCGAGGGTCGGCCGCATGAAATCCGCCATAAGGGAATTTGATTGCTGGCATCATTCCAATTCGTTTGCAACATGTCAAACGGCGGACGATAGTCGCCTCACCCATTGGATATGCGGCTGCGAAATCAGCCGCGGACCAATCAAGAGTCCTCACTCATGCCCGCTGCCCGAAACGGTGGCGGGTTCTTTTTACCCCGCAGGCGACAGCTTCGGACCGTACGCGCAGGAGCCTGGATGCAGATGCAGAATCGGATGGTGGGCGGCATCCTGAGCCTGTGCCTCGGCGTGCTGATCTTTTCGCTGCAGGATCCGCTCGTCAAAGCCGTGTCGAGCGGCTATCCAGTGACCGAGGTGATGGCGATCCGCTCGATCGTCGCCCTGCCGATCCTGATCGTTCTGGTCCATGCCGATGTCGGCTTGCGGGCGATCCTGTCGAAGCGATTCGGCATGCTGACGGTGCGCGCCTTCATCCAGTTCACCTCCTATACGATGTACTACCTGGCCATCGCTGCCTTGCCGCTCGCCGATGCGGTGGCGCTTTATTTCATGGCGCCGCTGTTCATCATGGTGCTGGCCGGGCCGTACCTTGGCGAGCGCGTCTCCTGGCAGACACTGGCAACCGTGCTGATCGGCTTGTTCGGCGTCCTCGTGATGCTGCGCCCCGGCGCGGGGCTGTTCGACTGGGCTGCGCTGCTGTCGCTGGGCTCGGCGGCGCTCTATGGTTTTTCGCAGCTGATGGCCCGCAAGATCGGCGATACCGAATCCTCCACCGTCATGGCCTTCTATCAGAACGGCGCCTATCTGGTTGGCGCCGCCGTGGTTGCCGGGGCATTTCACCTGGCCGGCATCACCCACGCCGTCCACCCGAGTCTGGAATTCCTGGTAAGGCCATGGCTTTGGCCGACGCTGCCGGATTTTCTCAAGATGGCCGCCTGCGGTTTCGTTGCCTCCGCCGGCATGATCCTGCTGTCGCAGGCCTACCGGATGGCGCCGGCCAACCGCGTTGCCACCTTCGAATACACCGGCATCCTGTGGTCGCCGCTGTGGGGTTTCCTGTTCTTCGCCGAAGTACCGCGGTCGACGACCGTCATCGGGGCCGCCTTGATCATCGGCGCCGGCCTGCTGGCGCTCAACACCGAACGGCGTAAAAGCCCCCCACCCGTGCTCGCTGCCACCGATCCAGCCTGATCAGGCGAAGCAGATCAGCGCCCGTTCGACGCGCGAGCGGATTTCGGCCAGCGTGAAGGGCTTCTGCACGACATCGAGGATGATGCCGTTCAATTCCTCGGCGCGCTCGCGCTGGTCGGCATAGCCGGTCATCAGCACGATCTTGATCGCCGGAAACAATGCTGCAGCTGCGATCGCCATCTCGATGCCGTCCATCTCCGGCATGCGGATATCGGAGACGACGAGATCATAGCCGCCACGCGCCGCCTGGATCAGCGAAAGCCCCTGCGCGCCGTCCGCCGCGATATCGATTGTGTGCCCGGCGCGTTCAAGCGCGCGGGCGGCCAGGGTGCGGACGGACTCATCGTCCTCGACGATCAGAAGCTTTGCCATGGCCGGCATATTTGGCCGCGAAAAGTTGACTTTTCCTGAAAGCCCCCGAGCAATTCAGGAAAAGTGTGAGACGGTTTTCCGGGAAAAGCGCATAGCGCTTTCCCTTGGGAATTGCGTCAAAACAAAAAACTAGAGCGGTTCGGCGTTTTCGTGAAGCGGCGAACCGCTCTAAGCATCAGCAAACCTTTTTGATGCCGCTCAGACATCCCCTTTGACGACACCGACAAACGGCAACTCGCGAAAAGCATGCGCGACATCCATGCCGTAGCCGACAACGAAATAGTCGGGGCAGTCGAAGCCGACATAGTCGGCATTGAGCTCGGTCTGGCGGCGCATGCGCTTGTCGAGCAGCACGGCGATCGAACAGCTCTTGGCGCCCCGCGACAACATCAGCTCGCGGGTAAAGCTCAGCGTCTTCCCCGATTCGAGAATGTCGTCGATCAGCAGCACGTCGCGGCCGGCGACCTCATTGTCGATTTCGCGCAGCACCCTCACCTCGCCGCTGCTGGTGCCGGCGCCATAGCTGGAGATGAAGATGAATTCGACCTCCGGCGACAGGCCGACATCATGCATGGCGCGGATGAGATCTGCGGCGAAGATGAACGAGCCCTTCAGGACCGAGATCACCAGCAGATCGTGATAGTCGTGGCCGGCAATCTCCTTGGCGAGTTCCAGATTGCGCCGCGCGATCGCCGATGCTGAAAACAGAACCTCGATGTCCTTGCCGCGTACGATGGGCATTGATGGTCTTCCCCGGTGATCGCCTATTCGGCGAAAGTGACCGACACGGTCTTCACACCGTTTCTAGGCACGTCGAGCCGGCTGGCAAAGCCGAATCTTTCGCCAGAGGCCAGCGAGCGGCCGGATGTCCCCAACGTATAGCGGGTGGTCTGCCCGTCATTGCCAGTCACCCGGATTTCAAGCGGCGGCAACTGCGTCGGTTTCGCACCGTCATTGACGGCCTCGCCATCGACGAACAGTGCGGCGTTCGGCCCGGTAGCGTCGACGCGTGACGTGACGCCCGAAATGCTGAGCGCCGACGCCTGCGCGCTGGACAGGAACGGCGCCTGGCGCACCAGCGCGTACCCGCCGGAGACCCAGAACGCGGCCAAGGCAGCGCCGATACCAGCGACCCAGAAGATCGGTCCGCCGCGCGAGGCCGGTAGCCGCTCCGGTGAGGCTTCGGGCTTGCGCAGCATGTCCATGCCTTCGATGGGCGGCGTGACGATCGCGCGCGGCAGCGGCGAAACGCTTTCCACCGCAGGCGCAAGGCGCGGCATCACCACGTAGTCGGCATCGACGATGTCGGCGGCCGAACCACGCATGAACCTGTCCGCTGCGGCAATTGCCGCCGGATCGGTCATGATTTCGCCGGAAACCGGGCGCGCGGTTCGATCGTCAGCCATCATGGCCCCAGCATTGCAGCACGTGTTCGCTTTTCGTTTCTTTTGCGTAAACACAAATGGTTAACGCTTCCCCACCGGAGCCCTCGTGACGAGCCGAAACAGCCCAGAAATTAACCGCCGGTTAACCATGCCGGCCGATGGTCTTTATCTAGAACAGGCCGGCTCGCCGCCGTGCCGAAATTCAGGTCGTCGAAATTGATTCGTTTCGAAAATGTCGGCCTCCGCTATGGCATGGGTCCGGAAATCCTCCGCGACATCTCCCTGCACATACCGGAGCGCTCCTTCCAGTTCCTGAGCGGGCCTTCGGGCGCCGGCAAGACGACCTTGCTGCGCCTGCTGTTCATGTCGCTGAAGCCGACGCGCGGGCTGATCACCATCTTTGGCAAGGACCGTTCGCGCATCTCGCGCACCGAATTGCCGCATCTGCGCCGCCGCATCGGCGTGGTGTTCCAGGATTTTCGCCTGCTCGACCACATGACCACCTACGAGAACGTCGCGCTGCCGCTGCGCGTGCGCGGGCGCGAGGAGGCGAGCTACCGCACCGATGTCACCGAGTTGTTGAAGTGGGTCGGGCTGGGCGAGCGCATGCACGTGCTGCCGCCGGTTCTGTCCGGCGGCGAGAAGCAGCGCGCGGCGATCGCGCGAGCCCTGATCGAGCAGCCGGAGATCCTGCTGGCCGACGAGCCGACCGGCAATGTCGATCCGCCGCTGGCGCGCCGCCTGCTGCGGCTGTTCATCGAGCTCAACCGTCTCGGCACCGCCGTGGTGATCGCCACCCATGATCTTGGCCTGATGGAACAGGTCGACGCGCGCCGCATGATCCTGGCCGGCGGAAGGCTGGACATCTATGACTGAGCTGTCGGCCGAACATCTTGAACAACAGGAGCAGGAGGCCGAGGCGGCCGAGGCAAAACCACGCGCCCAGCGCAGGATGGCGCCGATCGTGCCGGCGCAGAACATCGCCGGCCGGGCGCTGGTGCTGGTCATCGCCATCATGACCTTCCTGTCCTGCCTGACCTTCGGCGCGGTAACGCTGGTGCGCGACACCGCCTCGGTCTGGGAGAACCAGATCTCGCGCGAGGCGACGATCCAGATCAAGCCGGCCGACGGCCTCGACATGGAAGCAGCCCTTGCCCAGGCCTCGCGGATGGCCAGCGAATTTCCCGGCGTGAAGGCGACCCGGATCATCGATCGCGAGGCGACCGCGCGGCTGCTGGAGCCGTGGCTGGGCTCCGGTCTCAACATCGACGAATTACCCGTGCCGCGCCTGATTATCGTCACCATCGACGAGAACAGCCCGCCCGATTTCGCCGCCATGCGCGCCGCGATCACGCCGAAACTGCCGAGCGCATCGCTCGACGATCACCGCACCTGGGTCGACCGGCTGGTGGCGATGGCCCGCACGACGGTGACCATCGGCATTGCCGTGCTGGCGCTGATGCTGTCGGCGACCGTGCTGACCGTGGTGTTCGCGACGCGCGGAGCCATGGCCGGCAACGGTCACATCATCGAGGTGCTGCATTTCGTCGGCGCCGAGGCACGCTTCATCGCGCGCGAATTCCGCCGGCATTTCCTGGTCACCGGCATGAAGGGAGCAGCGGCTGGCGGTGCCGCCGCAGTGCTCGTGTTCATCGTCTTTTCCTGGTGGTCGTCGCGCAATATGGCGACGCCGCAGGCCGACCAGGCGACCGCCCTGTTCGGCAATTTCGCCATCGGTTCGGCAGGCTATCTCGGTGTCGTGTTGATGGTGCTGGTGATCGGCGGACTGACGGCTGCCACGTCCCACGCCACCGTGGTTGCCTATCTCAGCGACATCGATGTCCGCCAACCGGATGCAGGCTAATTCATGTCGCCCAAAAGTGGGAACCGGTTTTGGGACAACGCCATGGATAAAACAGGGTGATCACGGATGGAGAATTCACGTAACGCAAAGTGCGTCTTTTACCTACCCAAAGCCGCATTTCAGGATTAACCATATGGCGATGGACGCGCGGGATTCGACCGGTACGGCTGGGCAGATGCCAGTGGTGGTTGCCCGTTCGCATGACCGCCGCGCTGTGAGCCGTCTAAGAGCCGCGTTGCGCCTCTCGGCTCTGTCTCTGCTCATCCTCGCTACGTTGTTTGCCGGCGGTTTCGGCTGGTTCGCCAACAAGGTAAGCCATCTGACGACGCCCGCCAATCCGGCCAGGGCGGACGCGATCATTGTCTTGACCGGCGGCCAGTCCCGCCTCGATGCGGCGATGGATCTGCTGGCGTCCGGCAAGGGCGAACGGCTGCTGATCAGCGGCGTGCACCCTTCGGCCAGCCGTCGCCAGCTGCAGGCAGCGACCGGCGGCGACAAGAAGCTGTTTTCCTGTTGCGTCGACATCGACCGCGCCGCGCTCGATACGATCGGCAATGCGGAGGAAAGCGCCAAATGGGTCGAGAGCCACGCCTATGGCACGGTGATCCTCGTCACCAACAATTATCACATGCCCCGCAGCCTGCTGGAAATGGGCAGGCTGCTGCATGGCGCCAAGCTCGAGCCCTATCCGGTGGTCAATTCCAACCTCGACAATGGCGGCTGGCTGACCAAGCCGCGGGCATTGCGCGTGCTGTTCACCGAATACAACAAATATCTGCTGGCGCTGGCGCGCGGCATCGTGCCGGTCAAGCCGACGCCTAACGGCATCGCACTGGCCGAAACCGCGGCCGGCGGCTGATTATTCCCCTGCGGCCGCGCCCGAATTTCCCCTGAGCCGTGCGATCTCCTGCTCAAGGCGTTCGATACGCTTGTCCCGCTCTTCGAGTGCCGCCGCCACGTCGGCCGCCTCGAACCGTTGCGGGATATGCTGCGGGCAATTGGCATCCCAGGCCGAGACCGTGAACAGGATGACCTGCTCGGGGCGCGCCTTGTAGTCTTGCGGCATCAGTTTCGCCATCAACTCGGCGTCACTCTCGACGACCCGCGCCGTGCCCCAGATCTTGATGCGCTGGCGGTGCATATAGTCGATCAGGAACAGGAACGCCCTTGGATTGTCGGCCAGATTGCCCTGCGTGATGAACTGCCGGTTGCCGGCAAAATCCGCGAAGCCGATCGTGTGTTCATCCAGCACCTTGAGGAAGCCGGCGGGTCCGCCGCGATGCTGGATGTAGGGCTGGCCATCGCCATTGGCCGTCGACAGGAAAACGCTGGTCTGCATCTCGATGAAGGCGGCAAGGTCAGGGGTGATGACAGCTTGCCAGCCGCCACGCTCCTCGACGCGGGCATAGGACTGACGCGAGCCCTTGCGTGCCTGGATCGCCTTGACGGTCGGCGTGAAGGCGACGTCGCTGGTGAAAGCATGCGCGTTCATCGAAAGCCTCCTGGAATTGCTCTAAAGCCCGAGTTCCGACAGTGTTGGGTGATCGTCCGGCCGCCGGCCGAGCGGCCAGTGATATTTGCGGTCAGCCTCGCCGATCGGCAGGTCGTTGATGCTGGCGATGCGCAGGCGCATCAGTCCATGTTCGTCGAATTCCCAGTTCTCGTTGCCGTAGCTGCGGAACCATGAACCGCTGTCGTCGTGCCATTCATAGGCGAAGCGCACGGCGATGCGGTTGCCGTGGAAGGCCCAGACCTCCTTGATCAGACGATAGTCAAGCTCGCGGCTCCATTTGCGTGTCAGGAACGCCTGGATGGCATCGCGCCCTTGCAGGAATTCGGCCCGGTTGCGCCAGCGACTGTCCATTGTGTAGGCAAGCGCGACCCGTGCCGGATCACGGGAGTTCCAGGCGTCCTCGGCCATGCGCGCCTTTTGCGCTGATGTCTCTGCGGTGAAGGGCGGCAGTGGCGGCCGGGCTTCGGACATGGCAACTCCTTTGCGAGGCCATGCTGCAGGCAGGCCGATACCCAATATAAAGCCTTCCATCCTTCCAATGCAGATGGCATATTTGCAACTCATCCTTCCATTTTCCGGAAGAAGTTATGGATCGTCTCGAAGCCATGTCGCTCTTTGTCGCCGCGGTGGAGGCCGGCAGCCTTTCCGCGGCCAGCCGCCGTTTCGGCATTCCGCTGGCGACGGTCAGCCGCAAGATTTCCGATCTCGAGCGCCATCTGAACACACGTCTGCTCAACCGCTCGACGCGCCGGCTGACACCGACCGACGCCGGCCAGGCCTACCTTGCCGCCTGCCGCCGCATCCTCGACGACGTCGGCGAGGCCGAACGCACGGCAGCCGGCGAATACAGTGCTCCGACCGGCGAACTGGCCATCACCGCGCCGGTCGTCTTTGGCCGCCTGCACGTGCTGCCGGTCGTCACCGGCTTTCTCGCAGCCTATCCCGACGTGGACATCCGCCTGATATTGGCAGACCGCATAACCCAGCTGGTCGAGGACCATTTCGACCTCGCCATCCGCATCGGCCGGTTGCCCGATTCGAGCCTGGTCGCCATGGGCGTCGGCGCGATCCGCCGCGTCGTTTGCGCCAGCCCCGCCTATCTGGCTGAACACGGCACGCCGATCACCCCGGAAGATCTGGAAACACACGATTGCATCACCTTTGAGGGACTTGCTTCCGCCGCCACCTGGAGCTTCATCAAGGGCAAGGCAGAAATCCCGGTTCAGGTCCATTCACGGCTTCAGGTCAACACCGCCGAAGCGGCCATCGATGCGGCGATTGCCGGCGTCGGGCTCACAAAAGTGCTCTCCTACCAGATCGAGGCCGCGCTGCGGTCCGGCATGCTGCGCGTCCTGCTGGAGGAGTTCGAGCCAAATCCATGGCCGGTAAGCCTGGTGCATGCGGGCCATGGCCTGCTGCCGGTGAAGCTGCGAGCATTCCTCGATTTTGCGGCGCCGCGCCTGAAGGAGCGGCTGGCACGATTGACGTAGCGGAACCGAGCCGCCCCACTGACCGACAGGCCGTTTTTTCACCGACCGGAGCGCCCTGCGGCCATTTCCTTTTTCTGCGTGCTTGGTGTAACCAACGCACATCTCCTCACCGGGTCTCCCCATGCTCTATATCAGGTCGCTGGCGTTCAATTTCGTCTTCTATGTCAATCTGATCGTCCAGATGATCCTCTGGACCCCGTACTATTTCCTGTCGCCGCGGCATCGCGCCTGGTTCGTGCCAAAATTCTGGTCGCGCACCTCGATGTGGCTCTACGACAGGATCGCCGGCACCAGGAGCGACATCACCGGCCAGGAAAACCTGCCCGAAGGTTCCTTCATCCTGGCGCCCAAGCACCAGTCGTTCTGGGACGCGATCGCCTTCTTCCCCTTCCTTAGGGATCCGCTCTACATCCTCAAGCGCGAGCTGACCTGGATCCCGTTCTTCGGCTGGTACATCATGAAGATGCGCATGATCCCGGTTCATCGCGGCAGCCGCTCGAAGGCGCTGAAGGCCGTGGTCGCCGCGACCAGGCAGGAGATGGCGCGCAACCCCCGTCAGCTCATCATCTACCCCGAGGGGACGCGCCGCGCGCCGGGCGACGAGCCGGCCTACAAATACGGCATCGTCGAAATCTATGCGCAGCTTGGCGTTCCGGTGGTGCCCGTCGCCCATGTCGCCGGTCTCTATTGGCCGCGCCGGAAATTCCTGCGCTATCCCGGCACCATCAAGGCGCGCTTCCTGCCGGCGATCCCGCCCGGCTTGAGCAAGGACGAATTCATGGAACGGCTGATCGGCGAGACAGAGGCGGCCTGCGATCAGCTTCTTATTGAGGCATCGCGTGCGCCCAACCCGCCGGCCTTGCCGCCGACAGCGGTGAAGCGGTTGCAGGAACTCGACGAGAGAGCCTGAAGCGACGCCCTTCGGGGCAACACTCAGCCGAACACGGCCAGCGCCATGGTCAACAGCCGCGGTCTACAGCAATGTCATGGCGCTCCCGCGACAAGCTCAAAGCGTGGTCGGCAAGACAGAAGCGTGGTCCTGGACGTTCGTGCGTGCGCGCCGCCGGAAGCTTCAGCCGCTCGCTCTGTCGAGTTCGGCGATGTCGTTGGCGGTCAATTTCAGCGACGCCGCCTTGATCAGGCTGTCCATCTGCCCAGGCTTGGTGGCGCTGGCGATCGGCGCCGTGACGCCTGGCCGCGCGATCACCCAGGCAAGCGCCACCTCCGCCTGCTTGGCCGAATGCCTGGCCGACACCGCATCGAGCGCCGCAAGGATGCGCGTGCCGCGCGCGTTGAGGTAATCCTTCACCCCGCCGCCGCGTGGGCTTTGGCCGAGATCGGCCTCGCTGCGGTATTTGCCGCTGAGAAAACCCTTGGCCAAGCTGAAATAAGTGATGACGCCGATATCCTCGGCCACGCACAGATCGCGCAACGGCCCATCGAAGGAGGAACGATCGTAGAGATTGTACTCCGGCTGCAGCACCTCGTAGCGCGGCAGGCTGCGCAAGCTCGCCACATCGAGTGCGGCACGCAACTGGCCGGCGTCGAGATTCGAACAGCCGGCATAGCGGATTTTGCCCTTGGCGAGCAGCTTCTCGTAGGCGCCAAGCGTTTCTTCATAGGGCGTTGCAGGGTCCGGCCAATGCGACAGATAGAGATCGATAAACTCGGTCTGCAGCCGCTTCAGCGATGCATCGACGGCCTTTTCGATGTATGCGGCGGACAGGTCCTTGTGCCCCTGCCCCATATCCGAACCGACCTTGGTGATCACCACGACCTTGTCGCGATTGCCACGCTCTTTCATCCACTTGCCGATGATGGTCTCCGATTCGCCGCCCTTGTGGCCGGGCACCCAACTCGAATAGACGTCCGCCGTGTCGATGGCGTTGAGACCGGCGCCGACAAAACGGTCGAGCAGGTCGAAAGAGGTTTTTTCGTCGGCGGTCCAGCCGAAGACGTTGCCGCCCAGAACCAGCGGTGCGATGGAAAGGTCGGTGCGACCGAGACGACGTTTCTGCAAGGCGTATCTCCGGGATGATTGGGGCGGGCAAATGGCGCCCGCGGGCTGAGAGTCGGAGCCTAACCTAGGTCTTGCCTGAACGAGGTCAAAGGCCTGGCCGCCTTTTTCCGCAGAGCCAGCTTCACAAAGGCGCGACCTGCCTGGCGACATCCTCCAGCCAGTGGTCGCTTATGCCCAACGCCTCGAGATGCTCAAGCGTGCTCAGCACATAGTCCTCGTTGTTGCCGGACTGGCCGACCGCGCCGCGCACCACGGCCGCCGCATCCGCCGCGTCGAGCGCTCCGGCATATTGCTCGTGGTGGCGGTCGACAATGTAGACCACCGCGTCGACCGTACCGCCCCCGTCGAGGCGAATCTTGAGCATGCGCTCCAGATAGACATTGGTGACCAGTTCGCGCTCGCGAAGATAGGCCATGACCTCGTCGTGCAAGTCGCCGGGAACGCGGAATGCGAGGCCGACGCAGGACCCGCCACGGTCGAGGCCGAGCACCAGCCCCGGCCGCTCGCGCGTTCCGCGATGCACGAAGGAATAGACGCAGAGCGAGCGCCGGTAGCCATGCAGGCGGGCACGCTGTGTTTCGACATGCGCGAATCCCGGCCGCCAGATCAGCGAGCCATAGCCAAACACCCAAAAATCGCCCATATCGCCGCGCCTGATTGCAAAAGATGCCAACACCGAACCGGACCGGTGTTTTTTCCGCCCGTCCCGTCTAACTATTCGTCTGTCTACCTGGCGGAATCGCCTACCCGTCCGCAACACCCATGCGTTAACGAGAGCCAAAGCATGACGTCAAGTGACGAACGCCAGCCGAACAAACGTCGCCGTGTGGTCTGGCTTGCAGCATTCATCGTCGTGCTGTTCGCCCTCTACAGCGGCGGCTGGTTCTATCTGGCTGACCGCGTCAGGAGCGAAGCCGACAAGGCGGTTGCCACGCTCAACAAGAATGGCGTCGAGGCCGGCTGCGGCAATCTCCAGGTCAGCGGCTATCCCTTGAGCTTTACCGTCTCCTGCGACAACCTCGCCTATGAGGACGATGCCAAGAACATTGCGGCTTCAGCCGGCAGTTTCAACGCAGCCGCCCAGATCATCCAGCCTCTGTCGCCGGTTGCCAATCTGCGCGGCCCGCTCAGGACCTCCGTTCCGGACATGGTGCCGCTGTGGATAGACTGGGACAATCTGCAGGCCAATTTCAAATTGTGGTGGCCGCTGCCGCAGCGGATTTCGCTGGAGGCAGAGGGCCTTTCCGGCCAGACCGACCCGGCCGACGACACCGATCCGGTGCAACTGTTCAGCGCCGGCAAGGCATCGGGTCAGTTGCAGCCCAACGGTGAGGATATCGACTATCTCGGCAGTTTCGGCGATCTCGAGATCGACCCCGACGCAATTGGCGGGCGCGTGCTTCCGGCGCTCGATGCCAGTGGCGACGTCACGCTGAAGAACGGTGTCGCGTTGATCGGCACGCAGGTGAAGAGCCTTCGTGGCCAGGCGATCGAAATCCGCAACCTCGACCTGTCGTCGGGGACGGCGCGCGTCACCGTTTCGGGACCGCTCTCGGTCGATGCCGAGGGCCTGATCAACGCCGATCTGATGATCAGGCTGAAGGACCCGAAGGCGGTGGCGGCCATTCTCGGCGCCGCCATACCCGAGCAGAAAAGCCAGATCGAGCAGGGCTTTGCTGCCCTGGCGGTGCTCGGCAACGAACCGTCGATGCCGCTGAAGGTGTTCAGGGGCAAGGCCTCGCTCGGCTTCGTTCCGCTGGGCAAGATCAAGCCGGTGGAATAGCGCTGCGATGGCAAGACCCGTGAAGCTGCTGAGCGTTGGCGCTTTGACGCTGGACACCATCCTGCGCGTCGAGACGCTGCCCGTGCATCAAGGCAAGTTCATTGCCTCCGACGGCGTCCAGATCGCCTCGGGCATGGCCACGAGTGCTGCCTGCGCCGCGCATCGCCTGGGGGCCGAGGTATCGCTGTGGGCGAGCGCGGGTGACGATGCCGTCGCCGACCAGCTCATCGCCGGCATCGAGGCCGAAGGCGTCGATTGCACCTTTGTGCGCCGCGTCAGAGGCGCCCGCTCGGCGCTGGCCTCGATCCTGGTCGACGCGTATGGCGAGCGCATCATCGTGCCGTTCTATGACGGGCTTGCCCAGGCCGATCCCGAAGCCTTGCCGGTCGCCGACCTCACGGCATTCGACGCCGTACTGGTCGATGTCCGCTGGCCAGGTGCGGCAGCCCTTGCCCTGAGAGCGGCGCGCGCCCTCGGCCGGCCGGCAATCCTCGATGCCGATACCGCACCGTTGCAGATCCTGGAACAGCTGTTGCCGCTCGCCACGCACATCGTCGCTTCGGAAACGGCGGCGCGCATTGTCTGCGGCCAGGCGCTCGATCCAGAAACGGCTTGCGCCGATCTCGCCAGCCGCACCGACGCTTTTGTCGCAGTGACAGGCGGCGCGGCGGGCAGTTGGTGGCACGACCGTCGCGCAGGCTGCGTGCGCCATGTCGCGGCACCGAAGATCAAGGCGATCGACACATTGGCCGCCGGCGATGTCTTTCACGGCGCCTTCGCCGTCGGGCTGGCGGAAGCCATGCCGGTCGAGCAGGCTTTGCGCTTTGCCAGTGCGGCCGCCGCGCTCAAATGCCTGCGCTTCGGCGGCAGGCTTGGTGCGCCGAACCGGGCCGAGACGCTGGCCATGGTTGCGCAGACCTGGCCAGCCTGAAACTGACTTAGCCCTTCGCGGGATGCTCGACGGCCTGGCGACCGAAATCGGGCACGTCGATGTCCTGGCCGGCCTCGATGATCGAGCGGCGCACAGCGCGGGTGCGGGTGAACAGGTCGAAGAGTTTTTCGCCGTCCCCCCAGCGGATCGCGCGTTGCAGGGACGCCAGATCTTCCGAGAACCGCGCCAGCATTTCGAGGATGGCGTCCTTGTTGTGCAGGCACACATCCCGCCACATGGTCGGATCGGAAGCGGCAAGACGCGTGAAGTCGCGGAAGCCGGAAGCCGAATATTTGATCACTTCGGACTTGGTCACCGACTGCAGATCGTCGGCGGTGCCGACGATGTTGTAGGCGATGATGTGCGGCAAATGCGAGACGATGGCCAGCGTCATGTCGTGATGCTGCGGGTCCATGGTATCGATGTTGGCGCCGCAGCGGCGCCAGAACTCCGACAGCCGCTCCAGCGCGTCCGCGTCGGTATCGGGCAGCGGCGTGAAGATGCACCAGCGATTGTCGAACAGGTCGGCGAAGCCGGCGTCGGGGCCGGATTTTTCCGTGCCCGCCAGCGGGTGGCCGGGAATGAAATGGACGCCTTCAGGGACATAAGGCTGCATCTGCGCGATGACAGACGCCTTGGTCGAGCCGACATCGGTGAGGATCGCGCCCTTCTTCAGCGCCGGCGCGATTTCCTCGGCCACCGCGCCGGATGAGCCGACCGGCACCGAAATGACGACTAGGTCGGCATCGCGGACCGCCTCTTTCGCATCGGTGGTATAGCTATCGCCGAGCCCGAGTTCCTCGGCTCGCGCCAGCGTCGCCGCACTGCGCGTTGATATGGCCACGTGACGGGCCAGCCCCTCGCGGCGGATGACGCGGGCCAGCGACGAGCCGATCAGGCCGATGCCGACCAGCGCGATCTTTTCAAACATCGGTGATGTCATGGCGTTCTAGCTTTTCAGAAATGTCGTGAGAGCGGCGACAACGCCGCGATTGGCTTCTTCGGTGCCGACGGTCATGCGCAACGCGTTGGGAAAGCCATAGCCCGAAACGCGCCGCAATATATAGCCGCGCGCCGTCAGATAGTCGTCCGCCGCCGCCGCCGAATGCTTCTGATCGTCAGGAAAATGAACGAGGACGAAATTGCCGACGCTCGGCGTTACCCGCAGCCCGAGCTTTGTGAATTCCTCGCTCAGCCAGGCCAGCCAGGTCTCGTTGTGCGCCACGCTGCGCTCGACATGGGCGCGGTCGCGGATGGCTGCGATACCGGCCTCGATCGCCGTCGCATTGACGTTGAAGGGACCCCGCACGCGGTTGATGGCGTCGACGATATGCATCGGCGCATACATCCAGCCGATCCGCGCTCCGCCGAGGCCGATCTTGGAGAAGGTACGGGTCATCACCACGTTCTGGGCAGCACCGACCAGCTCGATGCCGGCCTCATAGTCGTTGCGGCGGACATATTCGGCATAGGCCGCGTCTAGCACCAGAAGCACGTGCCTGGGCAGGCCGGCATGCAGGCGGCGCACCTCCTGGAAAGGCACATAGGTGCCGGTCGGATTGTTGGGATTGGCCAGGAACACGATCTTGGTGCGCGGCGTGACGGCTGCGAGGATGGCGTCGATATCGGCGCGCTCGTCTCTTTCCTTGATCGTCACCGGAACGGCACCTGCCGACTGGATGTAGATCTTGTAGACCATGAAGGCGTGTTCGGTGATGACAGCCTCGTCGCCGGGCGCCAGATAAGTCTGCGCCAGCAGGCCGAGGATCTCGTCGGAGCCGTTGGAGCAAATGATGTTCTGCGGGTTGAGACCATGCACCTCGGCGATCGCTTCGCGCAGCCGCCTGGCGGTGCCATCTGGATAGACGTCGAGCTTTCCGGCAATCTCGCGCGCGGCTTCGATCGCTTTCGGCGAGGGCCCTAGCGGATTCTCGTTCGAGGACAGCTTGTGAACCTTGGCGACGCCCGCGGGCGCCGTGCTCTTGCCCGGCACATAGGCGTCTATGTCCATGATGCCCGCGCGCGGGGTTGGACGTGCCTGGTCCGGTGTCTGGCTCATGTCGCAAAATCCGTCGAGAACGCTTCCTGAGGGAAGCCGCAGCGGAAATACAAGCCGTGGCCTGCAATGTCGAGAGGCGACAGCCACCGCCCAAGGCTGGCCGTTGACGCCGGCGCGCCACAGCCCTAGAAGGGGAGCGGACTTCCGTGGTGATTTGGCCGGTCGGCTTGCAGCCACGTTAAACAACTTGCTAAAGGGCCGTTTGCATCCTGTAACCGGCTTTGCAACCGCAATGCCGGTTTTTTGTTGTCCGCGCCGGCCGGACACCCGGATCGGCATCGACTTTCGACAAGCGCGATGCGTGGGCTCAAAGTGTGAGATGGATGTCATGGCCGTTCTGCGTGCCCGCAAAACCAACAACGAGGTCGACCAACCGTCGAGCCCGGTTTTGCGTTTTGGATCCGACAAGCCGCTCAAGCTGGACGCCGGCACGCTGCTGTCACCGTTCCAGATCGCCTACCAGACCTACGGCACGCTGAACGATGCCCGCTCCAACGCCATCCTCGTCTGCCATGCACTGACCGGAGACCAGCACGTCGCCAGCACCAATCCGGTGACCGGCAAGCCTGGCTGGTGGGAAGTGTTGATCGGCCCCGGCAAGATCATCGACACCAATCGCTTCTTCGTCATCTGCTCCAACGTCATCGGTGGTTGCCTTGGGTCCACCGGTCCGGCCTCGACCAATCCCGCCACCGACAAGCCCTATGGGCTTGACCTGCCCATTATCACCATCCGCGACATGGTGCGGGCGCAGCAGATGCTGATTGACCATTTCGGCATCGAAAAGCTGTTCTGCGTGCTCGGCGGCTCTATGGGCGGCATGCAGGTGCTGGAATGGGCATCGAGCTATCCGGAGCGCGTCTTCTCGGCGCTGCCGATCGCCACCGGCGCGCGCCATTCCTCGCAGAACATCGCCTTTCATGAGGTCGGCCGGCAGGCTGTCATGGCCGATCCGGACTGGCATGGCGGCAAATATTTCGAGCACGGCAAACGCCCGGAAAAGGGCTTGGCGGTGGCACGCATGGCCGCCCACATCACCTATCTGTCGGAAGCCGCGCTGCACCGGAAATTCGGCCGCAATTTGCAGGATCGCGAAGCGCTGACCTTCGGCTTCGACGCCGACTTCCAGATCGAAAGCTATCTGCGCCATCAGGGCATGACCTTCGTCGATCGCTTCGACGCCAACTCCTACCTCTACATGACGCGGTCGATGGACTATTTCGACCTTGCCGCCGACCATGGCGGCCGGTTGGCCGATGCCTTCGCCGGAACGAAAACCCGCTTCTGCCTGGTGTCTTTCACCTCGGACTGGCTGTTTCCGACCGAGGAGAGCCGCTCGATCGTGCATGCGCTCAACGCCGCCGGCGCATCGGTATCCTTCGTCGAGATCGAAACCGACCGCGGCCACGACGCATTCCTGCTCGACGAGCCGGAACTGTTTGCCGCCATAAACGGCTTCATCGGCTCGGCGGCCCGGGCGAGAGGGCTCAGCGCATGACCCCGAAAAATTGCAGGCTTTTCGGATCGAGATCATGCGCCAGGCAGGAGGCGAAGCCATGAGCGTCAACCGCGACCAGCGCGTCGACCTAGAAGTCGTCGCCAACCTCATCCCGCCACAGTCGCGCGTGCTCGATGTCGGTTCGGGCGACGGCTCGCTGCTCGAATTGCTGCAGGACACCAAGCAGGTCGACGGCCGTGGACTTGAGCTGTCGCAGCGCGGCGTCAATGAATGCGTGGCGCGAGGCCTCTCGGTCATCCAGGGCGATGCCGACAAGGATCTCGAATTCTATCCCGACAAGGGCTTTGACTTCGTCGTCCTGTCGCAGACCCTGCAGGCCACCCGCAACCCGAAGCTGGTGCTCGACGAACTGCTCAGGATCGGCAACCGCGCCATCGTGTCCTTCCCCAATTTCGGCCACTGGCGGGTGCGCCTGTCGCTGTTCATCCAGGGCCGCATGCCGGTGACCAAGGACCTGCCCTATTCCTGGTACGACACGCCCAACATCCATTTCTGCACCATCCGCGACTTCGTCAATCTGTGCGACGAGCTCGGCGCGACCGTCGAGAAGGCAACCGCTCTCGACGCCGCCGGCCAGAAGATCGGCCTGTCGATGCCGTGGTGGTTCTGGAACTTCTTCGGCCAGCAGGCAGTGTTCTTGCTGAAACGGTAATATTGATCGCCATGTATCTCTTTCGTAGGCGCCCTCTGCCAGTTGAAATCCCACCGGACATGCGGGCTGGGTTGAAAGCCGGAATTCTCATCTGCACCTCACCGCGCAGTGGCAGCAACCACCTAGCCGGATTGATGGCAGCCACCGGGCTTGGCAACCCACTCGATTGTTCGGGGGCCGTCGTGTTCTAGAAATGCCGAACTATCCCCGCGACCCCCGTGCCCAGGTTTTGCATGCACTGAAGGACGGGCGGTCTCCCTCCGGGATTTACGCGGTCAAACTGTTTGCCAGCCAGTTTTCACAGGTTGCCAAAACCGTGGATCTCCCCGCAAGCCTTCCAAAGCTGCGCTATATGCGGTTGACGCGTGGGGACCTCGTTGGTCAAGCAGTTTCGTGGACCCGCGCTCGTCAGAGTGGTCGGTTCCGCTCTACCGAGGCCGATCAGAAGAGACCATGCTACGACGGCAAAGCAATCGCGGACTCGCTTGAAAAAATCATCCTGGAAAATCTGGCCTGGGATGTCTGGTTTGCAAAAAACGGATTGTCCTTCCTATCACTGACATACGAAGAACTCCTTGAACATCCACGGACCTGCCTTGAAAGGGCTGCATCTCTGGTCGACGCCAAGCTTGTCTTGAAACCCGGGTCTGATCTCGATTCGGGCCTCGATATTCAACGAGACACCATCAATGAGGAGTGGAGAGAGCGGTTCTTGGCGGAATATTCTGACACGTCGAACTTCCATGCCAACAATTGCCGTCGCGGTTTTCTTAAAAAGAGGAGCTCAAGGTTCTCGATCTGATCGAACGGCATTGTACGAGAACACGAAGCATCCAGGGGCGCCAGAGATGCGATGTTATTGATCAAAGCGCATCGCCGTCCATGGCGATCACGAGCACAAATTCTTATTGCACGCTGGTTTGACAGCCCGCCGAGAGCGTTATAGCCACATCGGCACTAATAACTTGATCGGTTCAGATATGGCTCAAGAGCGTCCAACGTATTCACTCGTCGTCGAAATGGAGAATGCAAAATCGATCGACTGGGACGAGATCGGCGTTGGGATGAAGGCCTTGGCTCGGGAAATCACATCGGTTTCAGCAACCGGTTTAGTGCGACCAAGGATCGTTATTTCTCACGGGGGAGCAGAGTCGGACGAGGATGCGTTGCGTCGTGAGATTTCGAATGAGGCCCCGCAGCTCGGTCAGGTTGCCGAACTCGTCTTCACGGCTTTCCCTGGCGGCCGATATTACGACCTGAAGAACAACGGCATGCTGGCATCGGACGGAGATATCGTCATCTTTATGGATTCCGACGTGGTCGCGGAACCAGGATGGCTACCAGGACTGCTTGAGCCCTTTGAAAACTCTGAAGTTATCTGCGCAAACGGATATACATACCTCTCATACGACGATTTCTTTTCAAGAACGTTTGCGTTGATCTGGTTTTTCCCGATGGCCCGTGGAGACGGGCGATTTGCCTCGAAGCGAGCGATCAACGCTAACAATGTAGCGTTTCGACGCGAGTGGATCGTCAGCCATCCTTTTCCAAAACATAACGGCTTCAAGGTTTCCTGCACTTTGCTGATGCGCGAACTGCTGCGGGAGGGCCACAAAATTCATAATGTCGACGCACGCGTTTATCACTATTCGCCGCGGGGCTGGCGGTTCTTTTACTGGCGCGCCCTGGTTACAGGTCGCGACGCCGACCGGAAGTTCGTTGCGCTCAATTCGCCGAGCCGCGCGCGACGGATAGTCAAGTCTTTCAGCCGGTGGCTCACCATGTCATGGCGCACGACACGACGGATCGTAGGCCATGCCCGGGAAACGGGGATGCCGCTTTGGCAGGTTCCCTTTTCTCTGATTGTCGGTCAGGCATTTTATGGTTTGGCGTTTTGGGGCCAGTTCAGTTTTGCGACTGGCATGGTTCGTGACAAAATTGAAACTGTGCCCGACTATGTTGGGCACAGCTAGACGCTTTACCGCCATTCCTTGAACCGCGGTTCAGCGTCCAATTGATCCTTGACCCGTCGATTGTTCCAGAACATCCGTGGCCTTGTGCGGATGTTCGACGCCGTCGACGAACACGACATCCGCCTCCGAATTGTCCGTGCGCAGCGCCAGTATCGCCCGGTAGGCGGGCGAATTGTACCAGCCACGCACATGCTGCCTGTCGGGAATTCTATGATGATCAGATGGCCAGGCCAGTCGTTCTCGATCACCTCCACATCGCCGCCATGAACCAGAAAACGGCCGCCGAAAGGTTCCAGCGTGGCATCGATCTTGTGCAGATATTCGACGATCTGCGGACCCATTGCGGCTTGGCGCATATGGGCGACGGCGTAAGCGGCCATGACTGGACTCCCTTGTCATCGAAGCCGAGTTGCCGGCCTCGCATGGGCAATCTGACCAAACGCCGAGCGCTAAGCGATTACGTCTGAGGTAATGAGATGTATGCTACCTGTCATGATGGGTTGCTTCCATGGTGATTCGCAATGCTATGTGCGGCGGTGCTGTTGCAATTGGAACGCTAGCAGCGGGGATTCGTTGTCTCGCGCGGATTGAGTACCGGCACGGTGGGTGACAGGGGCAGTCGTTTTTTGTAGCGTCGCGCCGACTGTGATGCGGTGTAGAGGAAGGGAAGTCCAATCCATTCGACCGTTCTGAAAATCGAAAAGTCCTGGACAGACGCGCAACCCTGCGCAGGAAACAGCTGACAGACATGGCCGGGATCCAACCGACACCTCTCATCACGGTCATTACGCCGACCCACAACCGACGCGAAACGGTGTTGCGCGCCGTGGAAAGCGTACTCTCCCAGAGCATGTCGAGGCTTGAGCACATTGTCGTCGACGATGGTTCGACCGATGGAACCGAAGCGGCGCTGGCCCGTATCCAGGACCCGCGGCTGATCTATGTCGGGGCGAAATGGCGAGGCGCCAACGCAGCCAGGAATGCCGGCATCGAGCGCGCGCGGGCACCGTTGGTGACGTTCCTCGATTCCGACGACATCTACATGCCGCACCGGCTTGAACGAACCCTGACCTGGTTCGATGAGAATCCTGCGCTGCAAGTGCTGATCAGTTCGTTCGTGTCCCTGAAAGGCAATCGCATCACAAACTGCGTCAACCCCGAGGCGTTCGTGAGCCCCGCAATGCTGGAGCGGACGCTGGTTGGGCAGACCATCTTCATTGCCGGCTCCGCGATCACCGCTCGCCGCGAGGCCATGCTGGCCATCGGCGGCTACGACAGCGACATCACCCGCATGCAGGATCGCGAATTGCTGCTGCGCCTTGCCCGGCGCTTCGGTGCGCAGTTGTCCAGGGATCTGGACTGGACGAAATACAATTCGGAGAACTCGATTTCCGGCCGCCGTGACGGCTATGTCGAGGCCTATGCGAACCTGATGGGCAAACATCCGCATATTGCCCATGCCTACCCGCACATTCCGCCTTACATGATCTCGCGGCAGCTCATCGCCGACATCCTGCGAGGCAGGATACCGGAGGCATTTCAGGGCTACATGGCCAACCGTTCATCCAAAACGCTTGGCTATTCGCTGCCGGAATTGATGCAAGGCTATGTCCATGGCCGGCGCTGGCGCCGCGATCTCTCCAACGAGTTTCGCAATCAATTTGGTGCCCGGCCCGCTTAAACCGATAGGGATTCCGGGAAATTGTGGAATGGTTTTTCCTCCGGATCGCGTTAACCCCTCTGTCGAGAGCTCAACGGTCAAGTTCGGGAAAATACGGATCCGATAGAAACCGCCTGTCCCGTTCGCCTTGCAGGCAGTCTATCGGCGTCGCCGCGTCGACGCGGACACTTCTCACCTCGTCCTGAATGCCGCTCACTTCCAGGAGCAGCTTGCGCCGGATGGCTGTCGAAAACTCGGCGGCGGCATAGATAGGCAGCACGAAGGAACCGGGTCCGCCGATCACGCACTGCGCATAATACTGGTCGAGATGGCTGAAGGTGGGCGACGGGCTGATCAGGATCGGCAGGCCGTTGACGATGATGCCTTTGGCAGTCGCCGCATCACGCGTCGCGGTGACCGGCGGCCCGATATTGTTCGGTCCGTCGCCCGAAATGTCGATGACGCTGCGTTCGCCCTGGAAAGACGTGCGGTCGAAAAGCTCGGTGCCGAAGGCCAGCGCGCCGGAAATCGAAGTGCCGCGAAAGCTGCGGAACGGACGAGCCGCGACCTTGTCGGCAAAGCTGTTCGCGCTCTCGGCACTATCGATAATCTGCCAGCCGATGACCGCGTCGTCGCGCACCGTGCCGGCCCATTCGAAATAGGTCAGCGCTATGCGGCCCTTGGCGCCGGCGCGGACAGCCTTGATGAAGTCGGGATGCCGCAGCGCCTCGACATAACCGGCCCGCTGCAGGGCGAACTCCTTCTCGTCCATCGACAGCGAGATGTCGACCGCCAGCACCAGCTCGACGTCGACGGCGAGCGCATCCGGCGGCGAGGCGGCCGGGGCAGCCTGGGCGCAGGCAAGACAGGCAAGCAGGCGCAGAGCATCAAGCATGGCCGTCGCCAAGATTGTTTCTCCCGAGGAGCTTCCCTCGCGATCGCGGCAAAATAAAGCTCTGCTTCCCTCGCCCGGAAATCAGCTCATTTCTTGCGACGAGCGGCGGCTGGCGGCGGTTCGATCGCGCCGGCTCTGACGCGGGCGGGCTTCAGGGCTGGCGCACCGGAATCCTTGATGATCGTCAACGCGCGCGGGAAGAAGTGGTTGTTGTGCTGGCCGCGCCCGATGTTGAGGATCGCTGTCCCCGGCAAACGCTTATCGAGCATCGACAGCACGCGTCTTAGCGATGGGCCGTCGAACGCATCCAGCGCCTCATCGATGATCACCCATTTCGGCTGCCGCAACGCGAGCCTGGCGAAGGCCAGCGAGCGTTGTTCGTCATCGCCCAACTCATGGTCCCAACGCCCGGCGCGGTCGAGCGACGAGGATAGCCGTCCCAGACCGACCTCGGCCAGCACCGCCGAAATGTCGGCATCGTTCGCCGGCGCGGGCCCGTTCGGGTGATCGAGGACTTCGCGCAACGTGCCGACCGGAAAATAAGGCACGCGCGGCACGAATATGGGGGTTTCTCCCGCCGGCAGGCCGATCCGGCCGCTTCCCCATGGCCACAGGCCGGCAATGGCACGAAAGAACAGCGTCTTGCCCGCACCGGGGTCGCCGGTGATCATGACGCGCTCGCCGGGGCGGATTTCGACATGCGAGTCGGCGAGTCTGGTGCAACCCTCCGGCGAGGTCACTTCGAGCTTCTCGAAAGTCAGGCTGCCATTGACGTTTTGGCCGAAGGCGATGCGCTTTTCCGTGTCGTGCAGCGCATCGGTTTCATCGAGCGCGATGCGGAAATCGGCCACGCGCATCAGCGTGGCGCGCCAATCGGCGATACTGCCGATGTTGTTGATGAACCAGCGCAAGGAGGAGTGGACCTGGTTGAAGGCGCCGACCGCCATCATCAGCCCGCCAAAGCTGATATCACCTGAGAAATAGACCGGCGAAGCGACCAGTATGGGCGCCACGACGGTGATCCAGCCATAGGTGTCGGTCACCCAGGACAGGTTGATCTGGGCGGCGTAGATGCGCCGCATGGCGCCCAGCACCGTGCCGAGATCGAGTTCGAGCCGCCGCCTGGCGTCGGCCTCGCCATGATACAACGCAATGGCATCGACATTCTCGTTGACGCGCACCATCGAGGAGCGCAGCTCGGCTTCGCGTGTATAGCGGTCGCTGTTCAGGCGGATGAGCGGGCGCCCGACCAGCCAGCTCAGCCAGGAGGCGATGCCGGCGTAAAGGATGGCGGCCCAGACCATGTAGCCCGGTATGGCCAGCGAGGTCCCGCCGATGTGGAACACGAAGCCCGAGGACAGCTCCCACAGCACCCCGACGAAGGACACCAGCAGGATGCACGACTGCAGCAGGCCGACGCCGAGATCGGTTGACAGGTCGGACAGATGCGCGGCGTCCTGCTGCATGCGCTGGTCGGGATTGACGCCGATGGCGCCGGCATTGGCCAACCGGAAGGCGCGCGCCGGCCGCATCCACTGATCGATCAGATCCAGCGTCAGCGCCTCGCGCAGTTTGAGCCTGATCATCTGGTTGAGCCAGGTCTGGCCGATATTGAGCACCAGCAGCCCGCCGGCGATCATCGCGAAGACGAGGAGCTGGTGCAGGAAGGCCGCCATGTCGCGGCGCGCAAGCGCATCGTAGAAAGGCTGGTTCCAGCGGTTGAGCAGAACCTGGCCGATCGACGTTGCGATGATCACGGCCATGATGCCGACCGATGTCCACTGCAACCATTTGCGAACCGGCGATCCCGCCAGCGCCCGCCGGATCGTCATCAGCTGATCGCGCAGGCTGCTGGCTTCGACCGCCACGGCAACCGGCTGAACGGCGGCGGCATTGTCCGGTTGATCAGCCATGGCCGAGGTCCTTGCGTCAGTGCTGAAACCGGATGGAGAAACTTGACAGGCGTTCGTATGGGCTGCCGGATAAACTGTCGGCCCGCTTGCGACAGATAGGCAGGGAAACGACGTCAGGCACGCTTGCCGTGATCACGAAGCCGTCACCCGCGCAGCCGAGGGCTCGGCACCGGCTTTGTGACGGCCAAGCCGGGTGGCGCCATGCGGCGACAGCACCGGCACGAAGACGCGGCGCGAGGCGCGCTGGACGACGGGCACGCCTTGATAGAGCCGTTTCTGCGCCTCGACGACGATGACGCCGGAAAAGATCGGCCACAGCCGCCGGCCGGCGCGCTCCAGCACATTGTGGAAGCGCATCATGAAACGGCGCCTCGACGGCGGAAAGAACAGCGCATCGGACCAGGCGGCGGGCGTAAAATTCGCCTCGCGCAGCAATTCGGTTAGCTGGCCGCGCGAAAAGGGCCGGCCATTGCCGAATGGGGTGTGCTCGAAGCGCGCCCAGACACCGCGCCGGTTGGGCACGACGATGACGACCCGGCCAGCCGGCGACAGCACGCGCCAGATCTCGTTCAGCGTCTCACGTGGGTTCTCGACATGTTCGAGCGAATGGACGAGCAGCATGCGGTCGATGCAGGAATCGACCAGCGGCAGTTCCTCGTCGAAGACCAGTGCCGTCGCCGTCGGCCCTGTCGCCGGCCACACCACCGCGCCCTGCGTCGCCGGCATGAAGGCGAAGACCCGCTCGGCGTCGGTGCCGAACCGCTCCAACCACGGCAAGGTGTAGCCCAGACCAACCAGCCGCTCGTTGGGCACGACCGCCCATATCGACGACAACGCCATGGTGATCGAACGCTCGGCGAAACGGCCGAGTGTTGTCGAATAGAAGGAGCGAAGATCGACGATGTCGGAATGCATGGCAGGGATGTAGCCGCGATATCGGCGGGTTTCAACAACAGGCCGCGACGACCTGGCATTCCGGGAATGTCACTAGACATTGCGGGATGTTGTTCAACGTCCCGGAATGTTGCTCACATCCAGGATGTCTTCAACATCCAGGATGACATCCACGCGCCGGCGCCCTATGTCTGCGGCCATAAACGGAGAGATGCGATGCCGGTCGAAATCGAACAGTTCATGTGCCGCAGCGACAATTTCGGCGTGCTGGTGCATGATCCCAAAAGCGGCCAGACCGCGATCATCGACGCGCCCGAGGAAGCGCCTATCCTGGCCGCGATAAAGCGCACCGGCTGGACGCCGACGATGATCCTGACCACGCATCATCACATGGATCACGTCGAGGCCAATCTTGCGTTGAAGGAGCGCTTCAAGCTGCGCATCGTCGGCCCGGAAGCGGAAAAGGCCAATATCCCCGGCATCGACGAAACCGTCGAAGACGGCTCGGTCCTCCATCTTGGCGATGAAAAGATCGAAGTCATCGCCACGCCCGGCCACACCGCCGGCCACGTTTCCTACTATTTGCCGGCTTCGGGTGTGGCGTTCACCGCCGACACGCTGTTTGCGCTGGGTTGCGGACGGCTGTTCGAATGCAAGCCGCCGGTGATGTACGATTCGCTGAAGAAGCTGGCCGCGCTTCCGGCCGAAACGATTATTTATTGCGGTCATGAATACACGCTCGCCAACGCCCGTTTCGCGCTGACCGTCGACCCGACGAATTCGGCATTGAAGGAACGCGCCGCCAAGATCGAAAAGCTGCGCGCCGACAATAAGCCGACGCTGCCGACGACGATCGGCGAGGAGCTGTCGACCAATCCCTTCCTGCGCTGGCACGATCCGGCGATCCGCAAGCATCTGGGGCTGGAGAAAGCTTCGGACGCCGAGGTCTTTGCCGAAATCCGCAAGCGCAAGGACAATTTCTAGGCCCGGTGGTATCGTCGCCATGACCAGCTCCGCAGAAATTATCGCGACGCTCGGGCTGAAGCCGCATCCGGAAGGCGGCTGGTATGCCGAGACCTTTCGCGATGGCACCGGCGGCGCGCGCGGCCATTCGACTGCCATCTATTTCCTGCTTGAGGAGCATCAGGTTTCGGCCTGGCACCGGGTCAAGGATGCCGCCGAGGTCTGGCATTTCCATGCCGGCGCCCCGCTGGCGCTGTCGATGTGGGAAGAAGGCAGCCCGAAGGTTGATCAGGTCATAGAACAAGTCCTCGGTATCGATCTCGCAGCCGGTGAGCGGCCGCAGATCGTCGTGCCCGCAGGCTGGTGGCAATCGGCGCGCAGCCTGGGCGAATGGACGCTGGTCGGCTGCACCGTCGCGCCGGGCTTCGAGTTTGCGGCCTTTGAACTGGCGGCACCCGGCTGGCAGCCTGGACAATCCTAACTTGGCAAGAACCCTAATTTAGCAGGAAGCCTAGCGTGGTCGCGAGCTGGGCGGCGTAGTACAGCGCCCAGACGGCGAAGCGCATCCAGGCGCGGTGGGGCGAGATGGCGGCGACCAGGAATTTCTCCGTGGCGAGCAGCCCGTCCGATGCCATGAACAGCACGGCGCCACCGATCACCCACATATTGCTTGTTGTCAGCGCCGAGATGCCCATTGCCAGGATCGCGGCGATATAGACGGTGATCGGGATACGCAGGCTGGGACCGACACGACGCCACAGCGCCGCCAGCACGATGACCACGAACACCGCCATGGCGAGCGCGATCGCTCCGCGCCACGGCTCGGCGCCAAGCACTCCCAACCCGCCACCGCTGCGCAGGAACAGCGCGACATAGACGATGTGAGCGACAAGAAAACTGGCCAGCCCGCCGAGAAAGGCCTTTTCGCCGTCGCGTGACAGGAAGGCGTCGCCAACGGCGCTGAGTGCGAGCGCGGCGACCAGCAGCAGCGGGCCGCCTTGCAGCCCCGCCAGCACGGCAAGCATCGCTACGGCAAGCGTCTTTGCGGCCGAGCGGGCCAGCGTCGGCGGCATGCCAAGCGTGAAGGCGTAGATGACCGCCGCCGCCAGCGAAAAAATCAGTGTCGCATTGGCATTGGCGTCGATGCCGCCCGCAAACGGCATCGTCATGCCTTGGCTCCGCCTTCGGATGCCCGGGCTCCGTCTTCGGATGCCCGGGCTCCGTCTTCGGATGCCCGGGCTCCGTCTTCGGATGCCCCGGCTCCGCTTTCGGATGCCTCGGCTCCGCTCTCGACCGCAGCCGGCTTGCGCAGGAACAGGGATTTTGCGGCGAGCACCGCACCGCTGGTGATGAGCACGCAGGCGGCGAGGATGCGCAGCGACGGCTCGGCGACGCCGGCCGCGATCAGCACCAGCGTCGACAACAGCGGCGCCGCATAGCTTGCAGCACCCAGCACCTGGATGTTGCCGCGCTTGACGCCGATGTCCCAGGCATAGAAGGCGGCACCCACCGGCATCAGGCCAAGGCCGAGCACGGCCAGCCACTGGCCGACACCGTCAGGCAGAATCGTCTGTTCCAGCGCCAGGTGGCAGGCGAGCGACAGCACCGCGGTCGCCGCGCAGAACCAGGTGACGATGCTGGTCGGCACCGACGGGAAACGCCGCGACAACAACGAGTAGGCCGACCACAGGACGGCGCAGACGGCAGCCATGGCATAGCCGAAGGAATAGCGGGCGTCGAAGGCCAGCCCACCGCCCTTGGTGACGATCAGCACGGTGCCGGCAAGGCCGAGCAGCGCACCGACGACATGGTTCCAGGCCAGTTTTTCGCCCGGCATCAGCGCCGAGCCGAGCACGATCAGCAGCGGCCACAGATAGGCGATCAGGCTCGCCTCCACCGCCGGCGCATTGCGCAGCGCGGTGAAATAGAAAAAGTGATAGCCGAACAGGCCGGCAATGCCGATCAGCCACACCTGCGGCGGTATCTTCTGGCTCTTGTCGGGTGCCGGCATGAACAGCCGCGCGACCAGCCCGACGCCGGTGCCGATCGAGAAGGTGATCGCCGACAGCAAGAACGGCGGCACCTGGCCCGACGCATCGGTGAGCAGTGCGAGCAACGCCCACATGGCGACCGCCGAAAAGCCGATCAGTGTTGCGCGCCCCATTCTGTCTCCAGTGGCGCGCCAATTCCGCGCCTGGCTATTGTACGGCTTCGAAACGCCCGGCGCTGATGGTCAAGGTGCCGATCTGCGTGCCAACCGTGGCACGGATCGGCGCATATACGCCGGTTTGGCCGAGCGGTGCAAACGTCACCATCATGCGGCTTTTGTTCTTGAGATAGTTGAGCGCCTTGCGGCCCTTGCGATAACCCGCCACCGGCTCGAAGCCCATCTGGCAGGTGACGGTGTCGCCCTTGTAGCCCGGGACCGAGATCGTGCCTTTCGACGCGTAGGTCAACGTCAGGTCGGCACGCATCTCGCCGTCATAGAACTTCACCGTGCGGCCGCAGACCTGGTCGAGACTGTCGGCATGAATGACGGTGGCGGCCATAGGATCGAGCACCGATGCCAGGTCGCCGGCACCGAGCGGTACCCAGTTCTTGGGGTCGCGTTTGCCTGGTGCCGGTACGACCTTCGTCGAAGTGACCCTGCCATTGGCAAAGCGGATATCGACCACCGATGCCTTCTTGCCGGAGGTGTAGTCGGCGCGGAATGCCTGCGGCACCATCTTTTTGCCCGCAATCGTGCCTTTGGACGAGATCGTGCCGCGCGTGTCGTCGAACAGCTTGGCGAGACCGGCCGCGGTGACACTGCCTTGGATCGCGTAGGCGCCGTTCTCATAGCGGCTGGAAAACGTTGATTTCGCTATCGAAAGACCAAGAAACGACACCGTGTACTCGCCCTTGAACGACTGCGGCGAGGCAGCAGACGCGGCGGACGGCAAAGCTATGGCAAGCATGGCAACAAGGGCATGTGGCGAACGAAGCATGGCGGGATCGGGTCCTTGATTTTCGGCCGGAGGCGGGCAACTCCGGTCTGGCATGTCCCTATGGAACCGCTTATAGGATGAATTCCGGCCTTAATATGAAAATGCCGGGCGCGCCGTGGGCAATGCAGGGGCTGGGCAAGCCGGAGCTTGACGCCTCGGCGAAATGCAACTATGGAACGCCAACTTTTTCCATAAGGCCGCCTGACCAGAACCGCGCGCCACCCGGCGTGGACTTGAGTGTTTGGCAGACCCCGAGAACTGAAGGTTAGAACCATGTCCCGCACCTGCGAACTCACTGCCAAGGCAGTCATGTCCGGCAACAATGTGAGCCACGCCAACAACAAGACCAAGCGTCGCTTCCTGCCGAACCTCGTCAATGTGACGCTGATTTCGGAAGCGCTGAACCAGAACGTGCGCCTGCGCATTTCGGCCAACGCGCTGCGTTCGGTAGAACATCGCGGCGGCCTCGACGCCTTCCTGGCCAAGGCAGACGTCAAGGAATTGTCGCAGCGCGCCCGTTTGCTGAAAAAGCAGATCGCCAAGAAGACCGCCGAACAGGCTGCCGCTTAAAACAGTTCAAAGGCGGGGGACGACCGCCCTGGCCAACCTCTTGTTGGCCTCTGGCCAACACTTGTTGGCCTGAGCATCGGATCGAAGCCGCAAGGTTTTGGCAATCCGGTGCCCACATACGAAGGCAAGCATCGCCCGCATGGGCATGGTGCTTGGCTGGTTCCATTACCCAGGATAAAAAAATGACTTCCTTCTCACGGTATTTGCCATTCGTGGCCGCCATGGCGCTCGTCGTCGTGGCATCGAACATTCTCGTGCAATTCCCGATGCAGGGCCAGATCGGCGGCCTCTCGCTGGCCGACGTGCTGACCTGGGGCGCCTTCACCTATCCTTTCTCGTTCCTGGTCACCGACCTCGCCAACCGCCGCTACGGACCCACTGTGGCGCGCCGGATCGTCTTTGTCGGCTTCATGACGGCGGTGATCTGCTCGATCCTTGTACCGCCCTTCCTGTTCCGCCATGGCCTGATCGAATTCGAGACCGCCGCCGACCGGCTGGTGCGTATCGCGGCCGCGTCCGGAGCGGCGTTCCTCAGCGCGCAACTGCTCGATGTCACCGTGTTCAACCGGCTGCGCCAGCAGAGCTGGTGGCGCGCGCCGATCATCGGCACGCTGGTCGGGTCGGTGTTCGACACCGCCGTGTTCTTCACCGTCGCGTTCTCGGCTGCCTTTGCCTTCGCCGGACCAAACGACGGCTTTGCGTTGGAAAGCGCACCTTTGATGGGCGTCTTCCATGTCGAGGCGATGCGCTGGATTTCCTGGGCGCTTGGTGATCTCTCGGTGAAACTGATCATCGCCGTCGTGGCGTTGATCCCCTACCGTCTGCTCGCCGCCCGCTGGAGCCAGCCGGCGGTTGCGGCTTAAGCCATGATCCCGAAAAGTGGGACCCGGTTTTCGGAAAAGATCATGGTCGGACAAAGATCATGATCCCGTGGGTCCAGCTCGATTCGGCGAAGACTCCCGACGGCGGACAAGAACTGCGCCTCAAGCGGCGCGGCACCGAATTCTCGATCATGCTGGGCACCAACGAACTGATGAATAGCCGCCTCAGCGGTTCCGAGGAAGCGCTGGCAAAACTGTCCTGCGAGCGGATTGCCGGCCAGAGCCGGCCCACAATCCTGATCGGTGGGCTTGGCATGGGTTTTACCTTGCGCGCCGCACTCACAGAATTGGCCAATGATGCCGGAATCGTCGTCGCCGAACTGGTGCCGGCCGTCGTCGCCTGGGCGCGCGGTCCGATGGCCGAAATCTTTGGCGGCTGTCTCGACGATCCTCGCGTCACAATCCAGGAAGCCGATGTCGGGCAGCTGATCCGGTTGCGGCCGGCGGCCTGGGACGCCATCCTGCTCGATGTCGACAACGGCCCGGAAGGCATCGTCCGCAAATCCAACGATGCGCTTTACAGCCTGCAGGGCCTGGGCGCTGCGCGCAGCGCCCTCAAGCCGGGCGGCGTGCTGGCGGTGTGGTCGCAAGGCCCGGACGGCGGCTTCACGCGGCGCCTGAAGCAGGCAGGCTTCGGGGTCGAAGAGGTCAGTACGCGCGCCAACGGTAAGCGCGGCGCGCGCCATGTCATCTGGATCGCCACCAGGACGTAAAGCCGGCGGGCTCAATCCTGGTGGAGAATGAATTCCAGATAGAGGTTGCGCTGCAGGATCGAGTGGTTGTCGTCGGAGATCAGCGACACCATCAGCGCGCCGTCGCCGCGGGTCCAGACGTCGAGCCCTTCCATATTGTCAATCTGGTAGCCCATGTCGGCCTCCAGCAGCACCGGCCCGTCGGCGACCGCGCCCTTCTCGACGCTTTCGCCATAGATGCGCCGCAGCCGCATCTTGACGCCGCTGGCCATCGAGAAACTGCGCTCCAGAAGCAACAGATCGCCATCCGGCAGGAAGGCCCCGTCGGTGATGTCGAAATCGCCATTGCGTTTGACGGTGAAGATGCCCTTGTGCGGTCCTTCGATGATGGCGGCATAGATGTTGCCGGCCTTGTCCAGGCTCTTCTCGGAGACCACGACTAGGCCGCCCTCATGCTGGCCGTTGGCATTGGCGTGGGTGACGGTCTCGAAGCCGCGATTCTGACGCAGCTCGCGGGCCGGAACGGCGAAATCCAGCGGCTTGAAGGGTGCCTTCATGTCGTTGGAGTCGATCTTGAACTGGGCGACGCGGTGGCTGCGCTCGAAGCCGACGGTGGCGATGCCGTCCTTGACCGCGAGACCTTCCGCATCGACCTCCCATTTCCTGTCGATCGGCCGGCCGGTCTGGTCGACCATCTGCTGCATGCGGAAATTCTGGATGCCGGAGGGTCGCTTTTCCGCGTCGCGGATCACCGTGCCGAAGAACCAGAAGCCGGTGTCGGCAACGCCGATGAAGTCACCGCCGGCTTTCAGGAAGCGGAAGGCCGACAGCGCGCCGAAATCGCGTGTCGGCGAGGTCATCTCCAGCCCGCCGACGAATTCGAACGGGCCGAACTGCTTGCCGGCACGGCCAATGTGGAATTCGGTGATCGGGCGGGCCGAGATTTCGACCGGTTCGACAGAACTAGAGTCGGCCGAACCGGCTGCCGCCGAAGCCACGCCGGAAAGCAGGGCGACGGCGGCGAAAAGCGTCTGCTGAAAGCCGCCGCGCCTGGAAATCATCCGGCGCGCCGCATACCACCGCCGCGTCGCGTATCCTTCGCGCTTTCCTCGGCGAACAGCGAAGCCAACTGCTCGGTCATGGCGCCGGCCAGTTCCTCGGCATCGACGATGGTGACAGCCCGGCGGTAGTAGCGCGTGACGTCGTGGCCGATGCCGATGGCCAGCAGTTCCACCGGCGAACGCGTCTCGATCAGCTCGATGACGGCGCGCAGATGGCGCTCGAGATAATTGCCCGGATTGACCGACAGCGTCGAATCGTCGACCGGCGCCCCGTCCGAGATCATCATCAGGATCTTGCGCTGCTCGGGCCGGGCGATCAGCCGGTTGTGCGCCCACAGCAGCGCCTCGCCGTCGATATTTTCCTTGAGCAGGCCTTCGCGCATCATCAGGCCGAGATTGCGCCGTGCCCGCCGCCACGGATGGTCGGCGGACTTGTAGATGATGTGGCGCAGATCGTTGAGCCGGCCAGGATTCGGCGGCTTGCCGTCCTTCAGCCATTTCTCGCGCGCCTGCCCGCCCTTCCAGGCCCGCGTGGTGAAACCGAGGATCTCGACCGAGACGCCGCAACGCTCCAGCGTGCGGGCCAATATGTCGGCGCAGGTTGCCGCGACCGTGATCGGCCGGCCGCGCATCGAGCCGGAATTGTCGAGCACCAGCGTCACCACCGTGTCGCGAAATTTGGTGTCGCGCTCCTGCTTGAACGACAGCGGCTGCATCGGGTCGATGACGACCCGCACCAGCCTTGCCGGGTCGAGGTAACCTTCTTCCAGGTCGAAATCCCAGGAGCGGTTCTGTTGTGCCATCAGGCGACGCTGCAGCCGGTTGGCCAACCGCCCGACGACGCCGGACAGATTGGCCAGCTGCTTATCTAGGAAGGCGCGCAGCCGGTCGAGCTCTTCTTCTTCGCACAGCTCCTCGGCGCCGACCGTCTCGTCGAAAGCCGTGGTGAAGACCTTGTAGTCGATCTCCTTCGGCAGATTGGTGAAGGGATTGTCGTTGCGGCGCGCCTCGCCGGGCGTTTCGGCATCGGCGTCGTCATCGTCGGACAGGTCGTCCGCGGTGGCGTCGGAGGCTTCGGTCTCGGCCGACTGTTCGTCATCGGCCGAAGCTTCGGCATCCTCGGACTGCGACTGCTCGGAGCCGGAATCCTCTTCGCCGCCCTCCTCGCTCTGCTCCTCGCCTTGCGGCTGGTTGTCGTCATTGTCCTCGGAATCTTCCGTCTCCTGGTCGTCGCCGAGTTCCTCGGCCATCTCCATGGAGGCGAGCATCTCGCGCACGACCCGGGCGAACGCCTGCTGGTCGCCGAGCTTGGCCGACAATCCGTCGAGGTCGGCCTTGGCCTTCTCCTCGACCCAGGGGCGCCAGAGTTCGACCAGCCGCTCGCCGCTTTTCGGGACCGGGCGGCCGGTCAGCTTCTCGCGCACTATCAGGGCAAGAGCTTCCTCGATCGGCGCGTCGGCCTTGTCCTTGATGTCGACGAGGTTGGCCTTGGCGTATTTGTCCTCCAGCATCGAGCCGATATTGTCGGCGACGCCCTGCATGGCGCGTGAGCCTATCGCCTCGACGCGGGCCTGTTCGACCGCGTCATAGATGGCGCGGGCCGCCTTGCCTTCCGGCGCCAGCTTGGTGTGGATGCGCACATCGTGGCAGGCGCGCTTCAGCGCCATGGAATCGCCGAGGCCGCGGGTGATCGCGATATCGGTCTTCGACGCCTTCTTCGGCAATTCTGGCAGACGCGCACGGCTGCCGGCGAGCGCCGGCCGGTCCTTGGCGAAGCCGACCTCCAGCTCCTTGTCGCCGGCGATGGCGCGCATGCAGACGGTGACGGCGCGCTTGAAGCTGTCGGCTTCAGAACCCGTCTTCGACTTGTTGCGCGTGTTGTCGCCCGGACCCGCCATCGAGACTCTGCTTAGCCCAGCACCACGTTGGCGGCGCTCTCGGGCAGATCCTCGCCAAAGGCGCGCTGGTAGAACTCGGCCACCACCGAGCGTTCCAGTTCATCACACTTGTTGAGGAAGGTCAGCCGGAACGCCATGCCGATATTGCCGAATATCTCGGCATTCTCGGCCCAGGTGATCACGGTGCGCGGGCTCATCACGGTCGACAGATCGCCGTTGATGAAGGCCGAACGCGTCATGTCGGCGACGCGCACCATCTTGTTGACGATGTCCTTGCCCTTGCTGTCGCGATAGTGCTTGGCCTTGGCCAGCACGATGGCGACTTCATTGTCGTGCGGCAAATAGTTCAGCGTGGTGACGATCGACCAGCGGTCCATCTGCGCCTGGTTGATCTGCTGGGTGCCGTGATAGAGGCCAGTGGTGTCGCCGAGGCCGACCGTGTTGGCGGTCGAGAACAACCGGAAGGCCGGATGCGGGCGGATGACCCGGCTCTGGTCGAGCAGCGTCAGCCGGCCCGACGATTCCAGCACGCGCTGGATGACGAACATCACATCCGGACGGCCGGCATCGTACTCGTCGAAGCACAGAGCGACATTGTGCTGGTAGGCCCAGGGCAGGATGCCGTCGCGGAATTCGGTGATCTGCAGGCCATCCTTGACGACGATCGCGTCCTTGCCGACGAGATCGATACGGCTGACATGACTGTCGAGGTTGACGCGCACACAAGGCCAGTTAAGCCGGGCGGCAACCTGTTCGATATGGGTCGACTTGCCGGTGCCGTGATAGCCCGACACCATGACGCGGCGGTTGTAGGCAAAGCCCGCAAGGATCGCCATCGTCGTGTTCTTGTCAAAGAGATAGTCCGGGTCGATGTCGGGCACATGCTCCGATGTCACCGAATAGGCCGGTACCACCATCTTGGACTCGAAGCCGAATTTCTCCTTCACCGACACCGTCGTGTCGGGCAGGTTGGCGATGTCACGATCGACCTTGTTCATATCTCTCAACGTCTCCACGGGCGAAACGTCTGATTTCGCCGGCAATCGATTTTGTCCGGGGGCGGTCTTAGAGCCTTTTCCAACCTTATGAAAGTTGGAAAACGACACGAACCGTATGGCCGCTCAGCACAGGCCCGCCTGTTTGAGCACGCGATAGGCCTGCAGCACATCGCGGAACCGGTCTTCCGAACCTCTGTCGCCACCATTCGCATCCGGATGGTGCTGTTTCACCAGTTCCTTATAGCGCGCCTTGATCTCCTTGCCAGTCGCCTTTGTATCAAGGCCAAGCGTTTCCAGCGCCTTGGCCTCAAGCGGCTTGGCCTTGCGCTCGCGCGCCTCGCGCGGATCCTTCGGTCCCTTGAACAGGTCGAACGGGTCGCGCATGCGGTTATAGTAGCCGGCCCGGCCGGAACGCATCTGGGCCATATCGGGCGACGACCGCGTCGAGGCCCCGTTGGCGCCCATCTTCCAGGTCGGCCGGTGCCCGGTCATGGCTTCCTTCTGGAAGCGCGCGACCTCGGTGTCCGGCACGCCGGAAAAGTAGTTGAAGCCCTTGTTGTACTCGCGCACATGATCGAAGCAGAAATGGAAATACTCGCCCTCCTTCATGCGCCCGACCGGCGCACGATGGGTGCCCGCTTCCTTGCAGCCGTCCCACTGGCAGATCGGCGAGTGCGACTTCAGCTCCGCGTCCTTGTCGGGGCGGACGCGAATCTTCTCGAAATATTTGGGGTACGGCTTCATCTTACCCATTTATGGGGCGTTCGCAGATGCGAAACAAGAATTGACATTTTCGCGATCATCGCCCTAACCGCTGAATCGCGGCATAAAGCAGGCGAATGGCGGATTTTGTTGCACGGCGGCGGCCCCTCGCGAAACCGATTTTCGGTTTCCAGGCCGAGACGCCAGCGATATTTGGTGAAGGGAGATGGCGATGTCCATAGAGGCGACCATGGAAGACAAGCTCAATAAGGCATTTTCGCCGGACAGGCTGGTTATCATCAACGAGAGCCATCTCCATGCCGGTCACCACCATCACGGCTCCGACCACCACGGCACTTACGACGGCACCGGCGAGACGCATTTTCGCGTCCGCGTCGTCGCTTCCGCCTTTGCCGGCATGAGCCGCATCGACCGTCACCGCGCCGTCAATGAATTGCTTGCCGATGAATTGAAGGCCGGCGTGCACGCGCTGGCGATCGAACCGGCGGCTCCCGGCGAAAAGACCCCCTGGTAGCTCGGTTCCGCCTATCGTTTTTCGCCGCGCTCAGAGCACCGCTTCGATGAGGAACGGCCCGCGCCGTGACAGCGCGCTGTCCAGCAGCGCCTCGAAGCGCTCGCACGTATCGGCGCGGGCCGCCTCCACGCCCATGCCTTTGGCCAGCGACACCCAGTCGAGCGAGGGATAGTCGAGGTCGAGCATGCGCCTGGCGTTCTCGCCGATGGCGCCGACGCCGACATTCTTCATCTCGCCATGCAGGATCGCATAGGTTCGGTTGGAAAACACGATCGTCACCACGTCGAGCTTTTCCCGCGCCTGCGTCCACAATCCCTGCACCGTGTACATGCCGCTGCCGTCGGCTTCGAGATTGATCACCTTGCGGTCCGGACAGGCGATTGCCGCCCCGGTCGCCATCGGGATGCCGCCGCCGATCGATCCGCCCGTGCCCATCATGTAGTCGTGCGGCGCTGCAAAGGCCGACAGCGCGAAGAAACGCCTGGCCGAGGTGACCGCTTCATCGCAAATGATCGCATCGGCCGGCAGTTTGCGCGCCACCGACAGCGCGATCGCATCTTCCGTCAGCTTGCCGCTCGGCGTTGCCTCGTCGGGAAAAGCGGCCGCGAGCACCTGTCGTTGCGGCGGCTTGATGCCAAGTTCGTCGCGAAGCGCCTCCAGCGCCGCATGCAGATCGTCGCCATGGGCGGCCAGTGTCAGCACCTCGCAGCCTTCCCGAACGAGCCGTCCCGGTTTTCCCGGATAGGCGAAGAAGGCAACCGGCTCCTTCGCGCCGACCAGGATCAGAACATCGACATCCCTGAGCACAGCCATCGCCGCGTCGACCGGATAGGGAATGCGGGTCGGCGCGACACGCCCGCGCCCGCGTTGCATCCGTGCGATCAGAACCTCGCCGAACAGCCGGACGTCGCTGCCCGTCGAGATTTGCCCGGCGATGGCGAGCGCATCGGCGCGTGCGGCCTTTCCGCGAACAATCATGCCTGCCCGGCCCGGAGCGGCACGGATCGCCGCGGCGACCTTGCGCACGGCGTCCATATCGACGGCCGGCGCTGGCACCAGCGTCACCTTGCCGACCGAAACCGCGTCGACTTCGCCCCAGGCGGCATCCGCCGGCAGGATCATCGTCGCGACGCCGGGTGGTGTCAGCGAGGCGCGAAAGGCTGCTTCAGCTGCCGGCGCGATATCGGCCGGGCCCTTGACGCGGCCGACCCAGTTGGACATCGGCGCCGCAAGGCTTTCAATATCGCTGGTGAGCGGGGCATCGAGCGGCAGATGGTAAGAGGCGTGGTCGCCGACGATGTTGATCATCGGGCTGAAGGCACGCCGGGCATTGTGCATGTTGGCGAGACCGTTGGCCAGGCCGGGACCGGTATGCAGCAGCGTCGCGGCCGGCCGATCGGTCATCCGCGCATAGCCATCGGCGGCCCCGGTCACCACCCCCTCGAACAGCCCGAGCACGCAACGCATTTTCGGCTTGCGGTCAAGTGCTGCAACGAAGTGCATTTCGGAGGTGCCGGGATTGGCGAAGCAGACTGTCACATCATTGGCCAGAAGCACGTCACACAGGACATCGGCGCCGTTCATGCAATTCCCTCCCGCTCACGATCGAAGAGCACTTGCACCCAGGCGCGCCCGCACAGCAATGTCCCGCCGCCACTTTTGATCTGATCCAGTGCCGTAAAGATCAGCCAACCGTCGATTTCAGGAATGCCAGCGCGGCCGCGGTCAGCGCGTCGCCATCCTCGCCGAAATCCCGATTGATCGACATATGCGTGTAGGCGCTGCCGTCGAACAGCGTAACCTTGGTGCCCGTCGCGCGCAGGCGCTCGGCAAAGGCCTTGGAGTCCTCGCCGCGGCCAGGGGCGCGCGAATAGGCAATGAAAGTCGGCGGGTGCCTGCGGCCGTCGACATGGCTGGCCGGCGACAGTGCCGCCCATTGCGCGGGATCGGAAAAGACGCGGGCATAGGCCCGCACCATGCCGCCCTTCTTGGCAAGTGCTGCAAGATCATAGGCCCTGGTATCGTCGAGAATGAGCGCAGCTATGCCGGGCAACCCGCCGCGCATGCCGGTCAGCGCAATCAGATGGCAGCCGGCCGAATGGCCCATGCCGACGATGCGGTTGGGATCGCCGCCATGCCGGGCGATGTTGGCCCTGATGTAGGCGTAGGCCTTTTCGACGTCACCGGCCTGGGTGGCGACATCGGCCTGCGGCAACATGCGGTAATCGATAGAGACGAAGCAGAAGCCGTTGGCGAGCAGGAAGGCCGGTTTGGCGTCGACCTGACTGCGTTTGCCAAACTGCCAGGTGCCGCCATGAACGAAAAACACGACCGGCAGGTCCATTGCACCATCGGGCGCATAGATGTCGAGCTTGGCCGGCCCGTAGTCTAAGGTTTTTGGCGTGGGTCGGCGTGTTTCCGACGCGGCCGATGCTTCCAATGGCAGCATCGCCGCCACCGAGGCCATGATCAGGCTTCGTCGATCGATCATCACTGTCTCCTGACGAGGCAAGACTGCACGCGGCGGCCCCAGCCGTCCAGTCAGGGATTCGCCACACACCCGCTACCCGCGCTGAATACCGCTCCGCACCGAGCGCCTTGATCCCGGAGTGGCCTCAAATCCTTATGATCGTAGCCACCTCTTCACATGAAGGGAACAAACGGTACCCCCCGACAGTTGAATGCGAGGTGAGCCGAATGGAAGCCACAGCGGCTCCGAGGGCAAAAGCATCATGCGAGAGAACCAGTCTGACGTCTTCGATCTGTTTTCGGAAATTTACACCAACGCGACGCAGGAAGAGATCAGCATCCAGCAATATCTCCTTGCCTGCCGCGAGGACAAGTCGATGTATGCCTCAGCGCCTGAACGGATGGTCGAGGCGATCGGCGAGCCGAACCTGGTCGACACCAGCAAGGATGAGCGGCTCGGCCGCATATTCTCCAACCGGACCCTGAAAGTGTACCCCTCCTTTGCCGATTTCTATGGCATGGAGGACACAATCGAGCGCATCGCCGGCTATTTTCGCTATGCGTCGCAGGGGCTCGAGGAACGCAAGCAAATCCTCTATTTGCTCGGCCCGGTCGGCGGCGGCAAATCGTCCCTTGCCGAGCGGCTGAAGAAGTTGATGGAGCAGCGCCCGATCTACACGCTGAAGGTCGGCAACCAGGTCAGCCCGGTTTTCGAATCGCCGCTGGGCCTTTTCCATCCCGATCGCATGGGCGACCTGCTGGAGGATAAATACGGCATTGCCCGACGCCGGTTGAATGGGCTCATTTCGCCATGGGCGGCCAAGCGCCTCGATGAACTCTCCGGCGACATTTCCAAGTTCAGCGTCGTCAAGCTGATGCCTTCGCGGCTGCGCCAGATCGGCATCGCCAAGACCGAGCCCGGCGACGAGAACAATCAGGACGTTTCGGCCCTGGTTGGCAAGGTAGATATCCGGCAATTGGAAAATTTCAGCCAATCCGATCCGGACGCCTATTCCTATAGTGGCGGACTGAACCGGACCACCCAGGGCCTGCTTGAATTCGTCGAAATGTTCAAGGCGCCTATCAAGGTCCTGCATCCGCTGCTGACCGCCACCCAGGAAGGCAGCTACAACGGCACCGAAAATTTCGGCGCCTTTCCCTATCAGGGGATCATCGTGGCTCATTCCAACGAGTCGGAATGGCTGCAGTTCAAGAACAACAAGAACAATGAGGCTTTTCTCGATCGCATCCTCGTGGTCAAGGTGCCGTATTGCCTGCGGATAACCGAAGAGCGGCAGATCTACGAGAAACTGCTGCGGGAGAGCGAATTGGCCGCCAGTCCCTGCGCTCCAGAGGTGCTGGACATCCTCAGCCGGTTTACCGTCTCGACCCGGTTGGCCGAGCACGACAATTCGCCGCTCTACACCAAGATGCGCGCCTATGATGGCGAGAACCTCAAGGAAGTCGACCCCAAGGCCAAGTCGGTTCAGGAATATCGGGACGCCGCGGGCGTCGACGAGGGCATGGCCGGCGTCAGCACGCGCTTTGCCTTCAAGATCCTGTCGCAGACCTTCAACTATGACACCGAAGAGGTGGCCGCCGACCCCGTGCATCTCATGTACATCCTGGAGGAGGCAATCAAGCGCGAACAGTTTCCGAAGGAGACGGAAGCCGCCTATCTGGAGTTCATCAAGTCCGAGCTGGCCGCGCGGTATGCCGAATTCATCGGCCATGAGATCCAGAAAGCCTATCTGGAATCGTACAGCGAGTACGGCCAGAATCTTTTCGACCGCTACATCGCCTATGCCGACGCCTGGATCGAAGACCAGGACTACAAGGATCCCGACACCGGCCAGATCCTCAACCGCGAGGTTTTGGACAACGAGCTTTCGCAGGTCGAAAAACCGGCCGGCATCGCCAATCCCAAGGACTTCCGCAACGAGGTGGTGAAATTCACGCTGCGCGCCCGTGCAAGAAACCATGGCCGCAACCCGGCGTGGACAAGTTACGAAAAGCTGCGGGAAGTCATCGAGAAACGCATGTTCGGCCAGGTCGAGGACCTCCTGCCGGTGATCAGTTTCGGCTCCAAGCAGGACAGCGTCACGGAAAAGCGGCACAATGAATTCGTGCAGCGGATGGTCGAGCGCGGCTACACCGAGCGGCAGGTTCGTCGCCTTGTGGACTGGTACATGCGGGTGAACAGGGCGGGTTAGAGAACCCGGATGGTTCCATGCCGATCTTCATCGACCGCCGCCTGAACCCGAAAGACAAGAGTCTCGGCAATCGCCAGCGCTTCCTCCGACGCGCGCGCGAGGAATTGAAGCGGAGCATACGCGACCAGATCCGCACCGGCAGGATTGCCGACGCGGATTCCGAGCACGCCGTGCGCATGCCCGAAAGAGGCACAAGCGAGCCGAGCTTCAACAACGCCAGCGACACCGGCAGGCGTCAGCACATCTTGCCGGGCAACAGGCATTTCTCCGCCGGAGACCTGATCCCCAAGCCCGGCGGAGGCGGCGGGGGAGCATCGTCCCCGGGAAACAAGGCATCAGAGGACGACTTTCGTTTCGTACTGTCGCGCGAGGAAGTGCTCGATCTGTTCTTCGAGGATCTCGAGCTCCCGGACATGGTCAAGCTCAACCTCAAGGAGATCCTTGCCTTCAAGCCGCGCAGAGCCGGCTTCGCCGCCACCGGTTCGCCGACCAACATCAATGTCGGCCGCACGATGCGCAACAGCCACGGCCGCCGCATTGCGCTGAGGCGCCCCAAGCAGGTCGAACTGGATGTCCTCCTCGAGGAAATCGCCTCGCTCGAGTCGGCGCCATCCAGCGTCGACGCGCGCCAGCGTATCGCGGCATTGCGCGAAGAGCTTGACCGGCTGGAACGACGCCGCCGCCGGATTGCCTATGTCGATCCGGTCGACATCCGCTTCAACCGCTTCGATTCCCGGCCGGTGCCGAACGCCAATGCCGTCATGTTCTGTCTGATGGACGTGTCCGGGTCCATGGGCGAGCGCGAGAAGGATCTGGCCAAGCGTTTCTTCGTGCTGCTGCACCTGTTCTTGAAACGACGCTACGACCGCATCGAGATTGTCTTCATCCGCCACACGCACCTGGCTCAGGAGGTCGACGAGGAGACATTTTTCTACAACACCCAAAGCGGCGGCACCGTCGTTTCCACCGCGCTGGAGGAAATGCACCGTATTATCGCCAGCCGTTACCCGGCCCACGACTGGAACATCTATGCCGCCCAGGCCTCGGACGGCGACAATTTCGCCGGCGATTCAGAGCGATGCATTTCGCTGCTCAACGGCGAACTCATGCGGCTGTGCCAATATTTTGCCTATGTCGAGATCATCGACGAGCGTGAAGCCCATATTTTCGGCTCGACCGAAAACGGGACGTCGCTGTGGCGTGCCTATAACGCCATCGACCAGAAGTGGCCGAACTTCCAGATGAGCCGCATCGCCACACCCGCCGATATCTACCCGGTCTTTCGCCAGCTCTTCGGCAGGCAGCCGGCCTCCCTCAAGAGAGCGTGAGGGTTCCCGATGGCCAGACAAGCGAGCAAATCCAGTCTGCTTTTCTCAGGGTCAGACTGGGATTTCAAAACATTGTCGCGGGCCTATGACGCGATCGAGGCACTTGCGGTCGAAGAGCTTCATCTGGACACCTATCCCGTTCAGATGGAGATCATCTCGTCGCAACAAATGCTCGACGCCTATTCGTCCATCGGCATGCCATTGATGTACCGTCACTGGTCTTTCGGCAAACATTTCCTCCACCAGGATCTGCTCTATCGCAAAGGCGGGCGAGGGCTTGCCTATGAACTGGTCATCAATTCCAATCCCTGCATCGTCTATCTGATGGAGGAAAACACCATGGCCCTGCAGGCCTTGGTGACGGCCCATGCAGCGCTCGGGCACAATCATTTCTTCAAGAACAATCAGCTGTTCAAACAGTGGACGGATGCGGGTGCGATCCTCGGCTACCTGGACTTCGCCAAGGGCTACATAGTCCGTTGCGAGGAGCGGCACGGCCTCGCCGCCGTCGAGGCTGTTCTCGATTCCGCTCACGCGCTGATGGATCAGGGCGTGTTTCGCTATCACCGGCCGCCGAGGCTGTCGTCGGAACGGCAACGCGAAGGAATTCGCGAGCGTCTCGAATACGAAGAGCGTTCCTACAACGACTTGTGGCGTACGCTGCCGCCTTCGCAGCAGGAGACCAACGACAAGAGCAAGGACCCGGAGCGGAAGAAATCGCTCAACCTGCCTGAGGAAAACCTGCTCTATTTCCTGGAAAAGAACAGCCCGGTCCTGGAGCCCTGGCAGCGTGAGATCATCAGGATCGTTCGTGTCATCGCGCAATATTTTTACCCGCAACGGCAAACACAGGTGATGAACGAAGGCTGTGCCACTTTCGTGCACTATACGCTGATGAACATGCTGTTCGACCGCGGCCAGATCAGCGAAGGCGCCATGCTCGAAATCCTGCGCAATCATTCCAACGTGGTCTTTCAGCCGGCGTTCGACGATCCGCGTTTTTCAGGCATCAACCCCTATGCTCTCGGCCTCGATATGATGCAGGACATTCAGCGCATCTCGACCAAACCCACGGCCGAGGACCGCGATTGGTTCCCCGACATCGCCGGCCAGGGCAACTGGCGCGAGGTCCTGCTTGACGCCTGGGCCGATCATCGCGACGAATCCTTCATCCGCCAGTACCTCAGTCCGGCCTTGATTCGGAAATGGCGGTTTTTTGTGCTCGGCGACGCTGCCGACCAACCTCATTGTCAGGTCACCTCGATCCACGACGAGCGCGGCTACCGCAAGATACGCGACGCGCTCGCCAACAGTTACGATCTCGGCGCGAACCGGCCGGACATTCAGGTGGTGGATGTCGATCTGCTCGGCGACCGCCATTTGCGGCTGCAGCACAAGGTCAATGACGGCATCCTTCTCGAGGATGCCAGCCGCGACGCCACGCTTCGTCACATTCGCAGGCTTTGGGGCTATGAAGTCAGCTTGGCGGCCATAGATGCCGAGACCGGCGCGACGACCCACGAACGCTCGACCAGCCAGATCGCCGGATGACGTGCCCCGGCCTCCCTGCGCGTATCAGGTGTCGCCGGCTGGCCTGATCCTCAGCCTTGCGATCCGGTTCTTGTCGCGTTTCATGACGACGAAGCGCTTGCCGTGGAACGTAAAAGCCTGCTTCTCCTCGGGGATCGATTGCGTCTCGTGCCAGCCGCGACGCCACGCTTCGTCACATTCGCAGGCTTTGGGGCTATGAAGTCAGCCTGGCCGCCATAGATGCCGAGACCGGCGCGACGATCCACGAACGCTCGACCAGCCAGATCGCCGGATGACGTGCCCCGGCCTCCCTGCGCGTATCAGGTGTCGCCGGCTGGCCTGATCCT
>NZ_JAMYSJ010000027.1:0-77128 GCF_040321855.1 Mesorhizobium sp. M0227 | reverse complement strand
GAATAGGGGAATAGGGGAATAGGGGAATAGGGGAATAGGGGAATAGGGGAATAGGGGAATAGGGGAATAGGGGAATAGGGGGCGCCGTTCCCAGGCACTTCACATATTCCCCTACTGCCTTACTCCCGTATTCCCCTACATCTTGTCTATCACCGACTGCACGCCCTCGGTCGGGGCGTCTACGGAGGATCCAGCCACCATGATGGCGGCGACGATCGCTTCGGGGTCGTCGACAACCAGCGGCTTGACCCGTTGCGCGGTGTGGATGAAGCCCTCAGCGGCCATGTGATCGAGCAGCGTCAGCATCGGATCCCAGAATCCTCCGACATTGCCGAAGACGATCGGTTTGCGATGATGGCCAAGCTGCGCCCAGGTCATCACCTCGACGATCTCCTCGACCGTGCCGATGCCCCCCGGCAGCGCCACAAAGGCGTCGGATTTCTCGAACATCTTGTGTTTGCGCTCGTGCATGTTGTCGGTGATCAGCAACTCGTCGAGCCGGTCAAGCGCGGTTTCGGTTGCCTCCCTGTTGATCAGGAAGCGCGGAATGATGCCCGTCACCTTGCCGCCGGCGCGCAAAGCGCCTTCGGCGACAGCGCCCATGATGCCTTTGGTGCCGCCGCCATAGACCAGCCGCATTCCTGCTTTGGCAATCGAGCGTCCGAGCAGGTTTCCGGCCTTGATATAGATTTCATCACGGCCCGGAGACGAGCCGCAATAGACGCAGACGGATCGAATCGTGTTCATGCCGATGATTGGTGATTGGGTCTGAAAGCGTGGTCAAGCCCCAAGGGTCAACAAGCCCGGGCTTTTTCTTGTCGGCCCGTTTTTCTTGTCGGCATTGGCAAAACAAGCTAGACCGGCGTTAGGTGGCTAAGGGGTAGGGAAATATGGCAATTAATCCACTGAAGGCGTTCCTGTTCGCGGCGGGTGGGACCGTTGCTGCCGCGGGAACCGCCTATGTATCGGGCGCACTCGACCCGTATCTCAATCCCACGCCGCCGGCGCAAGTGGCGGCGCAGACGTCGCCCGCAGCGCCAAAATCGGCCGATCCCGGCACCGAAGCGCGGCTGCCCGCCGCGGAGGTCCCCGCGGCTCCCGCCGCGGTGCCCCAGGCAACGGCACCGGCCGCGGCGGCGCCGGCTGCGGCCGGTCCCGTCGCACCGTCCTTTGACGTCGTGCGCGTCGAGGGCAATGGCTCGATCGTCGTTGCCGGCAATGCAGCGCCCAACGCAAAGGTCGAGATCCTCAACGGCACGACCGTGCTTGGCTCGACGGTTGCCGGTCCCGATGGCGCATTTGTCATCGTGCTGGACGATCCGCTGAAGCCCGGCGACTATACAATCGCACTGCGCGCGACCACGGGCGATGTCGTCACCCCTTCGGTGCAGACCGCTGTCGTTTCGGTTCCCAAGGATGCCGCCGGCCAGGTGCTGGCAATGGTCGAGGAGCCGGGCAAACCGGCCGAACTGCTCACCGTTCCGGCGCCCGAAACAAAGCCGGCTGCTCCGGCCGCCGCGCCGGCTGCTCCCGCAGCCGAAGCGCCCGCAACTGCTCCGGCACCAGCCGCCCCGGCACCTGCCGTCGTAGAAGCAGCACCGGCTCCTGCCGTGGTAGAAGCAGCACCGGCTCCTGCAGCGCCGGCGACGCCGCCCGCTGCAGGCGTGACCGAGCCCAAGATCGTCGTCGAGGCGGTCGAGATCGACGGCAGCAAGATCTTTGTCGCCGGTCTCGCCGATGCCGGCCGCAAGGTGCGCGCCTATGCCAACGATATCCTGCTCGGTGATGCGCAAACTTCGACGGACGGTCATTTCCTGGTCGAGGCGACGCGCGACATTCCGGTCGGCAGCTACACAATTCGTGTCGACGGCCTCGATACCGACGGTGTGACAGTTGTGGCCCGCGCAGCCGTGCCGTTCGAGCGCGAGCCCGGCGAAGCGGTCGCCGCCGTGGCACCCTCGGCGCCGAAGCCCGTTCAGCCCAAGCCGGCCGCACCTGCCGCCGCCGAGGCGCCGGCCGCGGCCGGGACGGCCCCGGCCACGACGCCTGCTCCCGCCACCGAGGCTCCGGCCGTTGTGGCGGAGGCGACGCCGCCAAGCGATGTGCCCGAGACCGTGGCGCCCAAGCTCGAACACGCCGACGGCGCCGTCATCATCCGCCGCAACGATACGCTGTGGCGGATCTCGCGGCGCGTCTACGGCCATGGCGTACGCTTCTCGACCATCTACCTCGCCAACCAGGACCAGATCAGTGATCCCGACCGCATCTGGCCGGGGCAGGTGTTCAAGGTCCCGGAAAAGTCGAAGGAAGGCGAGGCAGCCGACCTCAAGACGATGGGCGAGCAGGCAACGACAGCGCCGGCCAAGACCAACTAGATCCAAGGCCGTCCAGGTCGAAATCTACTGGTGTGCTGAGCCGCTCAGGTGCAGTTTGAATCCGATCATGTTCGGATCCCCCAGGTCGGGGCGTAGTTTCATGCTCGGAATCAAATAGTCGCCGCCATTCTGCCGGCGATAGGGGATGGGTTGCGTGGTCGCGAGCGTTCTCATCCTCTCGCGCAGGCGCTCGGCGGTGGGTTCGAAGTCGGCTTCACCGAAGCGGTCGACGCTGTAGACGACGAATGGCGGAAGGACGTCGTAGCCCGGGTAGTAGAGGATCCCGTGGTTGATCGGGAACAGCAGATCATCAATTGGTCCGTTGACGCCGCGAGGGGCATAGTGCTCCTCCCAGCCGCCGGCGGTCACGATCAACATTGCGCGCTTGCCCATCAAGGTTCCCTCGCCGTAGCGGTCGCCCCATCGTTTGTCGCTATGTTCGCCCACGCCGTAAGCGAAGCCGTAGGCAAAGACCCTGTCGACCCAGCCCTTGAGGATCGCCGGCATGGCAAACCACCAGAGCGGAAATTGGAGAATCAGGGCATCCGCCCATAGCAGCTTTGCGATCTCGGCCTTGACGTCCTCTGTCAGCGCGTCGGCCTCGAAAGACTTTTTTGACGCTGCGGCAGGCATCAGCCGCGCGCCCGGCGCCAAAACCGGAAAGTCGGCCCGATCAACCGCTGATTTCCAACCCTGGGCGTAGAGGTCCGTCACCCGCACTTCGTGGCCTTGTGCCTCGAGTTCTCTGATGGCGACGTCGCGGAGCGCGCCGTTGAGCGAGCGGGATTCGGGATGTGCGAAGACAAGTAGGATTTTCATGCGGGGGACTCCGGGGATTGAAAAACTGGTCCCTTAGCTAGGCAATATCGACGCAATCCGCTATATATTCGTAATGCATAAGATTGTGCCGAATAGTGGATAAATCGGACATCACCCTCGAACGCATGCGCACCTTCGTTCGCGTCGCGGAACGGGGCAATCTGTCCTTGGTTGCCGGTGAACTGGGTATCGGACAATCGACGGTCACGCGGCATCTGCAGGAACTCGAAGAGGCAGTGGGTGCGCCTTTGCTCAGCAGGACCACCCGGCGGGTCACGCTGACCGACGAGGGCAGCCGCTACTATGCCAACAGCGTCCAGATCCTGCGCCTTGTCGAGCAGGCCGGCGACGAAGCGCGGGGCGCACGTGGCGCGCCGGCCGGCACCGTCCGGATATCCTGTACTGCCGCTTTCGGGGTCTTGCACACCAGCCGACTCATCTTCGACTTTCAGGACCGATATCCCGACATCGGCGTTGACCTCAGCCTCAGCGATGAGCGTGTCGACCTCGTCAGGGAAGGTGTCGACATCGCGCTTCGGTTGGGGCCGCTCACCGACAGCTCATTGAGGCTGCGGGCCCTCGGCCTGTCACGGCGCCTGCTCGTGGCATCGCCGGATTATCTGGCGCAGCGAGGCAGACCGGCTATCCCGTCGGATCTGTCTGGACATGAGGGTATCCGGATGTCGAACGTGGCGGGGAGTGAAACTCTTGCCTTGCAGGGCGCCGGAGGCGAGCGCCATATGGTGCCTTTCGCGGGGCGCCTGCGTGTCGACCATGGGCTTGCCGCGCGCGAGGCTTTGCTCGCGGGTCGAGGGGTCGCACCGGCTCACCGATGGCTTGTCGACGATCTTTTGGCGGCGGGCCTGCTCGAGACGATACTGGATGATTATTCACTGCCGTCCGCCCCTTTGAACATGCTGATCGTCCCGGAGCGCGCGGGCGTTGCAAGGGTCCGCCTGATGGTCGACTTCCTGGCTGAGCGGATTGCCGGCATCCCGGGGATCGAGAAGTCCAGTCCAAAGCGTTAGCCGCTATCTGCTCTGCCCAGAAGAGTAGCTTGCAGCAGCGTCGACCATCGTTTATCGCCGATGGACGATGAGCGAATCCCTAGCTGAAATAGGTATGCCTGGCTGCGCCCCGGACAGCCGAGCCGTTGCCACCCGGCTGGCAGCACTTTCGCACCCGGCTCGGATCGAAATCCTGAAATACCTGTCCGCAAGCAACTCCTGCTGCTGCCGCGAGGTTGTCGACCGTTTCGATCTGGCGCAGTCCACTGTGTCACAACATTTGAAGATACTGGTCGAAGCCGGGCTGGTCCGGTTCGAACCCGACCGTCAGCGCTCGCGCTACGAGGTCGATCGTGCCGCACTTGCCGATGTTTCCGCGTCGGTGGCCGCGCTCGTCAATTCCTGCTGCTCCGGCCGCTAGACCATGATCCCGAAAAGTGGAGCCCGGTTCTCGGACGAGATCATGGTCAAAAAGACATAAGAAGAAGGCACAAGAAATGGCCGAAAAAACCGTCTCCGACTCCTCGACCTTCAAGACGCTGCTCAATTTGTGGCCCTATATGTGGCCGGCGGATCGCGCCGATCTGAGAGCCCGGGTCACATGGGCGACGCTTCTGTTGGTCGTCGCCAAGCTGACGCTGGTCGCCGGTCCCTATTTTTTCAAATGGGCGACCGACGCGCTGGCCGGCGACGCCAAATCGGTGCCGCCGCTGCCGAGTTTTCTGCTGGCGCCGGTCATGCTGGTCGTTGCCTACAATGTCGTGCGCCTGGTGCAACTTGGCTTCAATCAATTGCGCGACGCCTTGTTTGCCCGTGTCGGCCAATACGCGGTGCGCCAGCTCGCCTTCCGCACCTTCGTCCACATGCACCAACTGTCGCTGCGCTTCCATCTCGAGCGCCGCACCGGCGGCCTGTCGCGCATCATCGAGCGCGGCACCAAGGGTATCGAGACGATCGTGCGCTTCATCATGCTCAACACGGCGCCGACCATCCTCGAATTCGCGCTGACCACCGGCATCTTCGCCTACACCTATGGCTGGAAATACGTAGTCGTCGTCGCGGTCACCGTCTGGGTCTATGTCTGGTTCACGGTCCGCGCCAGCGACTGGCGCATCTCGATCCGCCGCGACATGAACGACAGCGACACCGATGCCAACACCAAGGCAATCGACTCGTTGCTCAATTACGAGACGGTGAAATATTTCAACAATGAGGGCATGGAAGCCGAGCGCTTCGACCGCTCGATGGCACGCTACGAGGTCGCAGCGACCCGGATCTGGACCTCGCTCGGCTGGCTGAACTTCGGCCAAGGCATCATCTTTGGCCTCGGCACCGTCATCGTCATGTGCATGTCGGCGCTGGAAGTGCAGGCCGGCACGCAGACGGTCGGCGACTTCGTCTTCATCAATGCCATGCTGATGCAGCTGTCGGTGCCGCTCAATTTCATCGGCTTCATCTACCGCGAAATCCGCCAGGGGCTGACCGACATCGAGCAGATGTTCGACCTTCTGGATGTGCCGCAGGAGATCGTCGACAAGCCGGACGCGAAGCCACTTACTGTCAGCGCCGGCAAGGTCGAGTTCCGCGACGTGCATTTTTCCTATGACCCCAACCGCAAGATCCTGAAGGGCATCAGCTTCGAGGTGCCGGCCGGCAAGACCGTGGCCATTGTCGGGCCCTCGGGCGCCGGCAAGTCGACCATCTCGCGGCTTCTGTTCCGCTTCTACGACGTCCAGTCCGGCCAGGTGCTGATCGACGGCCAGGATATCAGGGACGTGACGCAGGAGAGCCTGCGCGGAGCGATCGGCATGGTGCCGCAGGACACCGTACTGTTCAACGACACCATCGCCTACAACATCCGCTATGGCCGCATCGGCGCCAGCGAGGAGGATATGCAGAAGGCCGCCGAACTCGCCCAGATCGGCCCGTTCATCGAGCGATTGCCTGACGGTTACAAGTCGATGGTCGGCGAACGCGGGCTAAAACTTTCGGGCGGCGAGAAGCAGCGCGTGGCGATCGCCCGCACCATCCTGAAGGCGCCGCCGATCCTGATGCTCGACGAAGCGACCTCGGCGCTCGACAGCCACACCGAACAGGAAATCCAGGCCGCGCTCGATCTGGTCAGCCGTGGCCGCACCACCATCGTCATCGCCCACCGCCTGTCGACGGTGATTACCGCTGATGAGATCATCGTGCTGCAGGACGGCCAGATCGCCGAGCGCGGCACCCATGCCGAGCTGATGCGCAAGCATGGCCTCTACGCCTCGATGTGGGACCGCCAGCGCGAGGCGACCGAGGCCGAGGAGCGCCTACGCATCGCCCGCGAGGGCGACGAGCTTGGCGTTGTCGTTCGTCGACGAACGTCGGAGGTGAATTGACACCGTTTCCTTCTCCAACGAGGGGAAAAGAGAAAATTTCCGCTTGACCTCAACTTAAGTTGAGATCGTAGGCCGTTCTTGGAGCCCGCCAACTAGCGTGTTTAAAAAACGGAGCAATCGAATGAGCGAGACAAATCAGACTGTTGACGGGGGCAGCGTGTTCAGGGTGGACAAATTCGTCGTCCCGGCCGCCGCTCGCAAGGAGATACTCGCCAAGGTCCGGACGACGCATGAATTGCTGCGTCTGCAACAAGGCTTTGTGCAGGATTTCCTGCTCGAGCAATTCTCAGGCCCAGGCGAATTCAACCTCGTCACCATCGTCGAATGGGAGAGCCAGGCGGCCGTCGACAACGTCGTGCCGATCGTCAAAGCCGCGCACGAGCGCATCGCCTTCAACCCGCAGGAGACGATCGCCCGGCTCGGCGTTCGCGCCGACATCGCCAACTATCAGAGGGTTCCCGGGCTGTAGCAAGGCTGCTACCGCCAGCCGATGCCAGGTGCCGGCGCTTCGACGCTGAGCACCTGGCCGGTGCGGGCTTCAGAAGCCTTCGGATTTGGGATCATGGACGGGCAACCTTTTCCGGCGCCTTGAACCGTCGGTGTCCCGAATTCTGCCGACAACGACACCGACCTAGCAAGCGGATCGCGACCCCTGCCGGCGCACCCAATACGGCCTTCCCTATTGTTGCGTTGCGGCGAGGGGGGCTTTCGGCTATTGAGGCCGGACTTGAAACGGAGCCTGTTTATTACCGATGAGCCTTGTCGATACGGTCAAGAACGCGTTCGTACCGATCCATCGCGAGGGCTATCCCTTCATCGCAGCCTTTGGCGCGGCGACGCTTTTCCTCGGTTATTTCTCCTCGATCCTGTTCTGGATCGGTCTGATACTGACGGCCTGGTGCGTCTATTTCTTTCGCGATCCCGAGCGCGTCACGCCGGTAGATGACCGCCTGGTGGTCAGCCCCGCCGACGGCATCATCTCGGCGGTCGGACCCGCCGTGCCGCCGCGCGAACTCGGCCTCGGCAATGTCGAGATGACCCGCATCTCGGTGTTCATGAACGTCTTCTCCTGCCACGTGAACCGCGCCCCGGTGCGCGGCCGTATTGCGAAAATCGAACATCGGCCGGGCAAATTCCTCAATGCCGAACTGGACAAGGCCAGCACCGAGAACGAGCGCAACGGCCTGGTCATCGAGAGCCCCAATGGCACGGTCGCGGCCGTCCAGATCGCCGGCCTGGTGGCGCGCCGCATCGTCTGCTGGGCCGAGGCCGGCGGCTCGATCGGCACTGGCGAGCGTTTTGGCCTGATCCGCTTCGGCTCGCGTGTCGATGTGTTCCTGCCCCTGACCGCGACGCCGCGCGTTGCAGTCGGCCAGACGGCGGTTGGCGGCGAAACCGTGCTGGCCGAATTCGGCGGTGTTGCCGGCACGCCTCTTGTTCGGGTTTCCTGACCGGTGGGCACGCAATACAAAAAGTTCGAGGCCCATGCCAGCGGCGGTCCGCGCATCCGCGAAATCCCGATGCGCATGGTGCTGCCCAATCTGGTCACCGTGCTCGCCATTTGCGCCGGCCTGTCCGGCATCCGCTTCGGCTTCGAAGGCCGCTTCGAGCCGGCGGTGGTGATGGTGCTGCTTGCAGCCTTCCTCGACGGCATTGACGGCCGCTTGGCGCGGATGCTGAAGGCGACATCCAAATTCGGCGCTCAGATGGATTCGCTGGCCGACATCGTCAATTTCGGCGTGGCGCCGGCTCTGGTGCTCTATGCCTTCCTGCTCGACCGCGCCGGTTCGCCGGGCTGGATCGCGGCACTGCTGTTCGCCATCGCCTGCGGGCTGCGCCTCGCCCGTTTCAACGTGCTCGATGACGAGAAGGCCGATCGCCCCATATGGCAGTCCGAATATTTCGTCGGCGTGCCGGCGCCGGCTGGCGCCGTGCTGGTGATGCTGCCGCTTTATCTCTATTTCCTGCGCACAGGTCTGGAGCCCAGTCGTCCAGCAGCCTTCGTCGCCACCGGCTTCACCATCCTGGTCGCTTTCCTGCTGGTCAGCCGGCTGCCTGTCTATTCCGGCAAGAGCCTGAGAATCCCGGGCGACAAGGTGTTGCCGATCATCCTGGGTGTCGTCCTCTACGTGCTCCTGTTGATGACCTATCCCTGGTACACGCTGACCGCTTCGGTCGCCGGCTACCTGATCTTCCTGCCGTTCAGCGTGCGCGCCTATTCGAAGCGCGCCAAGCTGGAGGGCGAGAAGGTGCCGCCTTCGGATATAGGTTAGAACCTACGCTTTCGTCATCCTAGGGCGAAGCAGGAGCGAAGCGACGTTGCGAAGACCCTGGGATCCATGCCGTGACCTCAGCCAAAAAGCGCAACGGACGAGAACTGGCAATCGCTTGGCGCCGGTCGCCTTCTGAATGGCCGCGCGTGACGTGAATGTCACGGAATGGATCCTAGGGTCTGCGCCGCGTCGCTTCGCTCCTTGCTTCGCCCTAGGATGACGACCGCGAGGTATTTACGCCGCGACGCCGAGCCCCAGCCTGTCGATCGCCAGCTTTCTCGTCGACACATAGTCGGTCTTGCCGGATCCCAGCACCGGGATTTCCTCGACCTTAACGATGTCGTTCGGCACCATCAGTTCGGCAGCACCCGCCTGTTTGCCGAATTTGCGCAATTCGTCGGGATTGGCGTCGTCGGCGGTGGTGACCAGCACGATGCGCTCGCCGCGCCTCTTGTCGGGCACGGCCACAGCCGCGTGGTGCTCTTCCGGCCACAGCGACTGCACCAGCATCTCCACCGCACCCAGCGACACCATCTCGCCGGCGATCTTGGCGAAGCGCTTGGCGCGTCCGCGAATGGTGATGAAGCCTTCGCGGTCGACGGCAACGATGTCGCCGGTGTCGTGCCAGCCGGTCAGCGGCTGCAATTCACCGGGGCGGTCCGCGGTCATGTAGCCCATCATCAGGTTCGGTCCGTCGAGCCACAATTGGCCGGCGTCGGAGATGCCGTCGACCGGCTCGAGCTTCATGCGCATGGCCGGCAGCAGCCGACCCACCGTGCCGTCGCGGCCATGGATTGCGGTGTTGACGGCAACCACGGGTGCCGCCTCCGTCAGCCCGAACCCTTCGATGATTTCGGCTTGGAAGCGTTCGCGGTAGACGCGGCGGGTTTCCGGCTTCACCGCCTCGGCGCCGGCGACGACGAAGCGCAGGCTGGAAAAATCACCGTCCTTGGCGGTGCGCGCATAGTTGGCGAGGAATGTGTCGGTGCCGAACATGATGGTCGGTTTTACCTTGCGCGCAACCTCGGGAATGATCTTGTAGTGCAGCGGCGAGGGGTAGAGGAACAGCTTTACCCCGGTGACCAGCGGCAGGATGGTGCCGCCCGTCAGGCCGAACGAATGGAACACCGGCAGCACGTTGAGCAGGATGTCGGCGGGCGAGATGGTGATCCGCGCCTCGGCCTGCATGGCGTTGGCGTAAAGGTTCTTGTGCGACAGCACGACCGCTTTCGGCGTGCCTTCCGAACCGGAGGTGAACAGGATCACCGCCGGCTTGGCCGCATCCTGCCGCTGCAGCGGCCAGCGCCACAGCAAGGCGGCGGCAAGGTTGTCCAATGTGGTTACGCTTTCCCGCACATCCTCCAGCCAAAGCAGCCTGGCGCCGCCCTTTTCGACCGCCGCGACGATATCGGCAAGGTCGGCCTTCTCGACGAACGCGCGGGACGAAATCACGGTCCTTATCACCGCCGTGCGCACGGCCGCGGTGACGCTCGCCGGCCCGGCCGTATAGTTGATCATCGCCGCCACCCGGCCGGCCGACAGAAGGCCGGTGAGCGACAGCACGACGCCATTGGCGTTGGGCAGCATCACACCGACCGCTTCGCCCGGCGCCGTGACGGCCTCGAAGCGCCTGCCCAGGACGCGGGCGCCGATGAACATCTTGCGGTAGCTCAACGCACCCAAGATGACGTCTTCTATGATCGTGTGCGAAGCGCCGACGCGGTCGGCGGCATCGCGCATGGCCAGGAACAGGCCACGATCGAGGTTGGTGCCGAAGAGCCGCGCCTCGGCGACACGGTCGAACAGCGCGTTGGTGTTCGAGGCCTGCTCGGGATTGCGCGCCACCAGTTCGGCGATGGTCATCGGCTCCAGCACGCTGATCGACAGCTGCGGAAACCAGTGTCGTGGTGCCTTGTCCGCGGGCGTCAGCGACACCGGCAGGCTGCGCGCGCCGCCGACGAAGATCGGCACGATCTTGGCATCGGCCTGCATGGCGATGCGGGTGACGGCACGAAACAGCCGAAACGTCTTGACGTCGGGCTCGACCGCATCCGGCAAATAGACAGCGAGCCGGCCCTTGCCCTTCAGCACCCGCACCAACCGGCGGCTGACGAAGACATGTTCGGCGTTGAAGGCGATGGTGCGGCCAAGCTCGCGCCAAGGTTCGAGCCACGGCGAGCGCGCCGAGACCTCATCGAGAATATGCAGCGTGTCTTCCGGCAGCAGCGACAGCATCAGCGCCGGCTCGAAGCGCGATTGATGCGAGATGACGTAGATGACTGGGGCCTGCGCCTTGCGGGCGATCCTGATGCGGCTATCTCCGATCCGGTAGGCGAGCTTGAACGGCACATAGAGCAGCGCCTGGGTGAAGCGCAGGCCGAGGCGGAATTTTTCCGCCACGCCGATCAGCAGCCAGGCCAGAACAAGACCCGCAAGCAGCGCCAGTGTCAGGATCATGCCGCGTCTCTCCCAACGTTTTTAGCATCTCGGCTCTTTGCGGCCGTGTCGGCCAGAACCTAGACGATGTGGGAGCAAGGTCAATGCGGAGCTTTTGCTTCCCTTGGTGCGGGAAGCTGCTTCTCACGCCGCCTGCAGCCGTCCACTGATGAAACGAAATTCCTGCGTCTTGCCGCCATAGCCGTAAGCGGCTGCCGGCACTTCATGCACGAAGGCGTAGCTCTCCTCGTGCACTGCGCCCAGCAGACGGCCGAAGGCTGCGAAGATCGCCTTCAGATAGGCTTCCAGCTCGAGCTTGGTGTTGGTGCCGTCGACCACCTTGATATCAAGCCAGAACGTGTTGGTGCCGTGCTCGGCCAGCGACTTGCCGCCGGCGAACCAGTGCTGCGGATCGACATAGGACACGGCAACTGCCGTGATCGTCGGGTCCTTGCGCAGCTGCGTCGCGGTGATTTCCGTGGCCTCCTTTGCGATGCGAGCGGAAAGCGCCGCGTCAGGCTTGCCGGTGACGCTGACGTTGATGATGGGCATTTTTCTTCTCCTTGGCTTGAGCGGCGTCCGATCGCCGTTGAAACAACCATGCCATCATCTTTAGGTCAAAAAAATCGAATTGTTTTTAACTGAAGATTCGATAAGATCGAAGTATGGAAACACTGGATCCCGATCTGCTCCGAACCTTCCTTGCTTTCGTCGACAGCGGCTCGCTGGCCCAGGCGGCTGCAAGCGTTGGCCGCTCGCCCTCGGCGGTGACCGCCCAGATGCAGCGGCTGGAGGAAATCGTCGGTGAGCCGCTGCTGGCGCCGCAAGGGCGAGGACGCGGCTTGACCCCTGCAGGCGAAGACCTCGTCGGCCATGCTAGGCGGATCCTTGCCGCCCATCGCGAGGCATGGCTGGCGCTTAAGGGCGCCCGCGCTGCCGGACGCGTCGCCATCGGCACGACACAGGATTTCGCCGACAGCGGCCTGCCGGATCTGCTGCGTGCCTTCGCCGGCAGCCATCGGCGCGTCAGGATCGAACTGCGGGTCGGCCGCTCCGCCGAACTGGCGCAGGCGCTGCAGTCTGGCGGCCTCGATCTGGCGATCGTCATGCGCCAGGCGGCAGCGCCGGACGAAGTCGGTGTGCTGCGCGAGCCGATGATATGGCTATGCTCACAAAAGGGGCTGGCCACGCGGCAGGAGGAACTGCCGCTGGCGCTGCTCGACCCATATTGCGGTTTTCGCGAAGCAGCACTTGCCGCACTCGATGCTGCCGGCCGCCGCTATCATATTGCTGCCGGCAGCGCCAGCCTGGCCGGCCTGCGCACGGCGGTGAACGCCGGTGTCGCGCTGACGCTGCGAACGGCCCGCTTTGCCCATTCCGGCATTGTCGAGGCACCGCGCGAGCTTGGCCTGCCACAGGTTCCAATGGCTGAGTTCGCCATCCGGCTGCGCGCTGGCGCCGATGGTCCGGCGGGCGATCTGGCGGCCCTGCTCGGCGGTAACCTTGCCCTGTCGGGCGGTTGAATGAAGAAAAAGCCGACCTTACGGTCGGCTTGGGGGCAAAGAAAAAGCCGACCTTACGGTCGGCTTGGAGTAGGACGGGCCGAGGGGTTTGGGGGGACTTGGGGATGGCCCGTCGCAGCAATAATGCCTGACCCGGATGATGGTTCCGTGACCGCGTCACTTTTTTAAGAAATATTTGATGCTAAGCGTTGCGAGCGGGCCATCAGCCAATCCCGCCCCGCATGGGCAAACACCGCACACAACACGATGACGCCGCCGATCATGCTGGCGGCTGGGGCAATCTCGCCCAGGAATAGGAAGGCAAACAGGATCGCGAACGGCACTTCGGCCGAGCCGAGCAGCCCGGATTCGGCCGGCGGGATGAGCCGCGCGCCCTCCGTCCACAGGATCGAGGAGAGTGCGAAGGACGCGCCGAAAGTGGCGAGCAGAACGGCGTCCCTTGGCGAAACCGCCAGCGGATCGGCGACGAACCAGCCGAGCACGAACAACAGGAAAGCCGAAACCGCACCGGCCCACACCACGGGCGTGTCGCGGAAGGCGCGCACCATGATCATGTAGAGGCCGCTGCCGATGGTCATCAGCAGTGCCAGTCCGTCGCCGAACAGATTGCCGGTGCCGAAGCCGGACCAGACCATGATCGCCACGCCGCACAGTGACACGGCGGCGGCGACCATCGTCTGCAACCGGAAGGGTTCGCGCGTCAGAACCCAGGCCAGCAGCGCGGTAACGAAAGGTGCTGTGGCATAGATGACGGCGACATTGGCAACGAAGGTGAACTTGAATGCCGATATGAAAGCGATGCTGGCGAGAGCCCCTTCCACCGCCAGCAGCCAGCCGCGCCAGCCAAGCCGCAGGCTATCACGCCCGCCGGAGCGGTGGCGCCGCCACAGCACATAGAGGCTGACCAGGATCGAGCCGACGAAGCCGCGCCAGCAGATGATGGTCAGCGGGTCGGCATGGATCGATTTTGTCAGAACGCCAGTGAGGCCGAAGACGGCCGCCGAGGATGACACCAGGATGATGCCCAGCGTGCGCTCCGCGGTGGTGTCGGCGGTGGCTGCAATATCAGTCATACGGCAAGCCTACGCCGTTCAGTCCTGACATCGTAGTGTCAGCAGTGATGGCGATCCACATCATAGGCGTTTGCGGAAATGCTCGGTGCCGACGATCAACAGGCCGGCGGCGACGATCAGGGCAGCGCCCAGGAACACTTCGCGACGCGGCACGTCGCCCCAGATCGCAAAGCCGAGTGCGAATGCCCACAACAGCGAGGTGTATTCCAGCGGAGCGAGGACCGAAGCCGGTGTGCGCTTCATGCCTTCGAAGAGAAGGTATTGTGCCAGGCCGCCGAGTGCGCCGACGCTGGCAAGGAGCAGCAACTGAGCCCCGTCCGGTGTCCGCCACCACAACAACGCCGGTACCGCCGAAAACAGCAGGAAATAGAAATTGTTGAGCAGGAGTTGGATCATCGAGCGCTCGGCAAGGGCGGTTTTGCGCAAGAGTACGATGGCGATGCCCCACAAGAAGGCGGCCGCCAGCACCAGCAGCACCGGCACGGACAGGCCGAGATGAGTCGGATCGCAAGCGATGAACACGCCGGCAAAGCCGATCAGCACCGCCAGCCAGCGCAGCATCGGCACCTTTTCGCCGAGCAGGAACACCGAAAGCACGGTGACAATGATTGGGGCCGCGTAATAGACGGTGGTCAGTTCGGCCAGCTGCAGGCTGCGCGCCGCGTTGTAGTAGCAGAGCCACGCAGCAAGCGTGAAGGCACTGCGCACCAGCATCGGCCGCACGATCGGCGAGCGCATCGTGTCAGCAAACAACTGTCGTCCGCCGATCGCCGCGCACGCACCCAGAATGGTGATGCTGCGGAAGAACATGATCTGCCAGACGCTCATGCCGACGACCAACAGCTTGATCGAAGCATCCTGTGTCGAAAACAGCAGATAGGCCGCACCGGTCAGCAGGATGCCTGCAAGAACCCGCTCGCGTGTTTCGAGAATGGCGATATCGGCCATAAGGCGCGTGGGACCAAAATTGCCGGAGCGGCAGAAATGCTGTGAGGAGCGACACAAGGGAACTGTGAATTCAGCTCCCTTGGCGCCAAGCTATACGGGCGAAAACCGCTGCGGCGCTACGCCAGCCCGGTGCTTATGTTGGGGCAGGGGTCCATGGCGAGTTGCACTGTCGCCAAGCCTATTGCGTCGCCTGGTAAAGCTCCGAAGCGGCCTCTTTCAGGGCGCGCCGACCATCGGATCGGAAATACATCATGTGCCCGCCCTCGACGACATCGAGACGGATAGGCTTGGCATTGGCGAGCGACGGGATCTGGTTCACCAGGTAGCGCGAGGCGAGGTAAGGCGTGACCAGGTCGGTGTAGCCGTTGACGATCACGACGCCGAGCGAGGGGTTCAGCGAGCGTGCTCGCTGCAGATCGTCCATTACCCCGGCATAGCCTTGCCGTGACGCGCTGGTCCCGTAGTCCCAATTATGGCTGATTTCGCCATTGAGCAGCCGATAGCTGACATCGGTGCGGAAATGCAGTTCGTCGCTGATATAGCCGACGAACGCCGACGTCAGCGCCGGCACGCTGCGGTCGAGCACCGGATCCGGGCCGGCGATGCGAGCGCTCTCGGGCGCGATGTCGGCCGTGCCGATCGTGGCGTCATAGGGGCTGAGCACCTTGCCGCTGGCGCGGGCGAACTCCCTTGCGAACAGGCCGGTGGGAATGCGGGCGGAGTTCCGCTGCACCAGGTCGAGCGGCAGGCCGGTGATGTCAGCCACGCGTTGACTGGCCAGCCGCCTGCCTTGCTCCAGTCCGCTGGTGAGCGCCGTAAGGTAATCGCCCATCGCATAATGTTCGACGTCTGCCAGCTTCTCCCGCAATGCATCGCCGCTGACGCCTTCGGCGCGCAGGCGCACCGCCGCCAGTGAAGGCAGTTCGAGCGCCCAATGCAGCGGCTCGAATTCGTCGGGCTGCACCAGCGTGAACTCCAGCGCCGGGGAGATCAGCACGATGCCGTTCGGACTGATGCCGATATCTTCCTGCAATGTCCTGGCGAGCAGCGCCGCGCGGAACCCGCCATAGCTTTCACCGGCAAGGAACAGCGGCGACCCGGTGCGGCCGTTCTGCGCGAGATAGAGCCGGATGAAGGCGCCAATCGAGCTGGCATCCTGGTTGACGCCCCAGAAATCGCGCGTGTCCTGCCCCGGTGCCTCGCGGCTATAGCCGGTTCCCACCGGATCGACGAAGACGAGATCGGTCATGTCGAGCCAGCTGTCGGGATTGTCGATCAGTCTTTGCGGTGACGGCAGGAATTCGCCGTCGGCTCCCATTGCGATTATACGCGGGCCGAGCGCGCCGATGTGCAGATAGGCGGACGCTGCTCCAGGGCCGCCGTTGAACACGAAGGTGATCGGCCGCTGCGGGTCTTTGGCCCCGCTTGCCGGCGGCTCCAGCGTGTAGGCGACATAGAAGATCTCCGCCGTGACGTCGCCCTTGCCGGAAAGCAGCGACAGTGTCGCCGCCTTTGCCTGGTAATCCAGCTTGCTTCCGGCCAGCGTGATCGAATGGTCGGTTGTCTGTGGCGGCGGCAGCAGGGACAGAACGCCGCCCGAGGGCGCCGGCCGCTCCGCTGTTTCAGCCAGGACGGGCTGCGCCAGGACGGCAAGCATCGGCAGGATAAGGCAGATCAGTTTCAGCTTGACCGGCATGATGGCTCCGCGACAACGACTCCCGCATAGGTATGGCCGAGAGGGTCGAAGTCAAAGGAAATGGCTGTTTTGAACTTGCAACGGCTTGCGCTAGTGTGAGCCGGAATGCAGTCGAATGTTTCCCTCGATCAGTTTGGACGCTGGAGCGGCGGTGTGGCCGCTGCGGCCGTTGCCGCGACTCCCGAAGAATTGTCGGCTCGCTTCACGGCAGCGGCGAGCGAGTTGCTTGGCTCCGACCGCGCCTATGTCGGCTTTTACCGTCGCGATATCACGTCCCTGACCATCGACGATGCCGGCCCCGATCGCTGGAACCGCGACTACGATGCACGACTGTATCGCCAGGATCCCTTCTTCCAGAGGTTCGCCAGCACAAGGCAGGATTTCCTGTTGCCGCTGTCGGCACTCCGCAATGGCGACTTCCAGCGCACCCCCTACTATCGCGAATTCTTCGGCCCTTCCGACAGTTTCGACGAGATCACCGGTGTGTTCAATCTCGACGGGCTGACCGCTGGCTATGTCACTTTTCTCAGGCGAAACGGGGCAGAACCGTTTGGCGAGCAGGATCTGGCAACGGCTTGCGCGGCAAGCAGCGCGACAAGGCTCATTTTGGAAAGATTGCTTCATCTGTGCCGCTTCCGGCACAAGGGCGCCGCAATCGGTGACGCTCGCTCGCGGCTGAGCAGGCGCGAGGCCGAAATTGCGCGGCACCTGGTCGATGGTGGCAACGCCAAGACCATTTCGCGAAGTCTCGCCGTCTCGCCCGGCACCGTCCGCAACCACATCAAACAGATCTACCGCAAGCTCGGCGTGCACTCCCAGGTCGAGCTGCTGGCGACCCTCCGCGACGTCGCTCGGGATTGACGGCTTCCGAGCGGCGCTAAAAGCGCTACGCGCTTTCCCGGAAAAACCGCTGCGCACTTTTCCCGGAATTGCTCTATTGCCCCGTCACGATGCGCGTCCACATGCGGTTTTGTGATCGCAGCAGCTTTGGGTCGTTGTTGTCCACCACAAACAGCTTGGCCTTCACGGCATCAGACGGAAAGACGCCGGGATCGCTGGCTATCGCCTTGTCCATCAGCGGCAGAGATTCCGGTATCGCATTGGCGTAGGAGACATAGCTGGAATTGGCCGCGGCGATATCGGGCCGCAGATTGAAGTCGATCCAGGCCTGGGCGTTGCCGGGATGCGGCGCATCTTTCGGCACCGCCATCGTATCGAAGTTGATGAGCGTGCCTTCCCTGGGGATGGAATAGGCGATCTCCAGCTTCTTCACGGATTCCGCCGCACGGGTCCTTGCCTGGAGTATGTCGCCCGACCAGCCCAACACCACGCAGATGTCGCCGTTGGCGAGGTCGTTGATGTATTTGGACGAATGGAAATAGCGGATGTAGGGCCGCACCTTGCCCAGCAGGTCCTCGACCTTGGCGAGGTCGTCGGGACTGGTCGATCTGGGGTCGATGTGAAGATAGTTCATCGCCATCGGGATGACTTCCGCCGGCGCATCGATCATGGCCACGCCACAGTCGGAGAGCTTCTTGACCATTTCGACGTCGAACACCATGGCGAAGGAATCCGTCGGCGCGTCCGGTAGCCTCTGCTTCACCGCGGCGACGTTGTAGCCAATACCGTCGGTGACGGCCATATAGGGCACGGCATGCAGGTTCTGTGGGTCGGCGCCCGCGATCAGCGCCAGGGACTGCGGATCGATCTTCGAATGGTTCGCAAGCTTCGCTTTGTCGAGTTCCAGGAAAGCCCCTGCTTTCACCTGGTTCTTCAGGAACGGATAGGCTGAAGGGTAGACCACATCATACCCGGAGCCACCGGTGAGCAGCTTGGTTTCAAGCACCTCGTTGCCGTCATAGACGTCGTAACGAACCTTGATTCCCGTCTCCTTCTCGAATTTCTCGGCCGTGTCCGGCGCGATGTAGTCGGACCAATTGTAGACGTTGACGATCTTTTCCTCGTCAGCCGAAGCCGCATTTGCGCAGATGCCGCAGGCAAGCAGGGTTGAGAAGATCAGAGCGCGCATAAATGTCCTCCGTTTTCGCTATCTGTTTTGGGCATGCCCCGTCCTTCAACGCCGTTGCGGGGCATAGACCGGCAAGGTGATGCAGGCGACATTGCCGCCGCCTAGCAGGATCTCGCGCGAGTTTTCGATACCGACTATTCGGTGATCGGGAAACAACTCGGCCAGCGTCTGCTTGGCCTTCACATCGAGATCGCAGCCGAACTGCGGTACCACCACGACGCTGTTGCCCGGATAGTAGTTGATGTAGCTCGCCGCGATCCGGTTTCCGGCCGGTCGCGCCCAGGTCGAATCCAGCCGGTCCACGCTGTCGCTTTCTTCCGGCGTCATCTCGATCGGCAAGGGGTGGGGCAGCCGGTGAACTTCCAGCGCGCGGCCGCGCGCGTCGCGGGCCGAACGCAACACCTCTTCGGCTTCTCGCACAATCTCGTATTGCGGATCCTCCCGATTGTCGGTCCAGCTCAGCACGACGACCCCGGGGCGCACGAAACAGCAGACGTCGTCGACATGACCGTCGGTCTCGTCGAAAGCGAGGCCACGTGGCAGCCAGATGACGGTGCCGACACTGAGATAGTCGCTAAGCTGGCGTTCCACCTCGGCCTTGCCGAGATGAGCGTTGCGATTTCGGTTGAGCAGGCATTGCTCCGTCGTGATGAGGGTGCCCTGGCCATCACATTGCAACCCGCCGCCCTCGGCGATCAGAGGTGCGCGGTAGCGATCCATGTTCTCGATTTCGAGCACTTTTTGCGCGGCCAGATCATCGAGGTCCCATGGCGCGTAGAGGCCGCCGTCAAAACCGCCATATGCGTTGAAGATCCAATCGACGCCACGCACGTCGCCTTGATCGTTGACGACGAAATTGGGACCGCTGTCGCGCAGCCAGGAATCGTTGGTGGACATTTCCACGACGCGCACATGGCCGGGCAATCGCGCTCGGGCATTCTGCCACTGGCGAGCAGAGGCCGCCACCGTCACCGGCTCGCTTTGCGCGATCGCCGCGGCGACATCCGCGAATAGCTTTTGCGCGGGCTTGGCGCCCAGGCGCCAGGTGTCCGGTCGCTCCGGCCAGATCATCCAGCAGCCTGATTTGGGTTCGAATTCGCCGGGCGCGCGAAACCCATCCTGTTTCGGCCTTGTCGAGAGGGTACGGGGCATCTTGGGACCGCCGGGAAATGGAGTGATGACTTGCCCGGATCAGACGTTTTTGGGACCTTGTCCGTCAATGTCCCATTTGGGATATCGGTGTTGGCGGCTGTCTCCTGTTGCGGAATGGCATTGCCTTCCCACGGTGATCGGCGCAAATCTCGACCGGACGGCGTATGCCGGTGACGCAAGCAGTCGACGAAAGGGGAAAGCGGATGGATGCGACCGAACTGAAGGCCATGCAAGCGTCGCTGAAGCAGGCCTATCGTGACGATGCTTCGCAGGCCCTGATCACGCTTCGCGCCAAGGGCTCGATCGACGACCAGTCGGTTGCCTGCAAGGTGGAGACGGGCAGGGCGCTCGCCATCGCCGGACTGCATCCGGCAACAGGCGGCTCAGGCCTTGAGCTCTGCTCGGGCGACATGCTGCTGGAGGCCTTGGTGGCTTGCGCCGGGGTGACGCTGAAGGCGGTGGCGACGGCGCTCGAGTTCCAGCTCGGCGCCGCCACGGTGGAAGCCGAAGGCGATCTCGATTTTCGCGGCACGCTCGGTGTCGCCAAGGATGCGCCGGTCGGCTTTCGGGCCATCCGGCTCAATTTCAACCTCGACACCGATGAGCCGCAGGAGCGGATAGACTCGCTGCTGAAGCTGACCGAACGTTATTGCGTGGTATTCCAGACCATCAGCCAGAAGCCGGAGCTGACGGTGAGCGCGCGCCGCTGACGCTTACTGCGCTGACGGTTCTTCGGCGTCGCCCTCGTCGGTGAAGGGCGAGGCGCTCGGCACGCATTGCACCGACCAGCCGGCCGGTGTCGGCTGCTTCTGATATTCGGTGATGGCGGCGGTGCACTGTTCGCGTTTGTCGAAGGTGCTGGGCAGCACGACCATGCCGCCTTGCGGGCCGGCGATTACCAGATACCAGACCAACGCTGCTGCGGTCGTAGCCATGGGGATTTCCTTGTTCTGCCAGTCGGGCGCTTGTTGTTGGGGAGTCGCTGCGGTCCTATCAACTCCGCGGAAATGACGAAAGCATGACCCCCTCCCACCGTCACATCACAGCCGCGTGATGTGACGGCAGGTTTCCCAGCCCGATTTCGAAGCGCAATCGGCTCAGTTGGTGGCAAAACAATAGAACAGGCCGTCGCCCCCGGTGCCCTTGAGCGCCTCCTGGCTGCAGCCGCCGCGCGAGGCGTGCGAGGAATTCCAGGATTTGGCCGCTGCCGAATCGTCGAGGCCGGCGCGGTCATGATGGCCCATCATCGCGGCGCCTTCCGCCCCGCTCATCGTCCAGTCGCCGCAGGTCTGGTCGGCGATCTTGGTGCCGTCGGGCTTGGAGCCGGTCAGCACGTCGTGGCGGTTGGGCGTGTCACCGCGGCCGTTGACCGCTTCGCCTTTCTCGTTGAGCGCCGTCTGCTTGGTGATGCCGTTGGCATCGCTGTGCAACGAGGCGACATGGTCGGCGATCTTGATGCCCTTTGCGTTTACCCATGGCCCATTGCCGATGCGGTCGCGGGCGTCGGTGTCGCTGGTCGACAGATAGGCGGCCCAACTTTTGCCGGTGACGCCGGCGGCTTCCGCCAGCGATGCGCAATGCGCGTCGGCGCCCTTGAGGCCGCCGAGGTCGGCACCCTTGCCGGAACCGACACTGGTGACGAAGAAGCTCATCTTGGCATCTTGCGAGAGGGCTGCGCCGACTGTGGCGGCGAGGGCGGCCGCGATGGCCGTGGTGGCAACGAGAACAAGTCTGCGCATGTCGATCCTCCAGTTCGAATGGTTACGTCAGAGGAAACGTTGCCGGAGGCCTATTTAATCCATCTCGCAGTCAAGTTTTATTCCGGCTGGCGATAGGCGACGAAGCGATTGTGCTTGGCCTGGAAGATCAATCCGGTCTCTTTCAGCTCCGGCCTGGCCAGCGGTACGATGCGTTTGGCGATCTCGGCGGGGTGCGGCAACGTCTCGGGATCTTCGCCCGGCACTGCCTGGGCACGCATGGCGGTACGGGTGGCGCCGGGGTCGGCGGCGTTGACCCGGAGCGGCAGGCTCTGCGTCTCATGCGCCCAGGAGCGCATTATCGTCTCCACCGCGGCCTTGGAGGCCGCGTAGGGCGCCCAGAAGGCACGCGCCGAGTGCGCTGCGTTGGAAGACAGGATGATCGCTCGTCCAGCATCGGAGAGCCGCAGCAGGGGGTCGACCGAGCGGATCAGCCGCCAGGTCGAGGTGACGTTGATGGTCATCACCTTCTCGAAGGTTTTTGCTTCGACATGACCGATCGGCGAAATGACGCCGAGCACGCCGGCATTGGCGACGAGAATGTCGAGCTTGCCCCAGCGTTCGTGGATGGCGCCGCCCAGGCGGTCGATACCGGCCATGTCGGCGAGGTCGAGCGGCACCAGTGTCGCCTGGCCGCCGGCCGCCTTGATCTGGTCGTCGAGCTCTTCCAGTCCTCCGACAGTGCGCGCCACCGCAATGACATGCGCGCCGGCGGCAGCCAATTCCTTGGCAATGAAATAGCCGATACCGCGCGAGGCGCCGGTGACGACCGCAACGCGGCCGGAAAGGTCGAGGGTCATGCGATGGATTCCGGGAATTTGACTAACGCTGATGACGGTCCGGCCTACGTCCCGCTCGTCGCCAGCAGCGACAGCGTTCGCACATTGTCGTGGCCTTCGAAGTCGAGCAGGGGGGTCGGATACTGGCCGGTGAAGCAGGCGTCGCAGAATTGCGGCTGGTCGTTGTCGCGGCTGGCCTCGCCGACCGCGCGGTAGAGCCCGTCAATGGTGAGGAAGCCAAGCGAATCGACACGGATGAACTCGGCCATTTCCTCGATTGACATGCGCGATGCCAGGAGCTTCGATTTCTCCGGCGTGTCGACACCGTAGAAGCAGGATGCGCGTGTCGGCGGTGAGGCGATGCGCATATGCACCTCCTTGGCACCGGCGTCGCGCACCATCTGCACGATCTTCTGGCTGGTGGTGCCGCGCACGATACTGTCGTCGACCAGCACCACGCGCTTGCCCTCGATCATGCGGCGGTTGGCATTGTGCTTCAGCTTGACGCCCATGTGGCGGATCGAATCGCCCGGCTGGATGAAGGTGCGGCCGACATAATGATTGCGGATGATGCCGAGCTCAAAGGGAATGCCGGCCGCCTGGCTAAAGCCGATCGCCGCCGGCGTGCCCGAATCCGGCACCGGCACGACGATGTCGGCCTCGACCGGGCTTTCGACCGCCAGCTCGGCGCCGATGCGCTTGCGCACCTCATAGACGTTACGGCCTTCGACCGAGGAATCCGGCCGCGCGAAATAGACATATTCGAAGATGCAGAAGCGGGTCTTCTGCGGTTCGAAGGGGAACAGGCTTTCAATACCCTTGGACGTGACGACGACCATCTCGCCGGGCTTCAGGTCGCGAACGAAACGCGCGCCGATGATGTCGAGCGCGCAGGTTTCGGAGGCCAGGATCCAGGCGCCGTCGAGATCGCCGAGCACCAGCGGCCGGATGCCGAGCGGATCGCGGCAGCCGATCATCTTCTTGGCCGTCATCGCCACCAGCGAGAAGGCGCCCTCGACCTGCCGCACCGCATCGATGAAACGCGAGTTCAAGTCGCGTTCCTTGCTGGTGGCGACGAGGTGCAAAAGCGTCTCGGTATCGGAGGTGGAGGAGAAGATCGCGCCTTGCTTCTGCAGCGCGCGCTGCACGGTCATGGCGTTGGTCAGATTGCCGTTGTGGGCGACGGCGAAGCCGCCATCGGCCAATTCGGCGAAAAAGGGCTGGATGTTGCGCATGCCGGCGCCGCCCGTGGTGGCGTAGCGCGTATGGCCAATGGCGCGGTTGCCTTGCAGGCTGTCGATGACGCGCTGCTTGGTGAAGGTGTCGCCGATCAGGCCGACATGGCGTTCGACATGGAACTGGCTGCCGTCATAGGAAACGATCCCGGCCGCTTCCTGGCCGCGATGCTGCAGCGCATGCAGGCCCAGTGTAACGATGGCCGCAGCGTCCTGCCGGCCGAAAATGCCGAACACACCGCATTCGTCGTGGAAATGGTCGTCGGCCTCGGCGGAAAGCACGTCGTCTGCGTCTGCCATCTTAAGCTCCGCTAAAATCGCCATATAATGCTGGTTCGCGCCGAAAGCAACGCGGGCCGTGCGATCGTTCACACCATCGTCAGATCCTGACGCCGTTGTCGGCGTCAGTTTGCCGGTGCCGCCGGTGCCGGAGCGGCCGGAGCGTTGTTGGCCGGTGGTGTTGCGTCATTGTCGTCAGGCGCCGGCGTGTTGGCATCGTCGCCGCCCGCCGGAGCATCCGCGGCCGGTGCGTCCGGAGCCGCTGGCGTCTCGGCGGCCGGCTGATTCGGATTGAGCTTCTTGAGGATCGCGTTTTCCGGATCCTCGGGCAGCAGGCTTTCGAGCTTGGCGCCGATCTGTTCGAGCAGCGGCCGCGACTTGGCCTCCGTGACCCAGGCTGGTGCCTTGGCACCGGCCAGCCAGTTGAAGAACAGCAGGGCGACGGCAACGACCAGGATGCCGCGCGCGGCGCCGTAAAGGAAACCGAGCGTACGATCGAGTGCGCCGATCCTGGAATCGATGATCCAGTCGGCTAGCTTCATGGTGATGACCGAGACGACGATCAACGCGATGATGAAAACCACGCCGGCGGCCGCCGCCATGGCGACCTTTTCATTCTCGATGTAGGGCGCGAGGTAAGGCACAACCGGCTTGTAGAAGAAGAACGCCGCCGCTGCCGCCGCTGCCCAGGAGACGACGGACAGGACTTCGCGCGAGAAGCCGCGAACCATGGCGAGCATCGCCGAGACCAGAGTGAAGCCGACGAGAATTCCGTCAAGCAGCGTAATCGGCATGTCTTTCGCCCCACTCCATGAGCCGCATTATAGCGCGGAGCATCGGGCTCTGGGTCCGATGCTCTAATCTTCTTCGTCCACGCGGCTTCGGCGTGAGCCGGCTATGCGTGCCACGAGGTCGGCAAGCTCGGTCGGCTGGAAAGAACCGGCCCCGATCCCCCCGGCTAGTTCCCCGCTGCCCGAGGGCAGAACCGCGCTTCCAAAACCCAGCTTTTCGGCTTCCTTGAGGCGCTGTTGCGCATGCGCAACCGGCCTCACGGCGCCCGAAAGGCTGATTTCGCCGAAATAGACGCAATCGGCGGGAAGGGCAAGACCGGTGAGCGAGGAAACCAGGGCGGCCGCCACTGCCAGATCGGCCGCGGGCTCCGAAATCCGGTAGCCTCCGGCGACATTGAGATAGACATCGTGAGTGCCGAAGCGCACGCCGCAATGGGCTTCGAGAACCGCCAGGATCATCGACAGCCGGGCGCCGTCCCAGCCGACGACGGCGCGGCGCGGCGTGCCGAGCGAGGAGGGTGCGACCAGTGCCTGGATCTCGACCAGCACCGGCCTTGTCCCCTCCATGCCGGCGAAAACCGCAGCACCCGGCGATTTGGCATGGCGTTCGCCAAGGAAAAGCTCGGATGGATTGGCGACCTCACGCAGGCCCTTGTCCGACATTTCGAAGACGCCGATCTCGTCGGTCGGGCCAAAACGGTTCTTCACCGTGCGCAGGATGCGATAGTGATGGCCGCCTTCGCCTTCGAAGTAGAGCACGGCGTCGACCATGTGCTCGACGACGCGCGGCCCGGCGATCTGGCCTTCCTTGGTGACATGGCCGACCAGTACGATCGCAGCACCCGTAGATTTCGCATAGCGGATCATCGCCTGGGCGGCGGCGCGCACCTGTGTGACGGTCCCAGGCGCCGAATCGGCAAGGTCGGTCCACAGCGTCTGGATCGAATCCAGGATGACGAGATCAGGCCGCTTGCCGTCGGCGATCGTCGCCAGGATGTCCTCGACATTGGTCTCGGCGGCAAGTTCCACCGGAGAAGAGGCGACGCCAAGCCGCTGCGCCCGCAGCCTGATCTGCGCGACCGCCTCTTCGCCGGAGACATAGACGATGCGGTGGCCTTTTGATGCCAGCGCCGCGGCCGCCTGGGTGAGCAGCGTTGACTTGCCGATGCCGGGGTCGCCGCCGACCAGCAGCGCCGAGCCGCGCACGAAACCGCCGCCGGTGGCGCGGTCGAGTTCGCCAATGCCCGAGATGATGCGCGGCGCGTCCTCGATATCGCCGGACAGCGTGGTCAGCACCACCGCGCGGCCCTTGCGGGCGTTGCGCGTGTTGGCTGGTCCCGAGCCGATGCCGCCGGACGTGCCTTCCTCGACCAGCGTGTTCCACTCGCCACAGGCATCGCATTTGCCGGCCCAGCGCTGATGCACCGATCCGCAACTCTGGCAGATGAATTGGACGCGCGACTTGGCCATCAGCGGGATGCTGCTTGAAAATGGCCTGGGCGAGGTGGGCTGGGGTAGGTCAAAAAGCTACTCGAACCTTTCCGGCAGATGATGCTCCTCGGCGAGGTCGGAGAAGCGGGTGAACTCGCCCTGGAAGGCAAGGCTGACGGTGCCGGTCGGGCCATGGCGCTGCTTGGCGATGATCACTTCGGCCTTGCCCTGGACCTCGATCATCTTCGTTTCCCAGGCGAGGTGCTCGGGCGTGCCTTTCTCCGGTTCCTTGTTCTTGATGTAATATTCCTCACGGTACACGAACAGCACGACGTCGGCGTCCTGCTCGATCGAGCCCGATTCGCGCAGATCGGACAGCTGGGGATGCTTGTCGTCGCGGCTTTCGACCTGACGCGAGAGCTGTGAGAGGGCGATGATCGGCACGCCCAACTCTTTGCCGAGTGCCTTCAGTCCGGTGGTGATCTCGGTGATTTCCTGGACGCGGTTCTGCGACGCCTTGGCGGACGAACCCTGCATCAGCTGGATATAGTCGATGACCATCAGGTCCAGCCCGCGCTGCCGCTTGAGGCGGCGGGCGCGCGCCGCGAGCTGGGCGATCGAGATACCACCCGTCTGGTCGATGTAGAGCGGGCGCTTGTGGTTCTCCTGCGTGTAGGCGACAAGCTTGCCGAAATCGGCTTCCGTCAAATCGCCGCGCCGGATTTTCGACGATGGAATCTCGGTCTGCTCGGAGATGATGCGGGTGGCCAGCTGCTCCGACGACATTTCAAGCGAGAAGAAGCCGACGACGCCGCCATTGGCCGCCTTGACCGAACCGTCGGCCTGCTGGGCAGGCTCATAGGCGGCAGCGATGTTATAGGCGATGTTGGTGGCCAGCGACGTCTTGCCCATGCCTGGGCGGCCGGCGATGATGATCAAATCGGATGGCTGCAGGCCGCCCATGCGGTGGTCGAGATCGCGCAGGCCGGTGGCAATGCCGGATAGGTGGCCGTCGCGCATGTAAGCCGCACTGGCCATGTCGACGGCGTTCTTCAACGCATCGGAAAAACTCTCGAAGCCGCCATCGTAGCGGCCGTTTTCGGCCAGCTCGAACAGGCGGCGTTCGGCGTCCTCGATCTGTTCGCCGGGCGCCATGTCGACCGGCGCGTCATAGGCGATGTTGACCATGTCCTCGCCGACGGTGATCAGCGCGCGGCGTGTGGCAAGGTCATAGATGGCGCGGCCATAGTCGGTGGCGTTGACGACGGTGACGGCCTCGACCGCCAGCCGCACGACATATTGCGCCATCGTCATGTCGCCGACTTTCTCGTCGGCGGGCAGGAAGGTTTTCAGCGTGATCGGCGTCGCCACCTTGCCCATACGGATGAACTCGGACGCCACCTCGAAGATCTTGCGGTGCAGCGGTTCGTAGAAATGGCTGGCCTTGAGGAAGTCCGAGACGCGATAGAAGGCGTCGTTGTTGACGAGGATGGCGCCGAGCAGCGCCTGCTCGGCCTCGATGTTGTTGGGCGCTTCACGATAAAGCGGTGTTTCCGCCACGCCGAATTTTCGCGCTGCTTCTGCCATGATGTCCCCGATTTCGATCCCGGCTTCTCGATATCAGAACGTGACAAGTCCATGCTGACTTATCTGCACCAGTGCCTGTCCAATCAGCTTTGATACCCGCGATTCACAGCCGAGTTTTTTCGGTGGAAAGAATCACAATTGACTCGAATCGAAAGAACGATTGTAGCGCATCTACAGGGAGAACAAAACGGGAAAACAAGAATGGTGCCCTGTGCAGCCATCCCGCTCAAAGCTGACCGAGTCGCCCCTCGATGAACCGGCGTTCCGCCGGTTGCCGGGTCAACTCGATCGCCCGCCGGTAGGAGGTCCTTGCCGCTTCGGTCAAGCCAAGCCTGCGCTGCATGTCTGCTCGCGCCGCGTGCGCCAGATGGTAGCCGTCCAGCCCGCCTTGTCCCATGACCGCCTCGATTGCCGCCAGTCCGGCCTGCGGGCCGTCGCGCATGCCTATGGCCGCGGCGCGGTTAAGTGCCACGACGGGTGAAGGATCGACGCGGCCGAGCACATCGGAAAGCGCGACGATTTGTACCCAGTCGGTCTCCGCCGTGCCTGCCGCCTCGGCGTGGACGGAAGCAATGGCCGCCTGCAGGATGTAAGGTCCGATGCGGCGCGAGGCGATCGCCCGACCGATCAGGCCGTCGGCCTCGGCGATCAGCGCACGGTCCCACAGCGCGCGGTCCTGGTCCTCCAGCAGCACAAGATCGCCGCTGGCATCGACCCGTGTTGCGCGCCGCGCCTCGTGCAGCAGCATCAGGGCAAGCAGCCCTTGCGCCTCCGGCTGGTCGAGCAGCTCAACCATCAGCCGGCCGAGCCGGATCGCCTCGGCGCACAGATCGGCCCGCGTCAGGTTCGGCCCCTCGGTTGCCGCGTAACCCTCGTTGAAGATCAGGTAGATCACCTGCAGCGCACTCTCGAGACGCGCCGGCAGGTCGTCGCGGTCGGGCACTTCGTAAGGGATGGCCTCGTCCCGGATATTCGCCTTGGCCCGCACGATGCGTTGCGCAATGGTCGGTGCCGGCGTCAGATAGGCGCGGGCGATCTCCTCGGTGGTCAAGCCACCCACTTCGCGCAGGGTCAGGGCAATGCGTGCATCCGGCGTCAGCGCCGGGTGGCAGCAGACGAAAATGAGCCGCAATTCATCGTCCTGAATGTCTTCCGGCATGGCTGGCTCCGGCGTCGGCTCGGCCAGAGCCATGAGCTCGGGCAGGGCCCCGGTCAGCCGCGCTTCCCGGCGCCAGCGGTCGATGGTTCTGAAGCGGCCGGCCGAGACCAGCCAGGAATAGGGATTGGCCGGAACACCCTGGCGCGGCCATTGTTCGGCGGCAGCCGTGAAGGCCTCATGCAAGGCCTCCTCCGCCGCGTCGAAACCGCCGAGCAGGCGGATCAAGGTCGCCAGCACGCGCCGCGCCTCGGTGCGGTAGGCCGCCTCCAGGGCGTCGCGCGGGCCGGCGGTGCTCACAGGGCCGGCGGCGGCTGGCTGAAGTCGACGACCGGGCGGACTTCGATAAAGCCGATCGTTGCCAGCGGATGGCCGCTCGCCACCCGCACCGCTTCATTGAGGTCACGGGCTTCGATGACGATGATGCCGCCCAGGATCTCCTTGGTCTCCATGAACGGGCCGTCGACCGAAGACATCTTGCCGTCGCGGACCTGCACGGTCATCGCCTCTTCCGGCAACACCAGGGCCTCGGCGGTTACGAAGTGGCCGCTGGCCCTGAGCACCTCGTCATATCCGGCGCATTCGGCCAGCACGGCGTTGGCTTGCGGGCTGCCGCCGAACAGCGTCTTGGGGTGGTAGTAGATGAGACAGGCATAACGCATGGTGGGTTTCCTTTTCCAGGATTGTCTAGGGTTCTTGGGATCAGGCGTCGAGGATCGGTGCGAAGCCGCCGTGAACCCGGCGCTGGTTGTCGTAGGGCATGGCGTCGGCATACATGCGCGGATCGGCAATCACCTTTTTCCAGGCGTCGTCGCGCACCTGCTTCGACGGCCATTCGACCCAGGCATAGACGACAACCTCGTCGCCCGTCGCTTTCACGGCGCCTCGGTAATCCGTGATCTCGCCATCGGGAACATCGTCGCCCCACGCCTCGACGACGCGGGTTGCGCCATGTTCCTTGATCACCGCGGCCTGCTTCGCCGCCACCGCAAGGTAGGCTTGCTTGTTGGCGGCCGGCACCGGCACCAGCGAGCCATCGATATAGCCGGTCTTGCCGGTCGTGTTCAGGCCGATGAACGGCGTGAAGCCGCCGATGATCATGCGCTTGCCGTCAAAGGGCATGGACGCGCCGATCTCCGCCATGCGCGGGTCGCTCATCATCGTCTGATAGGCAGCGTCCGCCGCCGCCTTGTCCGCGTATTCGTGCCATGAAAAGGTGATGATTTCATCCGGCTTCGCCTTCACGGCTCCCTTGAAGTCGGTGATCTTGCCGCCGGGCACGTCGTCGCCCCATCCTTCGACCATGCGGGTGGTGCCGAACTCCTTCAGCACCGATGCCGCCTTGGCGACATGCTTGCGATAGGCTTCCTTGTTGGCGGCGGGCACCGCGGCGACAAATCCTGCGATATAGCTCATTGCGTCTCTCCTGTTGGCTGATGCCGTTTGACACTCTTGGCGTCTCGAAAGATCCGAGAACGCCAATGGTCGAACGGCACGGCCTGGATTCGACATCGCTCCGAATTTTTCTTCGGCGCGGTCGCAAGCGCCACGGCTGCCTATTCGGAACCCAGCCTGTCGCCCCAGTCCAGGCGCCGAGCCAGCTTGAAGTCGGCGCCGTCGCGCTTAGTGAACAAGCGCTCGGCGGCGGTGCCGTCGTCCTGGCAAAGCTTAAGCAGAACCTTGCCGGAGCCGGACTTCGGCGGCGCAAGAACCCGCGCTTGGTGTGATGTGGGTCCGTCGCGAGAAGCCGCGACGTAGATGAACTTCTCGTCTTCCCACGGCACGTCGGCATCCTTGGCCAGCCGATGCAGGCGCGAGCGGGCGACGCGGCGGGAAAAATGGCACCAGTCGGGCTGGACCAGCGGGCAGGGCGCCTGATGCGCGCAAGGCGCTAGCACATGCGCGCCCGCCTCGATCAGCTGCCGGCGCACGGCAAGGATGCGCTGCCAGCCGGCGGGGGTGCCCGGCTCGACCACAAGCAGCGTGTCGGCGGTGAGTTGCCAGAGCCGGTCGATGAGCTTCGGCAGTGATGCGGGAGCGATTTCATCGAGCACATAGGCGCAAGTGACCAGATCGGCCGACTGGAGGTCGGCAAGGTCGATGGTGGCATCACCCGCCAGCCACCTCGTCTGTGCGGCAATCGCACCGGCGGCAAGTGTCTCGCCGACCTTGCGTACCGCCGCACTGGCTTCGAACAACACAGCCTGTTCGAGATCGGGCCACAGCTCAGTCGTGGCCCAAAGCGCAGTACCAGGACCCGCGCCGACATCGAGCAGGCTCTTGGGTTGGAAGGCGGGCTTGGCATCGCTCAGCGCATCGAGACTGGCGCGGATCGCGGCATAGGTCGCCGGCAGCCGCGTCGCCAGATAGGCTTTCACCGCCAGATCCTCGGCCATGTGCAGACGGCCGTCGCGCAATTCGGCACGATAACGGTCGGACAGCGTTTTTGCCGCTTGTTTGAGTATCGCCAGCGGAACGTTTTCGAGCAAGCGCTCGACACCTTGGCGAAGGGATGCCGGCAACTCCATCTCACGCGCCCCGCGGGACGAGAAGGATCACGGAAGCGCCGGCAATGCAGAGCGCCGCGCCGGCAAAATCCCAGCGGTCGGGGCGCACGCCCTCCACCAGCCACAGCCAGCCAAGCGATGCCGCAATGTAGATGCCGCCATAGGCGGCGTAGGCGCGGCCGGCGGCTGACGTGTCGACCAGCGCCAGCAGGAGGCCGAACAGGGCAAGCGAGCCGAGGCCGGGAAGAAGCCAAAGCGGCGACTTATCCAGCCGCCACCAGGCCCAGAACGAAAAGCAGCCGGCGATCTCGGCCAGAGCGGCGGCGGCATAGAGGACGTAGGTCATGAAAAAGGTCCCGCGACGGTCACGGGACCTTTTTCAGTGCAGGCGCCGGCAATGGCAAGCGGCAATGCTATTCCTGGTCCGCAACCTTGCGGCGACGAGCTGGCTTGGCGGTCGGACTCTTTTTGACGGGAGCCGTTTCACGATGCCCCATATCGCGTATCTCGAGCGCCTTTTCGCATTTGGCCATGTAGTCGCGCGACATCGGCAGCGTATCGTTCTTCTTGGTGATCTGGATCTGGAAGATGACCAGGTCCTGCCAGCGGAAGGCGGCTTCCGAGGCCGCCAGATAGAATTCCCACATGCGGCAGAAGCGCTCGTCATAGATCGCCTTGGCCTTGTCGCGGTTGGCAGCGAAGCGCTCGCCCCAGTGCTTCAGCGTATCGGCATAGTGGAGCCGCAGGATCTCGACGTCGGTGACGACCAGGCCCGACTTTTCGATCGCCGGCATGACTTCTGAGAGCGAAGGGATATAGCCGCCCGGGAAGATGTATTTGCGGATGAAGGCGCTGGTCGCCCAAGGCACGCCGGAACGGCCGATCGTGTGCAACAGCATCACGCCATCCGGCTTGAGCAGCGTCGCGCTCTTGTCGAAGAAGGTGCGGTAGTGGTTGACGCCGACATGTTCGAACATGCCGACCGAGACGATGCGGTCGAAACGCTCGTTGAGCTCGCGGTAGTCCTTGAGCTCGAAATGCACGCGGCTTTCCAGCCCTTGCGCGTGCGCCCGGTCGGTGGCGACGCCATGCTGCTCGGTCGACAGCGTCACGCCCTGCACGTCGACGTCGAACGCTTTGGCGAGGTAGAGGCCAAGCCCGCCCCAGCCGGAGCCGATGTCGAGCACCGTCTGGCCGGCTTTCAGCCGGAGCTTGGCGGCGATGTGGCGCTTCTTGGCGGCCTGCGCTTCGTCCAGCGTCATGTCCGGCTGCTCGAAATAGGCGCAGGAATACTGCATGTCCTGGTCAAGGAAGAGCCGGTAGAGGTCGCCCGACAAATCGTAGTGGCGCTGCACGTTGCGGCGCGAGCGCGAGGCGGTGTTGATCTGCTGCAGGCGGCGGAAGGCGTGGCGCAGCCCTTCGATGGCCTTCGACCAGGTGGCGTCGATGCCGCCGCTGCCCATATTCTGGAAGGCGATGCGCATCACGCCCAGCACGCCGCCTTCGAGGATGTCGAGTTCGCCGTCCATGTAGGACTCTGGCACTGCCAGCATCGGATCGAAGGTGATGGCGCGCTCGGCATGCGCCGTCTTGATATGCATGTGCACCGGTTCGCCGCTGCCGTCGCCGAAAACCACAGCCGAGCCCTTGGGGCCGGTCACCTTGAGATTGCCGGTGCGCACCAGGCGGTCGAGAACGCGCTTCAACAGAATATTCATGACCAAATGTCCCCTCTCGGCCAAACAGGCTGCCTTGGCGCGTGACCGCGAAAATCGGGATCGATTTCGCCGGGGGTCTTGCGCCGAACCAAAGTTGCACAGCGTGCTTTGCGCGGCCAAAGGACGCGCTACGCCATAGTCTGCAACAATATATAGGGGTTCGAAAAGTTCCATTTGGCACAAAAATGCCCGGGCGAGAGACCCGGGCATTGGTCCAGCATGGCTGGATGACGGCAAAGTGATCGGAGCTTGGCTTTAAGTCGTGATCAGCCCATGGCTCCAATCGTCTTGCGAAGTGTGATCAGGCGTTGTCTTCGCCGCCCTCGAACTCGGTGTTCGGATCGAAGAAGTTCTCCGGCCGGGCGTTGTCGTTGATGTCGTCGCCATAGATGGCTTCGGCGGTGGTCAGTGTCTCGCCCTTGGCCTGGCGCTCGGCTTCGTCGGCCGTGCGGGCGATGTTGAGCGTGACGGTGACCTCGACTTCCGGATGCAGCGCGATCGCCACATTGGTGACACCGATGGTCTTGATCGGCTGGTTGAGCAGGATCTGGTTGCGGTTGATCGAGAAACCTTCCGCCGTCAGCAGATCGGCGATGTCGCGGGTCGAAACGGAACCGTAAAGCTGCCCGGTTTCGCCGGCGGAGCGGACGGCGATGAAGCTCTTGCCGTCGAGCTTTTCGGCGATCTGGGCCGCTTCCGACTTGCGCTCGAGGTTACGGGCTTCGAGTTGGGCGCGCTGGCCTTCGAACTTCTTCTTGTTGGCTTCGTTGGCGCGCAGCGCCTTGCCCTGCGGCAGCAGGAAGTTACGGGCAAAGCCGTCCTTGACCTTGACGGTGTCGCCCATCTGGCCGAGGCGGGAAACGCGTTCGAGAAGAATGACGTCCATGGTTTTGTTCCTTCGGTTGGGCGCCAATCGATCGATGAGATCGGCGCCGAATGTCTCTGGAACAGGTCAGGAAGCTTGAGCGCCGGGGGCGCTGGTGACGCTGTCCTGCCTGTCGCGGCAGTTAGAGGTTTTTGACCTCAACCCGGGATTTGATGTCCAACCCTGCGGCGCCCGTCGCCGTGGGAGAAGAGCGGGCGGCGAGCCGCCCGCATTGACGCTATTAGCGAACCACGTAGGGCAGCAGGCCGAGGAAGCGGGCGCGCTTGATTGCCTTGGCGAGTTCGCGCTGCTTCTTCTGGCTGACGGCGGTGATGCGCGACGGCACGATCTTGCCGCGCTCGGAAATGTAGCGCTGCAGGAGACGCACGTCCTTGTAGTCGATCTTGGGCGCGTTGGCGCCTGAGAACGGGCAGGTCTTGCGGCGGCGATGGAACGGGCGCCGGGTCGGGATCTGATTGATGTCGACCATTATTCTGCACCCCCTTCAAAGCCTTCGCGCGGACGGCGCGGACCACGATCGGCACCGGCGTCGCCGAACGAGCGCGGCGGACGATCGCCACGGTCGCCGCGATCACGGTCGCCGAACGAGCGCGGGCCACGATCGCCACGGTCGCGGTCGCCGAAGCCGCCGCGTTCCGAGCGCTCTTCGCGCTTCTGCATCATGGCCGACGGGCCTTCCTCATGCGCCTCGACCTTGATGGTCAGGAAGCGCAGCACGTCTTCGGACAGGCCCATCTGGCGCTCCATCTCGTTGAGCGCGGCCGCTGGGCAATTCAGGTCCATCAGCGTGTAGTAAGCCTTCCGGTTCTTGTTGACCCGGTAGGTGAGGGACTTCAGTCCCCAATTCTCGACCCGGCCGACGGACCCGCCATTCGCGGAGATGACACCCTTGTACTGTTCGACAAGAGCATCGACCTGCTGCTGCGAGAGGTCCTGCCGGGCAAGAAACACATGTTCGTAAAGAGCCATTATGTCTTATGCCTTTCTTCGTTTCTCTCCCGGTTCCCGGCGGCAAAAGCCTCTGCAACTTCTCTGACCCGCAAACCCTCGAAGGGGCAGGGGGAAGAAAGGAGCATAACGAGACGGTCGAGAGCGGAGACACGGGAGGCGGAAGCACTTCCGGCTTCACACGAAGGTTTTCGAAAAGACCTCCGGCCCTCCGTTCAGCCCCCAGCAAGGACCGGCAGATTGCGGGCGTCTATACAGCAATCCGACCGTAAAGCAAGGGCAAGCGGCATTCCCGTGTGTCCCACGCGACGATCGGGGAGCAGCAACGGCTGGAGTTGTGGTTTCCGGCAACCACGTCTTAACCACACCAGCAGGTTGTGTGGAGTTGAAGCCTGGCCGTCAACGGTCGATTCATCATGGAAGGCGCAAAAGCCCGGACGACCGCACAAAAGCGGCAAGCATTTCCGGGGGTAAGGATGCTTCTCGACAAATTCTGGCGCTCGACGGGCGGCAATTTCACGCTTGTGCTGGGACTGGGTTTGCCGGTCATCCTGACGGCTGTCGCTTTCGCAACCGATGTCTCGACCCTTATGCGGGCCAAGAGCAATTTGCAGAACGCTCTCGATTCGGCAAACCTTGCTTCCTCGCACCTTGGCGATCTCGACATCACCCGCAATGACGCTTTCAACCGCTATTTCCAGGCCAACATCGTCGGTCATGGCGAGCTCGGCAATGCGCAGGCGACGTTGACTGTCGACAAGGGCGTCAACTTCGTCAAGACAAAGGCGGTTGCCTCGGCGGACGTCAATCTCAACTTCGCCTTCCTGTTCGGCGACAGCAAGCACATCGTCGTCGATGCCTCGGCGGTCGAATCGAACAACCAGCTCGAAGTCGTGCTGGTGCTGGACAACACCGGCTCGATGGCCGGCGTGCGTATGACGGCGTTGAGGACGGCGACAAAATCGTTGCTCGACACGCTCGAAGCGGCGAAATCGCCGACGCGCAAGGTCCGCGCCTCGCTGGTTCCTTTCGTAACGGCTGTCAACGTCAATGGCGACGGCTTCGATCCGTCCTGGATCGACATGGACGGCAAGTCCTCGACCAACGGCGTCAATTTTCCCGTCATCGACGGCAAGCGGCCGAACCACATGGCGCTTTTCAAACAGCTCAAGAAGACCGGATGGACCGATGCCGGATGGAATGGCACCGGATGGAAGGGTTGTGTCGAGGCGCGGCCAGGCGCTTACAATATCTCCGACACGCCACCCGACACGGCCAAGCCCGACACGCTGTTCGTGCCGTACTTTGCGCCGGATGATCCCGAAGACGCCCAAAAGCCGTCTGGCTCCTATGGCAATTCGGACAAATACTACAACAACTCCTACCTCAACGATGTCAGCGACAAAACCAGGCTTGCCCAGTCGGGCATCAACATTCTGGGCATCGATCTCAGCAACCTGCTCGGCAACCTCATCGACCTTTTGTCGCCCGATGACAGGGCTGCCAGGGAAAAGATCGCCAAATATGTTGCGCCCGCCAAGGAACTCATCACCGAGACCGGCTCTCCCATCACTATCGGTCCGAACCGTGCGTGTCCGACTCCGGTGGTCCCCCTGACCGACGATTTCGACAAGCTGCGCAAGGCGGCTAGTCGGATGACCGAGTGGAACGGTTCGGGCACAAATGTCTCCGAGGGCCTGTCATGGGGTATGCGGGTGCTGTCGCCCGCCGCGCCCTACACTGATGGAGCGCCGTGGAAGACGCCCGGCATCAGCAAGATCGTGCTGTTGCTCACCGACGGTGAGAACGTCGTCTATGGCGCCAGCCAACAGCCGACGAAGTCGGACTACACATCCTATGGCTATCTGGCCGGCGGTCGTTTCGGATCGGATAACCAGACGACGGCGGCACGCAACGTCGATGGCTGGACCAAAAGCGTCTGCACCCAATTGAAGGACCAGGGCGTACAGATCTACACCATGGTGCTGCAGTCCGACACCGCAGCCAACCGTGCGCTTTACAGCGCCTGCGCCTCTGATCCGAGCGGCTATTACGCAGTCAACGATCCGACCAAATTGCCGGACGTCTTCCAGCAGATTGCCAACAAGTTCTCGAAGCTGCAATTGACGAACTGAACGCGCGATCCGAGACGGACCAGCCGGCTCTGAGGGAATCGCCGGTCTCAACTCGTATGGGCGGCGACAATCTTGTCGACCGTTTCGGGAAAGAAGTCGGGCGCCGCGTGGCGTTTGCCGAACATCATATCGTACTGCAGCAGGCGGAAATCGCGGATCGCCGGGTCGATCTCCTTCTGCCGCGCCCAATCGGGCGTGGCCTCGCCAGCCGGCGTCAGCAGCAAATTGCGGTCGACGACACGGTAGCGTTCGCTCATCTCGCCCAGGAAGCCGGTGTAGTAGGGATGGCTGATGCCGGCCGTCTTCAGGATATGATAAGGCAGGAAGGCTGGGCTGACGGCACCCATGTGCTCAGCCGGTCCGGTGCGGTTCGACCAGATGACCAGCGGCGTCTCGTGGTGTTCGAGGGCGGCCTCGGGCGACGCTTCCTTGCGCGGTGCGACATTGTCCTTCAGGAAGCCGGTTTCGACATAGACCGGCCCCAGCGGCGGCAGATGGTCGCCGAAGAAGGCGATCACGGTGGGGCGGGAGCGTTTCTTCGCCCATTCGACGAGGCGTTCAAGACCGCGATCGGCGTCGGCTGAGCCCTCGGCATAGCTGAGCAGCGATTCGCGCGCCCACTGGCTGATCGGCGCCTGCACCGTATGCGTCGGATTGTAGTAGCGGTTCGGCTCGTAGGGGCCGTGATTTTGCAGGCTGACGGCAAAGAAGAACACCGGCTCGTCGCTTGCGTCGGCCTCGCTGATGATCTCGTCGGTCATCGCCGCATCCGATGCCAGCGGCCCGCGCTTTTGCATGGGTGGCAGCGTCTCTTCCGACTTGAAGTCGTTGAAGCCGAAATCAGCGTAGACCGCGCCCCGGTTCCAGAACCAGTTGGTGCCGGGATGGATGGCGCGCGCCCGGTAACCCTGTCTCTTGAGGAAGGTTGCGAGCGAAGGCGTCGGCGTGCGCACATATTGCTGATAGGGGATGCTGCCGGCCGGCAGGAACGCATTGGAGAAGCCGGTCAGGGCCTCGAACTCGATGTTGGCGGTCATGCCGCCGAATTCCGGCGAGAACATCGAGCCCGAGCGCAGCGCCCGCACGTTGGGGATCGGATCGGGCGTGATGGTGACGCCGGGCAGCTTGGTCGGATCCCAGAAGGATTCGCTCATGACGATGATGATGTCGGGCTTCTCGGCCGGCACCGAGGCGGTTACATCAGGTCTGCCGATCGCCGCGATCGCTTTGTCGGTATAGCCTGGCGGCGCCGAGACATGCGCCATCGGCACATTGAGGGCGAAGGCCAGCGCAAAACCGTTGGAGGCATAGTTTTCCTTCTGGTCCCACATGATCGGGATGATCTGCAGCCGGTCCCTGGTCCAGGAGAAGGTGGCGTAGTCCATGATCGAAACGAAGAAGGCGAGCAGCGGCACGGCCAGCGTCAGCCGGGCAAGGCGGCCCTTGCGGCTGAGCGCGGGAACCTTGCGGCGCCACAGCCGCCAGCCGTAGACGAGCAGTGACAGGCCGGCGACGATGCCGACGACCATGGCGAGCGCGGTCATCGGCCGGTCGCGCACCAAAAGCGGCAGCAGCGCGAAGATCTGGCGGGCATAGAGGAAATCGGTGGGATAGAGCGGATCGCCGAGATAATGCGACTTCTGGTGGCCGACGAAGGCAAGGGATAGCGTCAGCGGCGCGACGATCATCAGGCTCTGATGGCTGCGGCCGAGCACCGCATCGAGGCCGATCAGGATCAGCGCGAAGACGACGATGGTGGTCCAGCCGGGCTTCAGCGGCTGCAGGAAGAAGGAGACGGTGCCAGCAAAATCGCCGCGCACGATCAGTTCGATCGCAAACACCAGGACGGCCGCGATCGCCAGGCTGACAAGCCCATAGCGCACGACCGGCCATCTCCTGCCCGGCAGATAGCCGGTGGAGGGGTCGTCTTCCAGGAACTGTGGCGCGGGCTTGCCGGCGCGTTTGTAACTCTTTGCCACTTAAACTTCCCCACCCAGCGACAAACACGTCACTCGATTGTCATGGAATTGTCACGCAAAGCTAGCGCCTGTGGCCAAAATAAGAAGAGCCAGCAAACGAATCGTGAGCGGTTTTCATCAGGAGTGATCGCCAAAAAGCCTTTCGGAACAGGCACTCGGCGGATGAGGCGGCCGTCGGGCAGGGTCGAACCGGGCTTGACTTGGCGCCCCGCCATGCCTCACAGGCAAGAAAAACCCGTCTTCAGGCAAGCAAAACCAGCCCTTGGGAGCCCTCGCATGGCCGTCGCATTCACCTTTCCCGGACAAGGCAGCCAGGCGGTCGGCATGGGCAAGGATCTCGCCGACGCCTTCCCCGAAGCGCGCAGGGTCTTCCAGGAAGTCGACGACGCACTTGGTGAGAACTTGTCGAAGCTGATCTGGGAAGGGCCGGAAGAGGCGTTGACGCTGACCGCAAACGCGCAGCCGGCACTGATGGCGGTGTCCCTGGCCGTGGTCCGGGCGCTGGAATCGCGCGGCTTCTCGCTGAAAGGCAAGGTCACCTATGTCGCCGGTCATTCGCTGGGCGAATATTCGGCGTTGGCCGCTGCTGGCTTCGTTTCGGTTGCCGATGCCGCCCGGTTGCTGCGCATACGCGGCAATGCCATGCAGGCGGCGGTGCCGGCCGGCGAGGGCGCCATGGCGGCGATCATCGGATTGGAACAGGCCGATGTCGAAGCAGCCTGCACCGAGGCATCCAAAGGGTCGGTCTGTCAGATCGCCAACGACAATGGCGGCGGTCAGCTGGTTATTTCCGGAACCAAGGCTGCGGTCGAACTGGCGGCGAAACTGTGCACGGAAAAGGGCGCCAAGCGAGCGCTGATGCTGCAGGTTTCCGCGCCTTTCCACTCCGCGCTGATGGCGCCCGCGGCCGACGTCATGCGGGAAGCCCTGGCCGGCGTGACAAAGAATTCGCCGGTGGTTCCCGTCCTATCCAATGTCACGGTTAGCCCGACCAGCGATCCGGACGAGATCGCCCGCCGCCTGGTCGAACAGATAACCGGCCGCGTGCGTTGGCGCGAGACGGTGGAGTGGTTCGGCGCGAACGGCATCACCACGCTTTACGAAATCGGCGCCGGCAAGGTGCTTTCAGGATTGGCGCGGCGCATCAACCGCGACATTGCCACCGCGTCGGTCGGCTCCGCGGCTGAGGTCGAGGCAGTGCTGGTGGCGCTTCGTTGAGCTGCGCAACTTGAATTCACCGGCGCATGACCACATACATGCATCGCAACGAGGTGCGGCATGCCCACATCGATCCGTCTTTCTTCTGAAGTCGAGCGACGGTTGGATTCGCTTTCGGCCGAAACCGGTCGCAGCAAGGCTTACTATCTGCGCGAATTCATTGAGCGGGGCCTTGAGGATGTAGAGGATTACTACCTTGCCGCCGAGGTGCTCGGGCGGATCAGGAGCGGCGAAGAAGGCATTCTGAGAGCCGAAGACTTCTGGAACGGCGACGTCTACAGATAGCCAATTCGCGGGCTGTCCGATTTGAAAGAGGATTAAACACATGTTCGAATTGACTGGCCGCAAGGCGCTCGTCACCGGCGCATCGGGAGGCATCGGTGAGGCGATCGCCAGGATGCTGCATGCGCAGGGCGCGATCGTCGGCCTGCATGGCACCCGCGTCGAGAAACTGGAAGCGCTGGCCAGCGAGCTTGGCGACCGGGTCAAGCTGTTCCCGGCCAACCTGTCGAACCGTGACGAGGTCAAGGCGCTCGGCCAGAAAGCCGAGGCCGATCTCGAAGGCGTCGACATCCTGGTCAACAATGCCGGCATCACCAAGGACGGGTTGTTCGTGCGCATGTCGGATGCCGACTGGGACACCGTGCTCGAAGTCAACCTGACCGCCGTGTTCAGGCTGACCCGCGAACTCACCCATCCGATGATGCGCCGCCGCCATGGCCGCATCATCAACATCACCTCGGTGGTCGGCGTCACCGGCAATCCCGGCCAGACCAATTATTGCGCCTCAAAGGCCGGCATGATCGGCTTTTCCAAATCGCTGGCACAGGAGATCGCCACCCGCAACATCACCGTCAACTGCGTCGCCCCGGGCTTCATCGAATCGGCGATGACCGACAAGCTCAACGACAAGCAGAAAGAGGCGATCATGGCGGCGATCCCGACGCGGCGCATGGGCACCAGCGTTGAAGTCGCGTCCGCCGTCGCTTATCTCGCCTCCAACGAAGCCGCCTACGTCACCGGCCAGACCATCCACGTGAATGGCGGCATGGCGATGATCTGACGGACCTTGTTGATAATTCTACCCTGCCGGCCATCTGCCGCGGTTATCTGCGCTTCCGGTGCTCGCGTACTGAAAGTACGCTCCGCTCCGGTTCTCGAAAACCGCACCATATGACTCGGCAGGGCGAATTCTAAACAAGGTCCGGCGGGTTGTGAAAAGAGACCATTTCGGCTTGGACCTCAGCTATTTTTCGTGTAATGCGGCCCGCAACCCGGCGGTTCGGGCAAAAACCGGTTCGTAGTCGTTGCGTTTCCGGCAGGACCATCTTTCAGCTTGATTAGCGGCATTCTGCCCGCTAACGAAGACAGACAAACAAAAGACGAGGATGCCCAAATGAGTGACACCGCAGAGCGCGTCAAGAAGATCGTCATCGAGCACCTTGGCGTCGATGCCGACAAAGTGACGGAGCAGGCGAGCTTCATCGATGATCTGGGCGCCGACAGCCTCGACACGGTCGAACTCGTCATGGCGTTCGAAGAAGAATTCGGCGTCGAGATTCCCGACGACGCGGCTGAGACCATCCTGACCGTTGGCGATGCCGTGAAGTACATCGACAAGGCTTCGGCCTGACGCTTTCCGCAGTCATCACCGGGGAGGACCTGCGATGAGGCGTGTCGTCGTCACGGGCCTTGGGTTGCTGTCGCCGTTCGGCATGGGCTTCGAGCACAGCTGGAAGGAACTTCTGACCGGCCGCAGCGCTGCCAAGCGCATCACTGAGTTCGAGGTGGAGGATCTTGCCTGCAAGATCGCCCACGTCATTCCGCGTGGTGACGGCAGCAATGCCACCTTCAATCCGGAGGCCGTGCTCGAGCCGAAGGAACTGCGCAAGATCGGCGACTTCATCCTGTATGGGATTGCCGCCGCCGACGAGGCGCTGAAGGATTCCGGCTGGGAACCCAAGACGCATGAAGAGCGGTGTGCCACCGGCGTCCTGATCGGCTCCGGCATCGGCGGCATCGAGGGCATCGCCGAGAACGCGATGATCCTCAAGGAGCGCGGCCCGCGCCGCATCAGCCCTTTCTTCATCCCGGGCCAGATCATCAATCTCGTCTCCGGGCAGGTTTCGATCCGGCACGGGCTGAAAGGCCCGAACCATGCCGTCGTCACGGCCTGTTCGACCGGCGCGCACGCCATTGGCGATGCTGCCCGGTTGATCATGTGGGGCGATGCCGACGTGATGGTCGCCGGTGGCGCCGAAGCGCCGGTGACGCGGCTGTCGATCGCCGGTTTTGCCGCATGCCGGGCACTGTCGACGGAACGCAATGATTCGCCGCAAACGGCGTCGCGACCCTATGATCGCGACCGCGACGGCTTCGTCATGGGCGAGGGCGCCGGCGTTGTCGTGCTCGAGGAGCTCGAACATGCCAGGGCGCGCGGCGCCAAGATCTATGCCGAGGTGACGGGTTATGGTCTCACCGGCGATGCGCATCACATCACCGCGCCCGCCGAGGATGGCGATGGCGCCTTCCGTTGCATGACGGCGGCACTGAACCGGGCCAAGTTGACGCCGGCCGATGTCGACTACATCAACGCGCACGGCACCTCGACCATGGCCGACACGATTGAGCTCGGTGCCGTCGAGCGGCTTGTCGGCAATGCCGCATCGAAGATTTCGATGTCGTCAACCAAGTCGTCGATCGGCCATCTGCTTGGAGCGGCGGGTGCCGCCGAAGCGATCTTCTCTATTCTTGCCATCAGAGACAATGTCGCGCCGCCGACCATCAACCTCGATAACCCGGAACGCGAAACCGCGATCGATCTGGTGCCGAACAAGCCGCGTGCCCGCCAGATCGACGTGGCGCTGTCCAATTCCTTCGGCTTTGGCGGGACCAACGCGTCGCTGGTCTTCCAGCGCTACAATGGCTGATCGTCCGGCTGCCGGGCGGCGCTTTGGCGTGCCGTCAATTTTGCCATATTCGCCCCTACTCTGCCGCTGGGGATTCGTTGGGCGATCAAACGGTAGGGCGAAATGAACACAAATCCGGCAGGCAACGGAGAATTCGGGCAACGGCCGCCGACATCCGGCCCGATCGTGCCGAAAACGGCCAGCGAGGCGTTGCGGCCAGAGGCTGGCACGCCACCGCCGAAGCGCTCGCGTGCGTCACGCAGCCAGGTCGTCGTGTTCATGAACTTCGTCATCTCCTCGGTGATGCTGGTGGTTCTGGCGGCCGGCGTCGCGGTCTATTTCGGCAAGCAGGAATTCACCGAACCCGGACCTTCGGCTAATGGCGACACCTTCCTGGTCAAGCCGAACACCGGCGTCCAGGATATCGCCGACCAGCTCGAACGCCGCGGACTGATCAGCGACGCCCGGGTATTCCGTCTTGGCGTGCGGGCCTTCGGCAATGATTCCGCGCTGAAAGCCGGCGAGTACGAGATCAAGCCCAGGGCTTCCATGCGCGATATCATGGAGCTTTTGAAGAGCGGCAAGTCGGTGATGTATTCGCTGACCATTCCTGAGGGACTGACGGTCGACCAGGCATTGCAGCGCATCGCCGAGGAGACTGCGTTGAGCGGCGACATGCCGGCAACCACGCCGCCGGAGGGCAGCCTCGCCACCGACACGCTGCGCTTCACGCGCGGCGCGACACGCCAGCAGATGGTCGACAAGCTGCTGGCGGATCAGAAGAAGCTGGTCGACGATGTCTGGGAGCGGCGCGCGCCTGACCTGCCGCTGGCCAACGTCGAGGAGTTCGTCACGCTGGCCTCGATCGTCGAGAAGGAGACGGGCAAGGGTGACGAGCGTTCGCGAGTTGCCGCCGTCTTCCTGAACCGGCTTGCCAAGGGCATGCGCCTGCAATCCGATCCAACCATCATCTATGGGCTGTTCGGCGGCAAGGGAAAGCCGGCGGACCGGCCGATCTACCAGTCGGACATCCAGAAACAGACTCCCTACAACACCTATGTGATCAATGGCTTGCCGCCGACGCCGATTGCCAATCCGGGTCGTGCAGCGCTGGAGGCGGTGGCCAATCCGTCGAAAACCGCCGACCTCTATTTCGTTGCCGACGGCACCGGCGGGCACGTCTTTGCCGCGACGCTGGACGAGCACAACGAGAATGTCGCCCGCTATCGCGCGTTGCTGAAGAAGCAGGCCGATGATGCCGCCAAAGCCGCCAAGACGACTGGCACCGGCGACAGCGATGCCAGCGGCGGTGACGCGGGCGCTGCCCAGTAAATGAAGAAAGGCGTTGCCCGACAGGCAACGCCCTGACATTTGGAAGAGCGCCGCGCGTCCGATTTCGACGCGCCTGCGGCGCAGTCTTTTTTCAAGCCGCACTCGCTCCTGTCCGGAAAGCCGGTTCAGGGCGATGTGCCAGGGACGTGTGGGCGATATGAATTTGCAGAGCATGACCGGTTTTGCACGTGCCGTCGCCGAGCACGAAGGCACTTCGATCGCCTGGGAGGTCAAGTCCGTCAACGGCAAGAGCGTCGAGGTACGGCTGCGGCTGCCGCAAGGCTTCGAACGGTTGGAACCTGCTGTCCGGCAGATACTTCAGAAACGTTTTGCACGCGGCAATTTCCAGGCGACGCTGACCATCGGCCGTGCCGTTGGCGCGCAGGCGCAGCCGGTCGTCAACGAAGCCTTCCTGAAGGACCTTGCTGGGCTCGCCAAACGGCTGCAGGAGCAATTCGGCGTTGCTGCGGCGACGTCAGATGGATTGCTTTCGCTGCGCGGCGTGCTCGACATTCCTGAAACCGTCGAAACCGAGGAGGCGAGGGCCGCGCTCGATGCCGCGATCATGGTCGCGCTCGAAGTGGCCTTGAACGGGCTCGAACAGGCACGTCAGGGCGAAGGAGCCGCGCTGGCTTTGCTGTTGTCGGGTCATATCGACACGATCGAGGTGCTGACGCTGCGAGCCGAGGCGGATCCATCCCGCGAGACGACGGTGATTCGCGAACGCATCGCCGAGCAGGTCAGGCTGCTGATGGACGCTTCCGCCAATCTGGATGCCACCCGACTGCACATGGAGGCGGCGTTCCTGGCCACCAAAGCCGATATTCGCGAAGAGATCGACCGGCTGAAAACGCATGTCGCGTCCGGCCGGGCTCTGCTGCTGGGCGGCGGTGCGGTCGGTCGCAAGCTCGATTTTCTGGCACAGGAATTTAACCGCGAATCGAATACGCTGTGTTCCAAATCGAATGCCGCAGCCGTCACCGCGATCGGCCTGGACCTGAAGGCGGTGGTCGACCAATTTCGTGAACAGATCCAGAATCTGGAGTAGCCGATGGTTGCCAAGGATTTGGGGTCCCGCATTCGCCGCCGGGGCCTGATGCTCGTCCTGTCGTCGCCATCCGGCGCCGGCAAGTCGACGATCGCGCGCAATCTTCTGGAAAGCGATTCCAGCCTCGAACTGTCGGTCTCGGTCACCACCAGGCCGCGCCGCGGAAGCGAGATCGAAGGCGTCCACTATCATTTTCGGACGATGCGCGAATTCGAGCGGCTTCGTGATTCCGACGCACTGCTGGAGTGGGCCGAGGTGCATGGCAATTGCTATGCGACGCCGCGCGAACCGGCCGAACTGGCGCTGTCCGAGGGGCGCGACATGCTGTTCGACATCGACTGGCAAGGTGCCCAGCAGCTCAAGGAGAAGATGCGCGCCGACATTGTCTCGATCTTCATCCTGCCGCCATCGATGAAGGAGTTGAAGGCGCGGCTGAAACGTCGCGCTGAAGACCAGGAGGCGGTGATCGAGACGCGGCTGAAAAACGCCCGCAACGAGATCGAGCACTGGAAGGAATATGATTTCGTCATCGTCAATGACGACCTTGACCGCGCCTTCGCCGAAGTGCGCGGTATCGTCGTCGCCGAGCGGCTAAGACGCGACCGCCGGCCAGGCCTGTTCGATTTCGTCTCTGGACTGTTGGACGAGAAGACGGGCTGAGGCGGTGAAGCGCCAATCTCCCCCACGAGGGGTGGGAGATCGGCAGCTTCTTACACCGCATTGGTCAGCCGCACGAACTCCTCGACGCTCAGCGTTTCGGCGCGGCGTGTCGGATCGATGCCGGCGCGTTCGAGCAGGGCCTCGCCGCCGAGGTTCTTCACGCTTTGCCGCAGCATTTTGCGACGTTGGCCGAACGCGGCTTCGGTGACGCGGCCGAGTTTTTTTACCTCGGCGGACAGAGGGGTCGGGCGCGGCACCAGATGCACCACCGAGGAGGTGACCTTTGGCGGCGGCGTGAATGCCTGTGGCGGTACGTCGAAGGCGATCCTCGCCTCCGTCCGCCAGCCGGCAAGAACCCCTAGCCGGCCATAGCTGTCGCTGCCGGCGGGCGCGACGATGCGCTCGGCCACTTCGCGCTGGAACATCAAAGTCATCGAGGTGTAGAAAGGCGGCCAGTCGCTGACCGTCAGCCAGCGCACCAGCAGCTCCGTGCCGATGTTGTAGGGCAGGTTGGCCACGATCTTGACCGGACCGCCGTTCCCGGTCGCTCGGCTGGCAAGGCCTGCGAAATCCGTCTTCAGCGCATCGCCGGAAACAACCTCCAGCCGGCCGGGATAGTGGTCGGACACTTCGGCAAGAGCAGCCAGGCAACGTTCGTCGCGCTCTATGGCGACCACATGGCGCGCTCCGTTGTTGAGCAAGGCGCGGGTCAGCCCGCCGGGACCAGGACCGACCTCGATTACTGTTGCATCGGACAAGTCGCCGGCGGTGCGCGCGATCTTGCCGGTGAGGTTGAGGTCGAGCAGAAAATTCTGGCCGAGCGCCTTCTTCGCCTGCAACCCATGACGCTCGATCACCTCGCGTAGCGGCGGCAGCCCGTCGATGCTCATGCCCGAGGTCTCATACGGCGATTGCCTTCGTGTTCGTGTCGGCCAGCCGCCGGGCAAGCTTCAGCGCGGCTATCAAGCTGTCGGGCCGCGCCACACCCTTGCCGGCGATGTCGAAGGCCGTGCCGTGGTCGGGCGAGGTGCGGATGAAGGGCAGGCCGAGCGTGACATTGACCGCCTCGTCGAAAGCCAGCGCCTTGGCCGGGATCAGCGCCTGGTCGTGATACATGCAAAGGGCCGCGTCGTAGCCCGCCCGCGCCCGGACATGGAACAACGTGTCGGCCGGCAAAGGGCCGAAAGCGTCGATTCCTTCGGCACGCAGGATGTCGACCGCCGGGCGCACGATCAGCTCGTCCTCGAGGCCCATGGCGCCGCCTTCGCCGGCATGTGGGTTGAGCCCGGCAATCGCCAGCCTCGGCTTGGCGATGCCGAAGCGGCCGGTAAGGTCGGCGGCGGTGATGCGCGCGGTGGCGACGATCAGTTCGGTGGTCAGTGCCTTCGGCACCTCGGCCAGCGCGATGTGGATGGTGACGGGAACGGTGCGCAGGTCGGGTCCTGCCAGCATCATCACAGGCATCGCCTCGACGCCGCTGTGCCGGGCTGCCAGATGCGCCAGATATTCGGTGTGGCCGGGAAAGCGAAAGCCCGCATCGTAGAGCGGCTTCTTGGCGATGGGGCAGGTGACCACGGCCGAGGCTTCGCCGGCAAGGCAATCGGCGACGGCGCGGTCGATGGCCTCGATGGTGGCGGCCGCATTGGCCGGATCCGGCCGGCCGGGGCTGTCGATGCAGCCGGCGGCTAGCGGAACGATCGGCAAGGCGCGGGCAAAGACCTGCGCCGCTTGCGCTGATGTCGTTTCGACGACCGGCAGCGAAATGCCGAGCAGGCGCGCCCGGGAGGCGATCAGCGCCGGATCGGCGAGCAGGTAGAAGGGGGGCAGGGCGGCAGCTTCGCGCGCCATAAAGGCGGCGATGGCGATCTCCGGCCCAATGCCGGACGGATCGCCGGCGCTCAACGCGAGCGCACTCACTGTGTTGCCCACGTCAGCGCTTGACGATGCGGGCTTTTGCCTTCAGCTCGTCGACATATTTCTTGCTGAGCGCGTCGGCATCCTTGTCGCCGCCGGAGCCTTCGGCCTGAAACGCCATCTGGGCGACCTTGTCGTCGGACACTTCGCGCGACGAGCAGATGCCGATGAATTCGACGCCGCGCTCGGTTTCGCGCGTGGCGGTGGCACCGCCGACTTTGGTAGCCTTGATCTGCTCGGCCCAGTCCGGCGGCAGCTGCGGCGCGAGCACCCGGCCCAGATCGCGAACGGTGACGTCGATCAAGCCCTTGGCGAATTCGCGCGTCGTGTTGCAGCCGTTGAAGCGGGCGCGCATGGCGTCGGCCTCGCGCTTGCGTTTGCCCAGCGTCGCGCTGCGTTCAGCCGCCGGCACCACGAAGATGACCTGCTGCAGCATGTATTCGGTGGCGCTCGGTTTGGCGCCGCCTTTTTCGAGCATCTTCCTCACGAGATCCTGCTCGCTGACGGCACCTGTGCCGTCGCCGGAACGGTAGCGTGCGCTCAAAGCCTGGTTCCAGGCCATCTGGGCGCGGATGAATTCCTTGAAGTGGCTCTTGGTGACACCTGACTTCTCCATGACGCCGTCAAGCTGGCTGAGCTGCATCTTGTTGCTCGAGGCAAAGCGCTGATACGCCGCCTCGACCTGTGCGTCGCTGATGCGGATGCCAAGCCGCTTGGCCTCGGCCATACGCAGCGTCTGGTCGATCATTTCCTGGCCGGCATCGCCCTTCTTGCGCTGCAGCTTCAGGAAGGCGGCGCGATGGGCGATGTCGCCGCTGGTGACCGGAATGTCGTTGACGACGTATTTGATCTCGCTGGCGAAAGCCGGCGGCGTCATTGCAGTGATCGACACGGACGTCGCCGCCACGAGCAACGCGAAACCTGCTGAAAAGAGGTATTTCCTCATCGTTGGTATCCCAATTCTATCCCGGTCCCGCCCAATTTCATCTTTCCAGGTGCGCGAAATCCGTGCCAGCCCTATGCGGCGAAACGATGTCGCCGATTGTTACTGGATCGTGTCGACGCCACTGGTCGACGAGCCGAAATCGCCGAGGGTGCGGAACGACAGATTGAAGCCGATGGTCTGCGACACCTCCCTGGTGTTCAGATCGCGCGACTGCGAGTAGGTCATCAGATAAGTGAAGCAGGAATCGTTGTAGGCGAAGCCGACACCGTCCTTGACCAGCAGGCTTTGCTGCAGGTCGTAGGTTCCTGTGCCGAAGACGCGCCAGTTTTCGGCCAGATGCGTGGATGCACCAAGTGTGACTTCGTGGCGGTCTTCCGTGAAACCGTACAGCGGCTGGGCCTGGATGAAGGCGTATTTGGCGCTCAGCGACACAGGCAGGCCGGAATAGGCGGCCTTCACCTCGGCACGGCGGACCTCGAAACTCTGTTCGTCGAAACGGCCGCTGACCGAGGCCGCGAAGCCGTTGGGGCTGTTGATGCCGAACAGGCCGACATAGTCGGACTTGGTCGTGTCGAGGCCGGAATTGGCGCCGGCATTGACCAGATCCGGCGCGGCAAAGGAGTTCTCGCCGCCGATCTGATAGGATTGGCCGAAAATCGCATTGGTGCCCCAGCCATTATTGTACGAGCCGGAATAGCGGAAGCCGACATTGGCGCGCGAACCGCCTTCGACGCGGTCGTAACCGGAGAACTTGTCGCGCTCGAACAAGGTGGTCGCGTCGAAGACCATGCTTTGGGCGTCTTCGTTGGGCACTGAGAGGCCGCCGACATATTGCTCGTTCGGACGCATGAAGACCTGCGCCATTGGCTCGATGACATGGCTGGACCCGCTGGCCATGGAAAACAGCACCGGCCAACGCATCTCGAGGCCCGCGGTTGCCATGTAACGGGCAAATGACGAGCGCATATCGTCCTGCTCGCCCAAATGCGTTGCCATTCGGTCGATGGCGTCTAGCGAAGCCGACGATGCGTTGAGGTAGTCCACATCGCCCTGCAGCGCGAGCAACGGCGTTAGCACCAGTCCGTCATCTGTGACGAAACTCCGCTTCCACTCGGCCTCGGCGGTGAGACGGCCCGATTCGCCTTCGATGCCGCGGACGCGCTGCGTCGGAGTGAGGGCATTGTAGGGCTGGACGAAGGTCTCATCGACATCGTCGCGGCGGATGACACGCGCGTTGACATTGAGGGACAGCTGGCCGCCGGCCACCGAGGCATCAGGAATATAGGCGTAATCGAGCGACGGCAGCACCCACGGCTGTTGTCCACTTCGCGCAGAGATATTGTCGTCAGGCGTATCTTCCTGCACATCGAAATGCATGGCGCGCACGTCGAAATAATTGCGGCCGTTGAGACCCGTCAAGTAGACTGACGACTGGTGAACGCTGCTATTGTACTTGTCGATGCCGTAGGTGTTCGAGAAGTTCTTGTCGGTCTGCAGCAGCACGTCCCAGCCGAAGTTCCAGCGTGAGTTGATGGCGAACTGCCCCTGGGTACCCATCATGCCGCGGAATTTGTTGGGATCGCCGGCGCTGCCCGAATTGACGTTGTGGCCAGAGCTGGATGGGAAGGCAGTGGTGTCGAGGAAGGCGTCGGGATTCTGCTGGTGTATCCCGGCGATCTTCAAGCTGTACTCGCCATTGTCGAAGCGCTGACGCCACTCGGCCTCACCGAGGAAACCCTGCCTGGTATAGCCGGTGCCGGTGACGGTCAGGTCGTAGGTCGGCGCCAATGCGAGATAATAGGGGACTTTCACGCCGACGCCGAGATCGCTCTTGTAGATGATGCTCGGGATCAGGAAGCCGCTCTTGCGCTTCACCGTCGGGTCGGCAATTTCGAATGCAGGCAGATAGGCAAGCGGAAAACCGAAGAATTCGAAATTCGCATTCTCGAAGCGAACCGTCTTCTTCTCACCGTTCCAGATGATCTTCTTGGCCTTGACGCGCCAGGTCGGCGCTTTGTCCGGCTTATCCTCGCACGGCTCGCAGGCGGTGTAGACGCCATTGTGGAAAGTGGTCAGCACGCCGCCCATGCGTTCTGCGCTTTCGGCGGCGAAATAGGCCTTGTCGATGGTCTCGACCCGCAACGCGTTGACGAAGCCGTCGGCGAAGTCATCGGTGATGTCGATATGTTGCGAATTGATCTTGGTGCCGTCGCTGTTGATGACTTCGACGTTGCCGCTCGCGACCATCCGCTTGGTGTTGCGGTTGTATTCGACCCGCTGGGCGACAAGGCGATTGCCACCATAGTCGATCTGCACACCGCCGACGGCGGTCACGGTCTGGTTGTCGTTGTTGTAGACCAGCGTATCGGCCGCCAGCAGCATTTGCGAGCCGGCCGGAACCGATGTCGCCATGTCGCCGACGTCCTGCGCAAGCGCCGGTGCCGGAACGGCGTAGGCAAGCACGCACGCCAAGGCGGTCGCCGCATAGAGGCGCGCCAAACCGGCCTGCCTGTTGCTGGGCAAAAACGCCTCCCTCACTAGCCGTCTTCCTTGTATAGCAGGAAAGTCACCCCGAAGAACATAGCCACCATGACCGGTACCCAGGCGGCTACGACAGTCGGCACGAATCCCGCCACGCCGAATGCCTTCACCAGCACCGAAACGACATAAAGCAGAAAGCCAGCGATGATGCCACCCAGAATCATCGTCGCCGACTGTCCCATCCTGGCAAATCGCATTGAAACCGTTGCCGCGATCAGCGTCATGGCGACGAGAAGGAACGGCAACGCCACGAGCGAATCAAACTGCATGGCAAAGGCATTTGCCTTGAGGCCAAAGGAGCGGGCAACCTCGACCTTTCCGGGCAGGTCGTAGAACGGGATGGTTTCGGGGCGAGCCAGCCGCTCTTGCACGAATTCGGGCTTCAGATTGGTCGGTACGCGATCGGTTGCCGATGCCTGGATCGTGCCGTTCTGGAACGTCTTGACGTCCTGCAATTCCCAATAGCCGTCGCGCAGGAAGGCACGGGCGGCGTCCTTGCGCTCGACGATGTTGCCTTGCGGGTCGAGAATGAAAAATACGACATCGGCCATTTCCAGGCCCTGGTTCAGGATGGCCCGCGCACCGATGATGGTGTCGCCCGAACTGGTTTTCTGACGGATCCAGGGCGCGGCATCGGCCGAGACCGTATTCGATTTGCCCGAACGCAGCTGGGTTTCGATCTGCTCGGACCAGGAGAATGCGTGCGCGGCGAGTGGATTGATGACGCCAACCGACAGGACGCCGAACAGCAAGGCTCCGATACAGCAGGGCAAGAGGAACTGCCAGGCGGAAACACCGGCGGAACGCGCGATGACCAGCTCGTAGCGCCGGTTCAGCGACACCAGCGTCGCCATCGCCGAGAAGAGACCGACGAACGGCACCGTCTGCAGCATGATCATCGGCATACGGAGGCCTGAAATGGCTACCGCCGTGCCGTAGGTGAAGCCGGGCAGGCCGGTGGTGCGTCCGGACAGCTCGGTGAAATCGATCAGGAACACCAGCGCCAGGAGGCCGATGAAGAACCAGATGGTGATCGTCACATAGCGGAAAAAGAAATAGCGGCCCAGTGTCCAGCCCATCAGCCGACCCCTTGGCCTGATGCGCCGCGCCTGGACAAACGCAATTTGAAAGCATTCCAGCTGTCAGCGATGCGCGTGGCGAAGTTTGTCATCCAGTCCGCCCAGGTCACGGGCAGTTCCAGTGTCCGGTTGGAGACGATGAACCAGATCGCCACCGCGGAAGCCACGATCGGCACGCCATAGACCATATACGCATATTGCGGGACCTCATCCGCCTTGCTGGCGGCAAAAAAGCCCAGCCAACGCACAAACAGCGATATCGTGATCGCCGTGATCAGCGGATTGACGCGCGCCTCGCGGTGCGAGCGCGCATCGCCGGCGACTGCAAGCGCGATCAGCGCGAAAACCATGGAATAGGTCCATTCCGAGAACCGTTGGTTGACCTCGGCCCGGTATTCGTAGGGGTTCTGCTGATAATACTTGTCGTTGGCACCCGGGTTGAGCAGGTACTGCGTCGTCTGGTCCTTGGGCAGGAGCGTCACCGCCGAAGCCGCCGCCATGAAGGCCGACATGTCGAAGGCATAGGAGGTGAAGCGGATGACGGAGAGATCGCCGGTCAGCGTTTTGCGATGGATGACGCCGTCATTCATCATCAGCACCTTTTCACCGCCGCGTTCGACGATGCTGCCGGTCTTGGCGTAGTAGACGAGGTTGACGCCTTCTTCGCGCGAATCGGCGACGAAAATGCCACCCAGCCGATTGTTCGGAAGGCGCTCGCCGATCTGCAGGAACAACCCGTCGTCAATCTTGCGGAAGGTGCCTTCCTGGATGATCAGCGACAACAGATCCGCGCGCGACGACGCCACCAGGGCCCGGTTCTTCTGCCGTGCGTAAGGGTCGATGCCGTTGTCGACGGCAAAGGAAAAAACGGCGGCGGCGAGCGCCAGCAACATGATCGGCCGCACGATCGTCCAGCGCGAGGCCCCCGCGGCGTTGACGACGGCGAGTTCGGAATCCGAATTCATGACACTGAGTGTCTGTGCGACCGCTACCACCAGGGCAAAAGGCACCACGATCGGGATGATGGACGGAAGGATGAGGGCGGCGACTTCGAAGAAGGTCAGCGCCGACTGGCCGCTGTCGGTGACCAGATCGATCTTTGCCAGCACCTGCGTCGTCCATACGATCGCCAGCGTCCACACAAGAGCGGCCATGAAGACCACGAAAGCGCGGCGCATGATGTAGCGTTCAACGACCTTCATGAAGGCTTTTCTCGATTTTTTCGAACGGCATCATGCCACCGAACAAGGTAGCTGTCCGGCAGCGCCTGCACAACTGGCTCATCAGATGGTCTATCCGGGTTCTGTCCCACATCACGCCCCCCGGCTGGGCGGAGTGTCGGCGGGAATGGATAAGAAAGGGCGAACATCGATGGTTAACAACAGGTTGCGGCAAAAAGCGGGGCCGTGCCGCGACGAATCGTCATCGATTCCATAGGTCATATGGGATGCCAATTCGGCAAAGTCTTGCCAAATGCCGGAAAACGACCAAATGTCGCGCATCGTTTCGAACCGCTTCCCCAAAAGTCGCGCATTCCCTGAAAGCAGGACATGATGAATCAAAGACCGTCGATCGCCTTCGCCAAATTTTCCGGGTCCCAGAGCGCGGTGAACAAGAAGGGCACGGTCTTCGTGCTCGCGGCGGATGAGGGCGGCCTGAGCGACGTCGCCAAGGCCGGTGATCCCGGCAAGACACTGGAGCGGGCCTTTCCCGTGGCTGAGTTCACGGGCAAGTTCGCCAGCACGGTGGAAGTTCTGGCGCCGCAGGGAGCATCGCTCGACAGACTGGTGGCGATAGGCGCCGGCAAGGTATCGGGACTGGACGAATATGCGTGGTTGAAGCTTGGCGGCACCGTTGCCGCGTCGCTGCGCAAGGCGACCGAAGTGGCGGTGGTCCTCGATGTGGCCGGCGCCTCGCCGAGCGCGAAAGACGCGGCAAGCCTTGCCGCGGGCATTCTCCTGCGCAGCTATTCCTTCGACAAGTACAAGACCAGGAAGGACAAGGACGACGGCAAGGCAGAGCCGAAGAAGCCGGTCAAGGTGACCATCCACACCGCCGATCCGGCCGCTGCGAAGAAGGCCTTCGCCGATGCCGAGGCGGTGATAGACGGCGTCCTACTGGCGCGCGACCTCGTCAACGAACCGGCAAACGTGCTTGGGCCGGTCGAGTTCGCTGCCCGCGCCAAGGAACTCGAGGCAGTAGGCGTCAAGGTCGAGTTTTTGGCTTAGAAGTTAATGAAGAAGCTCGGCATGGGCTCGCTGCTGGGTGTCGCGAAAGGATCGCCGCGCGGCGCCCGCATGGCGATCATGCAGTGGAACGGCGGCAAGCCGAAGGACAGCCCGATCGCCTTCGTCGGCAAGGGCGTCACTTTCGACACTGGCGGCAATTCCATAAAGCCGGCCTCGGGCATGGAGGATATGAAGGGCGACATGGGCGGTGCCGCCGCCGTTACCGGCCTGATGCATGCGCTGGCGGCCCGCAAGGCGAAAGCCAATGTCGTCGGTATCATCGGACTGGTCGAAAATGCCGTCGACGGTCATGCCCAGCGCCCCGGTGATATCGTCACTTCGATGTCGGGCCAGACCATCGAGGTGCTCAATACCGACGCCGAGGGCCGCCTCGTGCTGGCCGATGCGTTGTGGTACTGCAACGACCGCTTCCAGCCGAAATTCATGGTCAATCTGGCGACGCTGACCGGCGCCATCATGGTGGCGCTCGGTCAACATTATGCCGGCCTCTTTTCCAACAATGACGAACTGGCCGAAAAGTTGGCGGCGGCGGGGCAGGCGACGCAGGAACGGCTGTGGCGCATGCCGCTGGGGGCCGAATACGACAAGCTGATCGATTCCAAGAACGCCGACATGAAGAACATCGGCGGCCGTTTTGGCGGCGCCACCATCGCGGCGCAGTTTCTGCAGCGCTTCGTCAAGGACACGCCATGGGCCCATCTCGACATTGCCGGCACGGCGATGGGGGCGCCGTCGAACGAGATCAACCAGTCCTGGGGTTCCGGTTTCGGCGTCAGGCTGCTCGACCGGCTGGTGCGCGACAATTATGAGCAGTGAACGGGTTCAATCACTATAGGCTGAAGCGATGGCCGACGTCCTGTTCTACCACCTGACCGAATCGACGCTGGAGGATGCGCTGCCAGGCCTCCTGGAGCGCAGCGTCGACCGTGGCTGGCGCGCCGTGGTGCAGACAGGCACCGAGGAACGCCGCGATGCGCTCGACCAGCATCTTTGGACCTTCCGGGACGATTCGTTCCTGGCGCACGCGACCGATCGTGAGGCTCATCCCGGCGAACAGCCGATTCTGTTGACCACCGGCGACAGCAATCCCAACGACGCAAAGATAAGGTTCCTGGTCGACGGCGCGGTGCCGCCTGACCTTGGCGGCTACGAGCGCGCCGTGTTCCTGTTCGATGGCCACGATGCCGCCCAGCTCGAGGCGGCGCGAGGGCACTGGAAGGTGATGAAGAGCGCTGGCCACGCCGTCACCTATTGGCAACAGACGCCAGATCGCCGCTGGGAGCGCAAGGCTTAAGGCAGGTCGCCTGAACGTGACTGAGGCAGGTCGCTGACCGTTCAGTCGACCCGCTTTTGGACCAGTGACCTGTCGCGGATGAAAGTCTCTACTGCTTTGCCTTGATCCGGCTCTGTTTGCGGCTGACGTAGTCGCCGTGTTTCAATTTCATGAACGCGTCCGCAAGGTTGCGGTGCGAACTCCTGAATACGTACCATTCTCCATCCGGAACCCGGCGCTGGTAGAGAATCCTGCCTGCCTGGCGATGTTCAAAACAGGAAAGAGCGTTGGAGTCGCCTCCGGCTCCGTGCCATTTTGCGCGGAAGCACAGCTTGCCTCCTCCGGGAATGAACCAGATGCCGTCACCGTAGCCCAGCTTGCGCGCCTTGTCCGAGGTCCAGGCACTGAACTGACGGCGCTGGACGGCAAAATATCCAGCACCCTCCCGACCCCAGAGCCACGAGCGGTTCTGGTACATCTGGTAGATGCCTTCGTCCGGCACCACCTCTGCCCGCATGGCCTGTTCGGCGATTTTCGTCGCCGTCTTGGCCGTTGCGGGAAGCTGGAAAGCAAACAGACCGATGGAACAGGCAAGTGCCGTTCCGATACAATTGCCCAGTACTCGTTTCACAACCCCTACCCCTACTGTTACGCCACGCCCGGTTTATTGGAACGCCTGGAACCGGATGATTTCAGGTGGAATCCTGAAATCTGAATCCGCCACTAAATCAAAGAAACGGAGCATGACGCCTGGACAAACGGTGCCCCGTTTGTCCGAAAAGCCGCTTCTCACTTTTTGAGTATCATGCTCTAGGGCAAGACATGCTGGGTCACCCTCCAGTCGGGCAGACCATAGCCACCCAGCCACGGCCACACTTCCTTCTGGTTGAAGTAGACGACCGAAGTCAGCGCCGGAAACTCCGCGTAGGATTTGCGGGAATCTTCCTGCCATTTCGAGACATAGTCCTGCTTTCCGACATAGCCGAGTTCCGCAACGACGATCGGCTTGTTGAACACCGCAACGCGGTCATAGCCGGGCTTCAGCAGTTCAGCGAAGGTGCGGTCACGACCGGTCTCGTCACCGTCTTTTTTCTGCAGACCGAACACCGACAGGCCGATGACGTCGACATAGTCGTCGCCGGGGTAGTATTTTTCCAAACCCTCTTCGCCTTTGGGCGACCACATGTACTTGGCGGCGGGGGCAGCCTTGCGGCAGATGTCGACTTCGCGCTTGTAAGCGGAGATCCAGTCCTTGGGAGCCCAGTTGGCCCAGGTGAAGCGGCCGTTCTTGTCTTCCATTTCCTGAGCCCAGCGAATGGTCACCGGGCTCTTCATCTGTCCCACCAGGCCGCAGATTGCCTGCATGTTGGCATCATATTTGCCGCTCAAAATGCCGTCGCGCAATTCGGGCGGGGTGATGCGCCAGTCCTTGGACCATGTCCACGGCTCAATCGTGATCAGAAGCGAACGGCCGCGCTGCAGCGCATAAGCGTCGGCAAGCGGCAGCGTCGACAGATCGACGTCTTCCCAGGGCAGGAACAGCTCTTCGATGCTGGCGCTCTTGTCGGTGCTGAAGTCCCCGTAGGGATCATAGGAACCGAACGCCGACGCAGCGCTGCTCGTCTGAAGGGGGTCGGTCGCGGTTACGGAGCCGGCCCCTCCTGCAGTAGGGAAGGCGGCGCTTCCGCCCAATACCAGCGCGATTGCAAGTGCCTTTGCCGCGGAGTGTGTCATCATAGATTCTCCCATGGCCTCGACTTCTCGCGGAAGTTAAGGCTTCGCCCGTGCGCATCGATGCCTGATCGATACGGCTACCCAAAAACCTATCGGCTCGATTAGCGGAATCTGCGGGATTTCGGAGCGATCATTGGCGGTTGTGCGAACCTTCGCACGAAGCCCACCCAAAAATACTTCTCAAGGCGCCAACACAGAAGGAGCCGTCGAGAGAGTTTCGCCGCGATACTCACAAATTCGCGTCAATATTCCGATATATCATCCCTGTCTAATTTAAGAGCCGGACGGACCAAAGAGTCAAGCGCAATTAATGGTTGCTTAACCATGATCCTCGCAACATGGTTAACGCTGCCTTGAGCGGATCTTCCTGCGATAGCCTCGGCCCCTTCGACGGATTCTCCGACGCTGAAACTTTTGCCGGCTGTGATTGCTGTGCTGGTCGGGGGAGGCGTCCACGGAATTACCCTCCCGATTCAAGATGTTAAGTTAACCAATTCGCAAGAAGTATAGTTAACCAACACTTAATTTAGTTGACTCTAAGACACCCAAGTGGATTCTAAGGGCGGGTTTTCAAGGCGCGTCTGCCGTCGTTCGGCTGATGCTCGGGTGGCGGCGGTACGTGTATGAGTGTTTCCGCGGACGTGGGGATCATCAGCGGCAAGACCATGCCGAAACGGGGGCGTGGGGCGGCTCCGGGGAAGGCGGCGGAGAAGCCTCCTTTTCTGGTGCCGGTGCTGTCGGCCACCCAGCGGCGGATCTGGAGGCTGGGACTTGCCTGCTGGTCGGTAACGTTCGGATTTTTCTGGTTCTGGTGGCTGCAGCCCGGGCACATCGAACATGTCATTCCATACATGCTGGCGACATTGACGCTCGTATGGCTGACGTTCATGCCGATGTATTTTCTCTTGAACGTGCATGCGATGAAAAAGCCGTCCAGTCTTCACACGATCCCGGAACGTTCGCGGGTCGCGATGGTGGTGACCAAGGCTCCGTCCGAACCGTTTTCGGTGGTTGCGCGAACGCTCGAAGCGATGCTGGCGCAGGACTGTCCGCATGATACCTGGCTGGCCGACGAGGACCCGTCAGAGGAAACGATTGCCTGGTGCGATGCCCATAACGTCATGATTTCGACGCGGCGCGGGCGGGAAGATTATCACCGCAAGGTGTGGCCCCGCCGGACGCGCTGCAAAGAGGGAAACCTGGCGTTCTTCTACGACCACTATGGTTATGAGCGCTACCACTTCGTCGCTCAGATGGATGCGGACCACGTCCCGACACCAACCTATCTCAGGGAAATCCTGGTCGCCTTTGCCGACCCGGCGGTTGGCTATGTATCGGCGCCGAGCATATGCGACAACAATGCCGCTGAAAGCTGGTCGGCACGCGGCCGACTGTTCCCGGAAGGGATGTTCCACGGACCCTTGCAGTCCGGCCATACGGGCGACGGAACGCCGCTCTGCATCGGCTCGCACTATGCCGTGAGAACCGCAGCGCTCAAGCAGGTCGGCGGCCTTGGCCCGGAACTGGCCGAAGATCACTCGACGTCCATGCTGTTCATTGCGGCTGGTTGGCGCGGTGTGCATGCCATAGACGCCATTGCCCATGGCGATGGCCCGCAGACCTTTGCCGATCTTGTCACGCAGGAGTTCCAGTGGTCGCGGAGCCTGATGACGATCATGCTCGAATACTCGCCGATATACCTTTCCAAGCTATCGCCACGGCTGAAATTCCAGTTCCTGTTTCGCCAGCTCTGGTATCCGCTTTTCGCCGTGTTTTCGCTTGTCATGTACGTCATGCCTATGTACGCGCTTCTGACGGGGAAGAGCTTCGCCAATGTGACGTATGTTGATTTCCTTTTATACTATGCTCCGAACTCTATTTCCCTGATTATGCTGGTGATGTTGCTGAAGGCATTCGACCTGTCGCGCCCGCTCACTGCCAGGACGATCAGTTGGGAGGGAATGTTGTTCTCATTCTTCGCGCGTTGGCCGTGGGTGCTGGCGGGCACGCTGTCGTCGATCCGTGATTATGTGACCAAGTCGTTCGTGGATTTTCGTGTTACCCCCAAGGGCAGTGGCCCGAAAAATCTGCTGCCTGCCCGCGTCATCGTTCCGTATGTGGCACTTGCAATCGGAGCTTCGCTGCCGGTCCTTCTAGTGGACCGCGCGTCGGATGCCACCGGCTTCTACTGGTTCGCTGCCTTCAATGCGTTCGTCTACGGGTTGCTTGTGGTCGTAATCATCACCAGGCACCTGGCGGAGAACAGAATTTCGTTGCGGCGCAACGTCGCGAAACTCGCCTTGCAGGCCTCGCTCGCTGGCGTTGCGCTCTTCGTCCCGGGCGCTGCGTTTTATGACCGCGGCCTGGAAGGCATATATGGGCTCCAGCAGGGAGCAGGCAGTGTGCGCATCGTCAGCGTGGCCTACCCGGTTTCCGGAGCCGGGCGTGGCGGGAGCGGAACCCGCACATTCCATCTTGACCCCGCCTGGGATCGGCCAATCGTCAGATAGTCTGGAAGAGCCTGGCGCCCGCCAACTCAGGAATTGCCATGACAAAACACCCAAGGCACGGGGATTTCTCGACCCCAGGGGTGGAAGCGGTGGCTAATTCGAGATCTGTCGGTTCGCCGGGCGAGTGAACCTGGCACTTGGAAAATGGCAGCGGCTTTGAGATTGCAACGTAGCATCAGGCCCTTTGCTCTTTCGGTTGTCATCGCGGTTATGCACGGAACGGTCAGATGGAATTGAAGACACAGCCCGGTTCACAAGGTTCCAAGCGCTTCCTCCGCGCAGGCCTGCTGATCGCTTGCACCGGGTTTTTCTCCTGGGTGCTTCTGGGTGTCTACCGCGGCTTCATCATCGATCCCCAATCGACGCTCCAGGGTCGCTTGGCCTCTATCCCCAGCGGGATAGCGTCAAGCTACCACGATCTGATTTTCATTTCGTCGCTGACGGCAGCAGCCCTGCTCCTGCTTTTCCTGGCAAAGGCCAGCCGCCTCTTCGGCGTCGTCGTGGTCATCACTTTCTATCTCGCCATCCTGATTTCGCTATGTTGGGGGTTTGCCAACATCAATCTCGTCAAAATGCTGAGCGAGCCGTTTACTTTCCAGTGGTTGATCTATGGCGACTTCCTGCAGAATGCCGACGCCAAGAACGCCATAGGTGACGCGCTCAACCCAAGGGATTTCGCATTCTCGTCGTTGTCCATAGTTCTGGCGCTGGTCTTGGGTTATGCGACAGCAGGGCTGTGCGTGCGGCTGGCGGGAACTGCTCGATCGGTATTGCTGGGGACGCTTTTCCTGTGCGTCGGTGCTGGACTGGTCGGCACCGGGTACCATGTTCGGGCGACGGCCTTGCCAGAGGCAAAGGTTGCCAACCCTATCGTGTACTTTGTTGAATCGGCTCTGTTCAGTCCGACCCCCGTCGTTTTCGCCGTGAATACCGGGGTGGACGTTGACGTCGCCAGCGTTGGGGAACGTCCGGCGGAGACGTCCAGCTTCAAGGTGCAATCACCAAATCCGATAAAGAACGTGCTGGTTTTCATGATGGAATCGGTGCCATCCCGATACGTCGAGACGTTTGGTGGAAAGTATCCTGTTACACCAAACATAAAGAGCTACTCAAGTGACTCGATACGCTTCGACAGTATATATGCGCACACTCCCTCTACAAACTATTCGATATTTTCGTTGTTCAGCTCGATGTACAATGACATATCTTACTATGGAATGACCGCGAGCCATCCGGATCTGCCGCTGAGTTCAATATCCAACACTCTGACCGCAAGCGGCTTTCGCACCGGATTTTTCTGGAGTGCGGATTCACGGTTCCAGCGCGTGGATGAGTTTCTGCTCAACAAGGGGCTTGATGTCATTCAGGACTACCGTGGGCAGAAATGCGATATTCCCACATTCAAGCTCAGTTCCAAGGAATGGAAGAATTTCGACTACAACAGCGACCTCTGTACCGCTCAATCCGTCATCAACTGGGTGAATGAGGATGCTGAAAATCCCTTCTTCGCGGTGATGTTTACGGCGATGACCCATTACCCCTATCTCATCGACAGCCCGCTGTTTACGGCGATGAAAGAGATCCCCGACCTCTCTGACGGCTCGAAAGTTCACTATTCCGATGACGAGAAGTTCAACGCCTACCTCAACGCGCTGAAGGTCGGCGACCAGGCGCTGGGACAGATACTCGATTCACTCAAGCAGTCCGGCAAACTCGATTCGACGCTTGTGGTCATACTCGGCGACCACGGTGAAGCGTTTGGAGAGCATGGGAACTACGTTCATGCCAGTGCTCTCTACGAAGAAAATATCCATATCCCGCTTATCATGATCAACAAGCAGCTTTTCCATGATGACGTCGCACATGCTGTCGGTGGGATTATCGACATAGCCCCGACCATCCTCGATATACTCGGCCTTCCGCTTCCAAGATCCTGGCAGGGTCACAGCTTGTTCAGCGAGCAGCGGCCGAACAAGACATTCTTCTTCATTCCCTGGAGCGGTTTCCAATTCGGCTACCGCGAAGATGATCGAAAGGTCACCTTCAACGCGACCACCGGCAGCATCGAGGCGTATGACCTCAAGACGGATCCTACGGAAAAGGTCAACCTCATCAAGGCCGGCACCGGCGATCGCACCGCCATCCTGCAGCCGATCGCGGGATGGGTACAGTCGCAGAAGCGCCGCGTTGCCGATATGATCGCCGATGCGACGAAAGACGCGGCGCGTTGCAGCATTGCCAGCCTCGAGATCGACGCGGCCGGTACCAGCTTCGAAGGTTCCCCTCGGCTCGACGTGCTTGTCGACGGAAAGCCGGTTGGACAGGCGGACGTCCTGGGGACGGAAAGCACGGCGATCACAGCAGAATCGATCGTCGCGGAGTTGAAGGCAGCGTCCGCTCATACCGTACCATTTCGCTTCAATCTAAGCGCCGTGCCCAATCCGCGGAAAATCGAACTCCGCTATGCCAACGACTTGTGGGCGGGGCAGGGCAAGGCTGGCGATCGCAACCTGTTCGTCAAGAATATCAAGATAGACGGCCGAGTGGTGCCGAAGAGCAAGCTGCATGTCGACAACAAGACTGTAGGGTTCATCGATGACAGCGGGACCAGCATGTTCAACAGCGGCTCGCTGTGGGTCAGCGGTCCATTTGTCGAGGGGTGCATATAGCGGCATAGGCACTCTGGAGCGGGCCGCCACATCCAGCCACTTCCGGCGATAAGGATCGCCAGCCCTTTTTGTCGGCTGGAGAGAGCCTGGGGCAGTCGGCCCTGCCGGCGCCGGTTGCGGCGCTGAGCGTTTTATACATCGCAACATCCCTGACAGCCCAAGCGCCGGCTTCTGTTTGCCGCGGGCGCGAGTCCGTCGCGTATGCCGGTGTGCCGTTTGGCAAGGCTCCGTCTGCCAGCCGATCCGACAATCGAATTTCCTTCAAATTCGAGCGAAGAGTGAAAGGCTGCGTTCATTATGACGTTTGCACGAATTTTAATAAGTCTCTTCTAATATGACGGAACGATGTGAGTGGAAACCGACCAATCACGAGCGATTAGAAACGACGGATTCGAAGTATATTCTTCGCTTTCAATCACGTTGCATTACAGGGCAGGGAGCAGATGATGAGACAGTTTATGGAAAATCTGACCGGCAGAAAATATGCCTATGCTGTTGCTGCAATCGCATTGGCCTCGATGTTGTCAGGCTGCCAGACGATGGACACGACCAAGACCAGCTCAATCAACGGACGGATCGTTGATCAAGGTTTTGGCAAGAAGGTCCAGCACGTCAGGAAGCTCGATCGCGTCGGAAAGAAGGTTCTCTACCGCAAGCCGCTCACACAGACGACCATGGTGACGCGTACGAGGCAGGAGGCCTATGCCGCCTTCGTGCGGCCGCAGCGGGTCGGCAGGCCGGCGACGGTGAAGGTCTCCTACAGCCCGGGCAATGGCGGCCCGTTCCTGGGTCATTCGCCCTGGATTTGCGGCCCGAGCGGTTTCGGCCAGCGCGCCAGCTGCCGTTCGCGTTACTAGACTGGAACATCGGACCTGAAGTGGCGGCCGATTTGATCGCCGTCTGGTCTTCGCCGGGGGGCGCCGTCGAGGGCGAGAGGTTTGGCGCGTTGCGCCTTGCCTCTTGCCCTCCGGGCGCCATCGGTCTGTTGGGCGGGAACCTTCAGGAAGTCCCGATCAGCTCATGATGGCCGGCCCGGGCGGAGCCAGCCGTCATTGTCACTGGGCGCCGGCTGTGGCCGCGCGACATAGGCCGATGCTCCATTCGCTTCGTGATAGACCCGTGCCAGCATTTCAGCCAGCACGCCCGACGTCACCATCTGCACCCCGGCGATGAGCAGGAAGAAGCCGGTGAACAGCATCGGGCGTGTTCCGATGTCCTCGGCGAAAAGCAGCTTCAGGCAAAGCAGGTAGGCAAGGATCAGCGAACCCAGCGCGCCAAGCACGATGCCGATGCCGCCGAAGAAGTGCCCGGGCCGTGTGCGATAGCGCATGAAGAAATACATGAACACCAGATCGAGCACGACCCTGAAGGTGCGCGAAATGCCGTATTTGGACTGGCCGTGGATGCGGGCATGGTGCGTCACCACCTCCTGCGCGATGCGTCTGGGTGTCGTCACCGTGGCCAGCCATGCCGGGATGAAGCGGTGCATCTCGCCATAGAGCTTGACGCTGCGGATGACGTTGCCGCGATAGACCTTCAGGCTGCAGCCATAGTCCTTGAGGCGCACCCCGGTGACGCGCGCGATCAGCGCGTTGGCAATGCGCGAGGGCAGCCTGCGCATGAAAAACCCTTCCTGGCGATCCTTGCGCCAGCCGACCACCAGGTCGAGATCCTCGCTCAACAGGCGGTAGACCATACGCGGAATGTCGAAGGGATCATTTTGCAGGTCGCCGTCGATCGTGGCGATGACGTCGCCGCGCGCCGCGTCGATGCCGGCCTGCATCGCGGCGGTCTGCTTGTAGTTGCGCACCAGCTCGACCGCATGCACATGCGGGCCGTAATGCGCCGCCAGGCGCCTGATCTCGCTCACCGTCGCGTCGGTACTGCCGTCATCGACCAGCACGACCTCCCATGGCTGCTCGTAGCGTTCCATAGCCTGGTGAATCCGTGCCAGCAGTGGCTCGACGTTTTCGGCTTCGTTGTACATGGGTACGACGATGGACAGTGTATGGTCCGGCATCACCGTGCCGTCAGGCAGTCCCGAAGCAGGGATGGGCAATACGCTCATAGGGATGGTTTCCTTGCAGGGCCGACGGCCGGGTTCCCCGGCAGCGTCGATTTCGAGGGAAACAGCCAGGCGATCGCACCCGTGGCGATTGCCGAGCAGAAGATGAACAGATGCAGTGCCAGCGCTGCCTGAAGGCCGCTCTTCATGGCAATGCCGGAGGTGAGCAGCGCCGCCGCTGCACCCGCCTCGTAGGTGCCGAAGCCGGCAACGCCTTGCACCGGCAGTATGGCGGCGCCTTCGGCCCCGACGACGCCTGGAAAGGCGGTCGAAAAGGATGTCCCCAGCAGCATTGCCAGCAACCATCCCTGTACGGTGAGCTTCAGCGACCAATTGGCGATCGTCCACCACCAGCCATAGCGCGATCGGCCGGTCGCCTCGGTGAAGACATCGCGCAGCCTGCCGAGTTTCGCCACGATCTTGCCGCGGCCTGCCCAGTCATGCGGCGCCCGCGCCCAGCGCGGCAGATACCAGGCGGCAGCGACCACCGCCGCCACGCCCGCGATCCTTGTCGCCGGATGCAGGCCCGGCCACACCACCAGGGCCAGCACGCCGACGACGAAGGCATCCTGCAGTCTGAACCACAGAAGCGAGGCGCTGGCGCGCATGATCGGTATGCCGAAGACCTGGCGCAGGAGCAGGGGAAAGGCCGTCTCGCCGCCGCGAAAGGGCACGACGTTGATCATTGCATTGTGGATCAGGATGATCCGCAGGCAGGCACCGAAACGGCCATGCACCTCGTCGCGGAACTCGTCGCAGACGCGCAGCGCGCGCAGCACGTAGGTGACGAACAGCGCAAGCGCCACCGCCGCGAAAGCGCCGGGCGTAATGCTCGCGAAAGCATCGCCCACCATCTTCCAGCGCGAGTCGCTGACGACCCACGCCAGCAGGGCCAGGCTCACGATTATTGAGGCAGCTCGTTTCAACAATTCAACAATTCCTGCGCAGGCTTGCGCTATCGGATTCCGTCGGCCGCGGCGTGCTGTATCTCAAAATCCACAGCATTGGTAGCGGCCCAAGCCTTTCCGATCGATCGCATTGCCTGGCTTGCGAGCGCGCATCCGCGCAACTTCAGGCGGCCGCGGAACCTCCGGCATTGGCCTGCTTTCCAACCCGACTATGGCCTCGGTTTCATCGATGGCTGCTGATTTAGGTCGGCCGGCTGTCCGGATCCATAAGCCCGATGCGCAATCGCGATGTTGCCGTCTTGATGGACAATGCGCGTGTCGCGAATAGTTGTTGCCCGCATGCTTTGCGGCGGTTGACACCGCCTTTCTCACGACTGTTAAATGGTTCGCGTGGCCGTCAAAGTGCTGACGCAGCCGCCTTGGACCGAATAGACATGCGAGTGCCAACTATGCCGACAGCTTTGATCAGATCGCTGCCGCTTGATGTCGGCCGTCGGCATCGCAAGGGGCCTCGGCGGTGTGCAAGTCTCAAGCAACTTGTGCTGCTCCTAGCTCTTTGCGGTCAGGTGGCTGTTTCGGGAGCGGCGCACGCGGCCGCCGCCAACGACAAAAGCACGGCGGAAGCCGGTACCGCCGCTGTTCCGACTGCTTACGAACTACAGCTTCTGTATGCCGGCCGCACATGGATATGGAAGGACGGAGCAGCTTATTTCGCGCGGGACAATCGACACCTCAGGGCCTGGACGTCCGGGCAGCGCACGGCAACCGTCGCGGAGGGCAGATGGCTGGTGACCAAGGACGGCAAGATGTGCATGGAGCTCGCCTGGCGATCGAAGAGCTACACCGGCGAGCCGCACCGCACCTGCTACAGCCATCGCATTCAGGGCCGGAACATCGAGCAACGCAAGGATCCGGACGGGGAATGGTACGGTTTCAAGCGATCTCCCGAGGATCCTTCCGACGAATACAAGAAATTCGAAGCAGGAGACACCAAGGGCGCGCAGTTCGAAGAGACCCGCAAGCTGGTCGATGCCAAGAAGTAGGCCATGCTTCCAGCCACGCTGAGCCAGTGGCCTGGCTGTTCTTGCCGTGCGCCTGTCGCGGAACCCGCGAATCGCTTATGGTGAAGCCTTAAGCGGCTCGGCAGGCGCGGTCGGCGCGCCGATCGCATCTAGTCGCATTCAATTGCATCAGCCAGACGACGAGACGATGGCCCCTGCCATACGGTTTTGATGAAATTTAATAATTAGTGATATCTAATATAATGTGTGATGTGCGAGTGGTCACTCGTGCGGCGTGAAAGCGGCCCAAGTATAGTATGTCGCAACGCGCCCTTGGCTTATACTTGATAGCAAGGGACAGAGGATGAGAAATTCCGCGAGCGTATTTTGCTCAAGCAAAAATGTCGTATCTATTGCCGCGGCCGTAGCGTTGAGCTCTATGGTTGCAGGTTGTCAAGGTATGGACGCAACTGAAACCGGTTCGGTCCTTATCAGGCCCATAGTCCACCCGGTCCGCAGTCAGCCCGCGGTCCAGCCCGTGCAGGCCACATTTCTCGTGCGCTCGCTCCGTGCCGACCATCCGATCCAGATGACAAGCACAATAGCAACTGAAAATGCCTACGCCTTTGCACCACCGCAACGGATCAAAGCCAGCACGCCGGCGCCGGTGAAAATCTCGTTCAATCCGGGCGATGGCAGCACGTTCTCGGGCGGCTCGCCTTATATCTGCAGCCCTAGCGGATTCGGCCAGCGCGCGAGCTGTCACCCCCGCTATCTCTGACTCGTCGAGCGACGACCGACGCTGCCACCCTGGCTGGCGGCAGTTTCATTGGCTTGGTCTTCAGTCCGAAAAAGGGAGCGGCCGTCCTGACAATGGTGTCGATGTCTGAAAGCTCCGGCACAAAGCCAAGATGTTCGCGTGCGCTTCCCGGATCGGCGTAGAGCTCCGCCGGATCCCCAGGGCGTCGGCTCCTGAGCACTGCCGGAACCGGCCTCGACGTCATTCGGCCGACCGCCTTGACGATCTCCTTGATGGAGACGCCCCGCCCGGTGCCGAGATTGACTGCAAGGCTCCGTCCGCCACCCTCGAGATGCGTGAGCGCTTTCACGTGCGCGCGGGCCAGATCGGTGACGTGGATATAATCCCTTACACAGGTGCCGTCCGACGTGTCGTAGTCGGTGCCGAAAACCTCGATCGCGTCGATGATGCCCGCTGCGGCCATGAGCACTCTGGGAACCAGATGGGTTTCCGGCGAATGCCACTCGCCAAGCTCGCCGTCGGGATCGGCGCCACAAGCGTTGAAATAGCGCAGGATCGCAAATTTCATTCCATACGCGGATGCATAGTCGCCGATGATCTGTTCACCCATCAGCTTGGAGCGCCCGTAGGGGCTGATCGGATTTTGCGAGGAGGTCTCGCGAACGGGCAACGCTTCCGGCACGCCGTAGGTCGCACAACTGCTGGAGAAGATGATGTTTTCGATCGAACTCGCGCGTGCGGCATCGAGCACCGCGATGGTGCCTGTCACATTGGTCGAATAATATTCGGCCGGCTCGCGAACGGACTCTCCGACATAGGCCAGCGCCGCAAAATGGATCACGGCCGTCGGCCGGTACGTTTCCATAGCCCGCCGCAGTGCATCCTGAACCCGGATATCGCCGACGACAAGCGGACCCCAGCCGACGGATCTCTCATTGCCGCGGCTCAGATTGTCGAAAACCACCGGCATGTAGCCGGCGGCGGCCAGCTGCTTGCAGGTGTGACTGCCGATGAAACCGGCTCCACCCGTCACCAGGACTGCCGGCCGGCTCATGAAGCGGCAGCTCCTCTGGCGATGTGGCTTCCGTAAAGCAGGGCATCAAAATACTCGACGGTACGCGCGAGCCCCTGGCTCAAGCTGATTTTCGGCTCCCAGCCGAGATTGGCCTTGGCAAAGGAGATGTCCGGCTTGCGCTGCCTGGGATCGTCGACGGGCAGCGGCCGATGCACGATCTTCGATCGGGCGTTGGTGTAATCGACGACCAGCGTCGCCAGTTCCATGATGGTGAATTCGGCAGGGTTGCCGAGATTGACCGGGTGGGCGGGCGCGCTCGGCGCGTTCATCAGTCGGATAAAGCCCTCGATCAGATCGTCGGCATAGCAGAAAGAGCGCGTCTGTTGGCCGCTGCCATAGACGGTCAGGTCCTCGCCGCGCAGCGCCTGGACGATGAAGTTCGAAACCACACGCCCATCGTCGGGCTGCATGCGGCGACCATAGGTGTTGAAAATGCGGGCGACACGGATATCGAGGCCATAGGTCCTCGAATAATCGAAGAACAGGGTTTCGGCCGAGCGCTTGCCTTCATCGTAGCAGGAACGCGGTCCGTGCGTGTTGACGTTGCCGAAGTAGCTCTCGGGCTGTGGGTGCACGAAGGGATCGCCATAGACTTCGGATGTAGAGGCCTGGAATATCTTGGCCTTGTTCTGTCGCGCGAGTTCCAGAAGGTTCAGCGATCCAAGCACGCTTGTCTTGAAGGTGTGGATCGGGTCTGCCTGGTAGTGCGGCGGAGAGGCGGGGCAGGCGAGATTGTAGATCTCGTCGCATTGAAGATCCGAAGGCAATGCATCGACGATGTCGTGCTCGATGCAGCTGAAGCGCGGATTATGCAGGAGGGTATTGAGATTGTATCTTTTGCCGGTGTGGAAATTGTCCAGCGCGACAACGTCGTATCCGTCCCGCAAAAGACGTTCGCACAGATGCGATCCTAAAAATCCCGCTCCTCCGGCGACAAGGGCGCGTGGTCGGCTTTGGTTGGCGCCCCTTTGGCTGCCGGATTCCAGTTTCAGAACCTTGACAAGCTTACTCATGCTTTCCTCATACGCACCGCACACGCTACCGCCGGGCCGGGACAAAGCATCGCCCGGCCACGTTACTCAGAACGTGGCAAACCTCCGCATCTGCGGAAGCGCCATCACTGATGTGCGTCAATTGTTCTTTGGCTTTCGCGAAGCTGGTGCGACTACACAACCTCCGTGCTGCCACTCAGCATTCTCTGCGCCCCGAAATCGCGATTACACGCTCGGTGTCACCATCGTCGATTGCTCGCCCAAATTGCACATCCCAACGCATCGAAAATATACCTGTGGAAATCATAGTCAACTAAATTAGATATTTCTTAACCATATCTGTTTGCGAATGGTTAATCACGGGCCGGCATCGGCCTCGAAGCTGAACCGGGAGATGTCCAGAGCAGTTCCTCATTTCGAATCAGCGTATTGGGTCGGTCGCTGGCCGTCGGCGCCACACGCTGTTCGTTATGTCGAATCAGCGCTTGGCAGCCAAGATCGCCATGGAGGAGGGGTTGCGCAATTCAGGGCGAGGTCGGGATGGATCCAGCCGAAAGTGGATTTAACGACCCAAGCGACGGGAAAATTTCAGATAGCAACGAGATTGCTGCCCGAAACCGCTCGGAGTGAAAATATAAATTCCAGGGCGCGAATATTCATACCATAGGGCTTGACCTATCGTAGGCACGCCGCAGCTGGCTATAGTTGGAAGAAGGGCAAGGGCTAAAGCTTTGTAAGCAAATTCATTCACAGGGACGAATTTTGACTTTATCCTCTTTTGGTGCCGCTGTTCATGATCTTTGCCCATCAAGGCCTCTGGTTCGCAAGGCGCACCGATGGCCCATTTCGCCGAAAAGCGCATGCGCGTGTTCATTTCATAGTGGAGGAGCGGTCATTTCGGCAACGAATTTTAAGCGCATAGGTAGAACTCCGCATTGGCGCCCGGCCACGCCGCCACAGGGTTGTTGCTTGCGCACGTCTAGCTCGATCGCCTGGGGTGGCGACTCGGCTGGCCATCGCCTTTTGATCGTTGGGGCGCTATTGGCAAGGTCACGATGGAATGTGGTGATGTGAATGCGCTTTCTGTTTGTCCTGATCCTGCTCGTCGGCGCCGGCATTGGTGTCGTCTATCCCTGGGCGATGAGCAATTTCTCCGGCCATCAGATCGGCACCTGGCGGGTCTATGAGCAGGGCCGCTTCAAGCCGCTGACGGTGCCGCTCTCCGGCCGCGACGCGCCGGTGCGGGTGCTGGTCGACCTGACCGCAAGAGCAGAGCGCATCGTCTCGCAGCAGCGCACCGTGCTGACGCTGACCGCTGCAAGCAATGGCCGCACGGTGCTCGCCTCGACGCTGCAGTTCAACCATTCCGACAATCCTCGCCAGGCCAGCCCGCAACTGCCCGACAAGATCTTTCGCGACGAGGCCGGCGTGATCGCGACCGTCAGCCCGGGTCCCTACATCTTCACCGTCGGACCGGGTGATGCCGACGACATACCGATGCGGGCGGTCGATCTCATCCTGCGCTCCGGCGCCGGCGAGATCGACAGCCGTGCACGGCCGGTCGGCTTCGCGCTGATGGCGATCGGCCTGATCGGGTTCTTGCTGACTTTGCGCACTCGTGGCGGCCGGCCGGAAAATCCCAACTCGCAGCCGCCACCGCCGCGCTGGGGCAGGGGCTGATGCATGTCGCCCAAAAGTGTGCAGCGGTTTGGGACAACGACGTGCATAACGGTACAAAACCATGAACTACCGCCACGCCTATCATGCCGGGAATTTCGCTGACGTCGTCAAGCATGTCGTGCTGACACGCTTGCTCGAGTATCTGAAGCAGAAGGACAAGGCGTTTCGGGTCGTCGACACCCATGCCGGTATTGGCCGCTACGACCTGTCGTCGCTCGAGGCGCAGAAGACGGGTGAATGGCAAGGCGGCATCGGCAGGCTGATCGATGCTTCGTTTGCCGCGCCGGTGGCGGTGCTGCTCGCGCCTTATCTGGAGACAATACGGTCGCTCAACCCCGAGGGTGGCATCCAGAAGTACCCGGGCTCGCCGTTGATTGCGCGCCATCTCATGCGCAAGCAGGATCGGCTGACGGCGATCGAGCTGCACCCCAAGGATGCCGCGAGGCTGAGGACGTTCTTTGCCGGCGATTTCCAGGCCCGGATCATCGAGCTCGATGGCTGGCTGGCGCTCGGCGCCCATCTGCCGCCGAAGGAAAAGCGCGGCCTTGTCCTCATCGATCCGCCATTCGAGGAAGCGGGTGAGTTCGAACGCCTTGTCGACGGGCTTATAAGGGCGCACAAGCGGTGGCCCGGCGGCATCTACGCGCTCTGGTATCCGATCAAGGACCGCAAGGCGATCATCGCCTTCCGCAAGGCGCTGAAGCAATCCGGCATTCCGAAGCTGCTCGACATCGAATTCGAGATCAGGCCGGCCTCTTCGGAACCCAGCCTCGACGGCAGCGGTCTGCTGGTGGTCAACCCGCCGTTCACGCTGGAGGGCGAGCTGCGGACGCTGCTGCCGGCCCTGCACAGGCTGCTTGCGGTGGGGCGGCCGGCGCACTGGTCGTTGGAATGGCTGGCCGGCGAGCAGGCTTGAGGCGGGCTCATCGATGACCCAGGGACCGTGCTCTCTTGGGTCTGGATATGAACGTGCCAGAGCCATTCCGGTGCGTGCAAACTCGGCTTTGGTCAAAAAGCGGTTTCAAACTGGGAAACCATTGTCAACGCAACCGCTTGACCGCCGCCGAGCGAATCCGCACAGTGCGCGCAATCGACCTTGAGAGGCTGCCATGACTCGCTTCGCCAAATCCGCCCTTGCCGCCCTGATTTCGCTCTGCACCCCGCTTGCCGCGCCTCTCGGTATCACCCAGACCGTGCAGGCCGCCGATCTTACGGTCTATTCCGATGAAGACAGCGGGGTCTGCGGTCAGCCCTGGGTACTGAACAAGATCACCAGCCGCTTTTCCTATCAGGTGCATCACGTGCCGCATCTGCCTGACGTGCAGATCACCGATTTCCGGCGCATCCACCAGCATCGCTATCTGGCGGCCAACGATACCTGGCCGATCGGTCGCCGTTATTGCGGCGCCACCGTCAGTCTGTCCGACGGCCGCGATCGCACCATCTGGTACCTGATCGAGGAAGGCCAGGGCTTTGCCTCGATCGGCGACAATGTCGAATTTTGCGTCTCGGGCTTCGACCGCTGGATGGTCTACAACGGCCGCTGCCGCATTCTGCGCTAAACCCGGTCTCCCCTTCCAATCTCTTCCGCGCCTGTGGCTTGATCGGCTGCAGGCGTTTTTTGTGCCGCGTTGACAGCAGACGCGATCCGTCGCATAGCTATGAGACAGACCTGTCTCACCACTCGGTAAACGCATGACACCATCGCCCGTTTCCGATAAGCGCCAGCACGTCGTTGAAACGGCCTACGTGCTGTTCAAGCGCGCCGGCTTCCATGCGACCGGTATCGACCGGATCATCGCCGAAGCCGATGTGGCCAAGATGACGATGTATCGCCACTTTCCCAGCAAGGACGAACTGATCGTCGAGGTGCTTGGCTATCGCGCTATGCGTTTCGACCGCCAGCTCGACCGGCTCGCCCAAGAGGGCATTCCGCCGGAACAGAAAATCGGAAGAATCTTCGACTGGCATGCACGCTGGTTCCGCAGCCCGGATTTCCATGGCTGTCTGTTCGCACATGCGCTGGCCGAGTTCGGCGATCCCAGGCATCCGGTTTTCAAGGCCGTTGTCAGGCAAAAGAACGGCCTCAAGCGGCGCATGCGGTCTATCCTCGAAGAGGTGATGCCGCGCGGCCGCGCCGAGAGCGTGGCGGCGACGCTGCTTATGCTGATCGAAGGTGCGACCTTGCTGGCGCAGATGGGGCAGGCCGACGCCGCCATTCGCGACGCCCGCAAGGCGGCCATGGGCATCGTCGCTGCTTCGCGCAGGCCGCAATGAGCCCGCTGGTCATCGGGCTCGCATTGTTTGCGGCGATCCTGCACGCAAGCTGGAACGCGTTCCTGCGCACGGGGGCCGACAGGCTGTGGACCGTCACCGTCATGAGCTTTTCAAGCACGGCGCTCGCCATCCCCTTCGCCTTCTTCCACGCCCTTCCGGCCGCGCCGGCCTGGTCCTACATCGTGCTCTCGGCCTGCCTGCAGGTTGGCTACAGTTTGTTTCTGGTGGCCGCCTACAGATATGGCGAACTGGGACAGGTCTATCCGATCGTTCGCGGCAGCGTGCCGCTGCTTGTCACGCTCGGCGGGTTCTTCCTGGCCAACCAGCAGCTCACTCTGCCGCAGACCATTGGTGTCGCGCTGGTCGCGGGCGGCATCATGGGCCTTTCACTCGGACGGGGCAGGGCCGCCACGACATCGATATTCTATGCATTGGCAACGGGAGCTATCATCGCCGCCTATGCGACGGTCGATGCGCTCGGCGTTCGGGCGGCGGGAAACGCCGGCGCCTACACCGCATGGGTCCTGCTGATCTACGGCCCGTTGCTGCCGGCGGCCTTCGTCGCCTGCCGTGGCCGGCTCATTGTCGACCTGCGCGCGTCTGAAACCTGGAAGGCGCTGGGCGGGGGCCTGTTTGCACTTCTGGCCTACGGTGTCGTGGTCGCGGCCTTCGCGCTCGGGCCGGCCGGGCCGATTACCGCGATCCGCGAAACCAGCGTCGTCTTCGCGGCCTTCATCGGACGCCTGTTCCTCGGCGAGGTGCTGACGCCGCGGCGGGTCGGCGCCTGCGCCATCGTCGCGCTCGGCGCCATCTGCCTCGGTTATCAGCCGTGACGGAACTGCGGATCGCGCAGGATTGCCCGGTCACCATGCTATTTCCTGCGCGGCGCCGCCTCGGCCTGATCGAGGATTTTGCGCAGGAATGCGGCGTGGCCGCGGAACGCGCGCCGTCCACTCGTCGTCGCCTTGACGCGCGTCTGCGGCCGGCGGCCGACGAACAGCTTTTCGATGTCGACATAACCCGCCCTGGCCAGCGTATCGAGGTGCGCGCCGAGATTGCCGTCGGTGACGTCCACGATGGCCTTCAGCCCGGTGAAGTCCAGTGTTTGACGCCTTTCCAGCATGCTCAGCGCGGCCATGATCCTGAGCCGAGTGCTCTGGTGGATGATTTCGTCGGCACTCATCGATTGGCTCCGGCGCAGCCAAGCCGGAGGCCACGGACAACCATGCTGCCGCCGTGGCGGACCGTCTTGGCAATCTGGAACGGCGGCAGCGCCGCTTGCTCCTGTGCGATCGACATTGAAGTGCTCCCGCATGCTGTACAGAATACTCTGTCATGTAGAGTTATCTGTCAATTCACGAGCAAGCCGATCTGCGATCGTGCTTGACAAGACGATGCATCGACCGGCTGTCGCATTGCAGTATAGATCGTGCGCCTGCACGAGATGATCGCACCGATGAGGCGGCGGTCATGATATCGGCGACCGACGATCGACATGCAAAGCTGTTCACTGATCTTGGGAGCTTCACGAGAGGAGCGGTCCCGCGGAGTGTGGAGAATGTCGGCGACACATTCTAGCCATTGGTCGAAGATCAGCAGTGAATTTCTGCGACGGTCAGCACGACCATGTGCCGATCGTAACCGAAATTTAAGCTGCGAAAATCGGTCTATTGCTTCGCTGGCTAGCAAGCCGCGAGTCAGATATGCATGAGCGTGCCGGGTCATTACGGCCGTCGGCACAAAGGAAGGGGCATCGCATGGCTAAGCAGTCATCCAAAGCGCCGGCGTCCAAGGCACCGGCAAAGAAAGCACCCGCAAAAGCAGCGACGGCAAAGGTCGCAGCTGCAGTGAAGAAAGCAGCACCCGCTGCCAAGCCGAAGGCCGCGGCGGCCAAGGCAAAAGCAGCACCGGCCAAGAAGCCGGCAGCGAAAGCTGCTGCGAAACCGGCAGTGAAGAAGGCGGCACCCGCGAAGGCAGCGGCAAAGCCGGCTGCGAAGGCGGCACCGGCCAAGAAGCCTGCAGCGAAAGCCGCGGCGAAACCCGCAGCGAAGAAGGCAGCGCCCGCCAAGAAACCGGCTGCCAAGGCTGCACCTGCCAAGAAGCCGGCTGCGAAGGCTGCTCCGGCAAAGAAGGCTGCGGCAGCGAAATCTTCAGCACCGGTGAAGAAAGCGGCACCTGCGGCCAAGCCGAAGGCAGCGCCCGCGAAGGCCGGCAAGAAGTAGTCGCGTCTTCCCTCGCCGGGGCGGTGCCGAAACAGTCAAGGGCGGGTGCCTGACAGGCGCCCCGCTCGCTGTTTAGGCAGTCGGAAGGCGAGAACAGAGGCGGACGGAGGATATCTTTTCGCAGCTCCCAGGACTTCGCCATAGGGCGAAGTCCGGTGGGGCTTTTTTTGTGTCATTCATGCGGGTGATGAAATATCGGCGCGAGGCTCTTCGGTCTTGCCTGCCGGCTGAGCGATCCCTGCGATTCCGGCAACTCGGCGACCATGGTGATGAAGCGCCGTCTTCACGGAGCGCTCGCTAAACGGCCCTGGCCGATGCGCCGCTCGCTGGCGGCTGGGTTTTCCGCTTCTGGCCATTGCTCGATCGCGCCTGATCGGTCAACACTGCCGGCCTGCAAAACAGGAAACCGATCATGCCCAGACTGCTCTATGCGTCCACCTCTCCCTACAGTTCCAAAGTGCGCATGGCCGCAGCCTATGCCGGCATCGACATCGAAACGGTGGCGGTCAAAACCGAGGACAAACCGGCCGAACTGGTCGACGCCAACCCGCTCGGCAAGATCCCGGTTCTGGTGCTCGACGACGGTCGCTCCATCCATGACAGTCGCGCCATCACCCAGCATCTCAACCGTTTGTCGAAGAACGCGCTTTTTCCACGCAATCCCGACAAGCGGCTCGAGGCGGAAGTGCTGGAGGCATTGGCCGACGGCATTTGCGACTGCGCGCTGTCGATGGTCTATGAACGGCGCACGCGGCCCGAGGAGATGGTCTATCAGCCTTGGCTCGATCGCCAGTGGGCGAAGATCACGGCGGCACTCGACCTGCTCAACGCCAACCCGCCGAAGCTGCCGAAGAAGATCACCGCCGGCCAGATGGCGCTGCGCGCCTGCCTTGGCTATCTCTCGCTGCGCTTTGCCGGAAAATGGGAAAAGGGCCGCGCCCGGCTGACACGGTGGGCTGCGCGCTTCGACGAGAAGTTTCCAGAGCTGAAGCCCTGCATTCCCGGTTGATAGCCGATTACCCCGGAATTGATTTCCCGATCACCCGGGAAAATCACTCAGACACAAAAAAAGCCGGGCGCGAGGCCTAATGCAGTTCACTTAGGCACCTTCAGTGTTCTGACAGGATATTTGGCTGGTAGCTTTTTGACGACACGGGGGCATGATCGCC